>JBBQAI010000004.1:0-85800 GCA_038316205.1 Burkholderiales bacterium
CTCGTCGAACAGCGCGCCATGCTTGGCAAAAGCGTCCTTGTAGAAAATCTTCACGCAGTGGCCGAACACGATGGGGTGCGAGACCTTCATCATCGTGGCCTTGACGTGCAGCGAGAACATCACGCCGTACTTCCGCGCGTCTTCGATCTCTTGCTCGTAGAACTCGCAGAGCGCCTTCTTGCTCATGAACATCGAGTCGATGATCTCGCCGTCTTTCAGCGCCACCTTCGGTTTCAGCACGATGGTCTGCCCGCTGGTGGTCAGCAATTCCATCTTGACGTCGCGCGCCTTGTCCAGCGTCAGCGACTTTTCACCGTGGTAGAAATCGCCATGGTGCATGTGCGAAACATGGGTCCGCGAGGCCTGGGCCCACTCGACCATCGAATGCGGGTGCTTGCGGGCGTATTCCTTCACGGCGCGCGGCGCGCGGCGGTCTGAATTGCCTTCGCGAAGCACCGGATTCACGGCGCTGCCGGTGCACTTCGAGTAACGCGCGCGCAACGCCAGTTCCTCGTCGGTCTTGGGGTTCTCGGGGTAGTCGGGGAGCTTGTAGCCCTTGCCTTGCAACTCGCGGATGCAGTCCTGCAGCTGTGCCACTGAAGCGCTGATGTTGGGCAGCTTGATGATGTTGGTGTCGGGCAGCAAGGTCAGCTTGCCCAGTTCAGCCAGCGTGTTCGGCACACGCTGCGCTTCGGTCAGGTACGCGGGGAATTCGGAAAGCACACGCGCTGCCACCGAGATGTCGGCGGCCGCGATCTCGATACCGGCCGGCGCGGTGAAGGCGCTGATGATCGGCAGGAAAGCACAAGTCGCCAGCAGGGGTGCTTCATCGGTGAGCGTGTAGATGATGGTGGGCTGCTTGCTTGTCATTCACGGACCTCAGGTTGTTCAGGTGGGTACAGCGCAGCCGCTAGTGTGCCCCTTGACGAAAGCTCAGAGCCTTACAAGCCCCTGCGCTTGTTCAGCGCAGCCCGTGTGATCAGGCCAGCATGAAAGCCACCGCCGTCTCGCCGCTGACGGTGCCGTCTTCGCCGTAGCGGCGTTCGATCACCTGCACCTGGCGCTGTGCGCCTTGCTGCTCGACGATGACCACCGTCGAGCAGCGCGTGCCGTACACGCCGGCACCGGCCTCGCGGGCATCCACGCGGATGAAGGCCGGCGACAACTGGCGCTCGCGTTCCAGCGGAATGCCGGTGGCCGGCAGGGCGGCGTCTGGCGCGAACTGGCGGTCGGCCAGGGCTGCGAAAGCGGCATCGGCCAAATCGGATGATGAACGCGCAGCGGCCACCGCAACGCCCAGGCGCAGCTTGAGTTGCGTGACCTTGGGCCAGGGCGTGTCCAGCGCGGCGTTCGACAAACCGAACAGCCCCGAACCCAGCACACGCGCTTGCCCCTGTGCTTGCCCCTGTGCTGCAGCCCGGTTGCTGGCCCAGGCAGCCTCGCCAGTGTCCAGGTCGGCCACGATCAAGTTGTAGCCGTTGCGCGGCACGGCGGACACGGCGGCCAGCCAGTCAGCGTCAGGCCTGCCGCGGCGCAGCGCCTGCAGCACCAGCGCGCCTCGAGTGGCCGCTGCGGGTTCGAAGCGGCCGGGCTCGCGAACGTTGGTCACCAGTGCCAGCAAACCCCCGCGCGTCAAGCCCAGCCAAGTGCCGCCGGCCGACAGGTCACGGCCGCTCAGTACCTCGTGGTCTACCTCGGCGGCAACGCATTGCGGCTGCCACCAGGCCAACGGCGCGGCGGGCCGCTGGAAGAACTCGTCGCGGTTGGACGCCAGCACCCACGGGAAGCGCGGGCTCTGACCCACTGCCAGCGCGGCCAGGCACACGGCGCGTCAGCCCAGGGCCACGGCGGGCGCGCCGTCAGCATGCACCGCCAGCAGATCCACGATGGTGCGGTTGCAGGGCGTGGGCACGCCCAGGCGCAGGCCGCGCGCCACCACGTCGCCGCTCAACCAGCGCAGCTCCAGCCGCCCGCCGCGTTGCAGGTCGTGGTGCATGGAAGCCGTCATCGTCGCCGGCAGGCCGTCGGCGAAAGCCAGGCGTTGCGCGGCGTAGTCGGCCGGCAAGTCCACGCCCTCGGCACGCGCCACCTGCACCACCTCGTCCATCAGGTCGTGCAGCAGTGCGCGCGAACGCGGGTGGTTGCGAATGACGCCGATGGGCACGCGCGCAGCCGTGGTGGTGGCCGACAGGCCGACCAGGAAGACGAACTTCTCCCACTGGCTGCGGCGGATCTGGTCAGTCAGTTCACCCGTTATGCCGGCCGCCTCGCAAGCCTGCGCAAAGGCCCGCAGGCGCGGGCTGCGCTGGCCGTTGAACTCACCGAAGACCAGCTTTTGCATGCTGCCGGTGTGGCGGATCACGCCGGGTTCGGCGATGGTGGCGGCGATGTAGCAAACACCGCCGGCCACCGCGCCCTCACCCAGGGCGGTGCGCAGCAAATCGTCTTTCACCACACCGTTCTGGAAAGAGATGACCGCCGTCTGCGGGCCGATCAAGGGACGGATGCTGTCCGCTGCGGCTTCGGTGTCCCACAGCTTGACGCCGAATAGCACCAGGTCGGCGCTGCCGGCGTCGGCCGGGTTGTCGGTGAGCTGCGGTGTTTCCAGGTGGATGTCGCCCAGCGGGCTCAGCACGCGCAGGCCGTTGGCGCGCAGTGCCGCCAGGTGCGCGCCGCGCGCGACGAAGGTCACGTCGCAGCCGGCCTGCGCCAGCCGGGCACCAAAGTAGCCGCCGACGCCGCCGCTGCCCATGATGGTGATGCGCATGGAATGGATCCTTCCCAAGGGTCTGGCTGTCTATCGGTCTATCGGTCTGTCGGAAATTCGGCCTTGCGCCCGAAGCCCGCCGGGATGCGCACCCAGGCCGCCGCCGCAAACGAAGGCAGCGTGGCCACGCAGGCCCAGATGAAAAAGTTCAGGTAGCCCAGCTTGGCTTGCAACCAGCCGGCCCACATGCCGGGCAGCATCATGCCCAAGGCCATGAACCCCGTGCACAGCGCGTAGTGCGCGGTCTTGTTGGGATTTGATCCGTCGACGCCGCCGGCCACCATCAGCAGATAAACCATGTAGGCGGTGAAGCCGAAGCCGTAGCCGAACTGTTCCAGCGCGATGGCCGCACTGACCAGCGGCAGGCTGTTCGGCTGCCACAGCGCCAAGGCGACGAACACGGTGTTGGGCAGGTGCATGCAAAGCATCAACGGCCACAGCAGTTTCTTCAGCCCGCCTTGCGAGATGACCCAGCCGCCCAGCAGGCCGCCCAGCGTCAGCGCCGTCACGCCCACCGTGCCGTAGGCGATGCCCACATCGGTGGTCTTCAAGCCCAGGCCCCCTGCGCTGACCGGGTCCAGCATGAAAGGCGTGACCAGCTTCAGCAATTGCGCTTCGGCGAAGCGGTAGAGCAGCAGGAAGGCCAGGATGCGGACGATTTCAGGCTTGCGAAAGAAGGCCGCGAAAACGGCTGCGAAATCGCGCCAGAAGTGAGGGCCGCGCGGCACTGCGTGGTCGCTGGCCGGGCGCGGCAGCGCCCACTGGTGCCAGGCGGCCAGCACGACGAAAAACAAGGCCATCGCGCCGAAGACCCATGCCCAAGCCAGCGCCGGGGCGCCCAGGCTTTCCTGCAGCCGCCCAGCCAGGTAGACCAGGCCGCCCTGGCCGGCAATCATCGCCAGCCGGTAGCAGGTGCTGCGCACGCCGACGAAGGCCGCCTGCGTGCCGGGCGGCAAGGCCAGCATGTAGAAGCCGTCGGCGGCGATGTCGTGGGTGGCCGACGCAAAAGCCATCAGCCAGAAGATGACCAGCGTGCTCTGCAGAAAACCCGGTGCCGGCACGGCCAGCGCCACACCCGCCAAGGCCGCGCCGATGACGAACTGCAGCGCCACGATCCAGCGCCGTTTGGTGCCCAACAGGTCGACCAGCGGGCCCCACAGCGGCTTGATGACCCAGGGCAGGTAGAGCCAGCTGGTCAACAGCGCGATCTCGGTGTTGGAGACGCCCAGGTTCTTGTACAGGACCACCGCCAACGTCATCACCACGACGTAGGGCAGGCCCTCGCCGAAGTAGAGCGTGGGGATCCAGCGCCAGGGCTTCACGGTGGCATTGCAGGGGGCAACGGGGCCGGCGCGGGTTCCATCACTGCGGCAGATCCGTCCAGCGCAGCGGGCACCACCGGCGCGGCCTGCACAAGCGCTTGAAGCGGCGCCAGCGGCTCATCGGCCAGTGGGCCGGGCACGCGCGACGTGAGCGTCATCAGGATGTCGGCATACCAGGCGCAGTTCAGTCCCAGCGACTCGTCCTGCTTCAGGTCGCGGGTGCCCACGTCCATGCGCGACGAGTGCACGCCCAACAGCTTCCACGGCAGCTCGCCGGTCTGGCCGGGCACGCGCATGACCACCGGTGCGCCGCTGGTGCCGCGGTGGGTGCGGGCATCCGTCAGGAAATAGCCCATGCCCTGGAAACGCAGGCCGAAGGAAGAAGCGATGGCCGCCTGCCGCACCACCGGCAGGTGGTGCAGCCCGTCATGAAAGCCCAACGGAAAGCCGACGATGAGCAGTGAAGAACCCACCTCCACCTCTTGCAACTGGCCTTGCAGATGCTCGGGTGTGAAGCATTGCAGGCAGACGCCATCGGGCAGCGCCTGGCGGTCGATCTCCAGCACCGCCACGTCGATCTCGCCGCCCGCGTCCTTGCCCTGGCGCCAGACGCTTTTGCCGTCTTGGTACAGCAGTACCGACAGGCCCGTGGACTGCGTCAGGTTGCCGGCGTCGGTGTGCAGTTCGATCTCGATGCGGCTGGGGAAATGTTTGCTCGGCTTGTCGATCACCACATGTCGGCTGGTCACCAGGAACAGCCGGTCGTCGCGGGCGAAGAAAAAGCCGCTGGCGCCGGTCATCAGGCGGTCACCATCGAAGGTTGAGACGCGTGTCGTCGTCAGCAGCAGATGTTCGATCATGTCCAACTGTAGCGGGCAGACTGGCCTTGCGGCGGTGCCACCGCGCACGCCGAAAGGCCGCCGGTCGTGGCGGGCTGGCGACGGTGTTGTTTTCGCGCTGCGCAGTTCGCCCCTTGGCACCCACTGTCGCTTAGGCTTGTGTGACACCACCTGACGAGACAGCCCCCATGAACAAAAAGATGAAGACCCTCGTTGGCAGCCTTGCGCTGCTGGGTTTGGCCTCACACGCTCTGGCGCAATCTTCCGCGCCGCAGCGCATCGAGATCACCGGCTCCAGCATCAAGCGCATCGCCGTAGAAGGCGCCCTGCCGCTGCAAGTCATCAGCCGGACCGAGTTGGACCAGCAAGGCATCGTGAACGCCGAGCAGCTGATCGCGACGTTGACCATCAACGGCAACGGCATGGACAACCTGGCCAGCAATTCCGACGTGGTGGCGGGCCAGGCGCGCGGCAACAACGGCAGCACCAGCGCCAACCTGCGCAGCCAGGGCGCCAACGCCACCTTGATTCTGCTGAACGGCCGCCGCGTGGCGTCGCACGGCGTGAACGGCGGCGTGGTCGACTTGAACCAGATCCCGATGGCCGCCGTCGAGCGGGTGGAAATCTTGAAGGACGGTGCCTCGTCCATCTACGGCACCGACGCCGTCGGCGGCGTCATCAACTTCATCCTGCGCAACAACTTCACCGGCCTGCGCGCGGCGGCTTCGTCCGACACCACCCAGCAAGGCGGCGGCAATGTCTACCGCGCCTCACTGGCCGGCGGCCTGGGCAACCTCGACAGCGACGGCTACAACCTGCTGGCCACCTTGTCGGTCACCGACGCGAAGATGCTGCAGGGCAGCCAGCGCGATTTCGTCAACACCTTCCAGATCGACCGGGGCATTTCGCCCGACACGCGCGGCACGCCCTACGCCACGCTGTTCATGGCCAACACCGGCACGGCCACCATCAAGAACGTGTTGACCCGCCCGGGCCAGGCCAGTAATGGCGTGGGCCCGCTGTACAACGGCGCCACCATCACCAACGTCAACACCCTGGACCTGCCGGGTCAGGCCGGTTGCGCCACGCAGCCGGGCATGGGGCCGTATGCCGAACTGCTCTGGAACAGCGCAGCGGCGGCCCCGGCTTCGCAGTTCGGTTGCGCCTACGACACCGGCCGTGCGGTGGTCATCCAGCAGCCCGTGAAGAACACCAACCTGGTGACACGCGGCAACTTCAAGGTGGCCGGTGCCACCATCACCGCCGAGTACCTGTTCGGCCGATCGGAATCGGCCAAGCTGTTCTCTGAAAACCAGATCAGCTCGGCGTCGTCCACCTCGACGATCACGCTGCCCAACGGCACCACCACGCCCAACCCCTTCCGCAACCTGGCCTACCCCAGCACCGGCGCCGGTTACGCCCGCGTGTTCAACGCGCTGACCGCCACCTTCCCCGAATTGGCGGTGAACAACGGCCTGCCGATGACCTTCCGCTGGCGCTGCATGGCTTGCGGCCAGCGCGAATACAAGACCACCACCGACACCAGCCGCTTCCTGTTGAGCGCCGATGGCAGCCTGTCTTTCCTCGCCGACTGGGACTACCGCTTTGGCGTCTCGCAGGCATCCAGCAAGAGCAAGTCGTTGCTGGGCAACGGTTATCACAACTATGTCGGTCTGGCCAACCTGATCAACACCGGCGTGCTCAACCCCTTCTTGCTGACGGGCGAGCAGCAAAGCGCGGCGGCCACGGCCGGCCTGGACGCCATCTCGGCACGCGGCACCTCACTGTATGGCGGCACCTACACCACCACCGCAGTCGATGCCAAAGCCTCGGGTTCGGTCTACAAACTGCCGGCTGGCGACGTGTTGGCCGCAGTGGGTGTCGACTTCCGCCAGGAAAAGTACAAATTCGACGGCAACCTGAACGTCAACACCAACGACATCAACACCTGGATCTTCAACGCTGCCTTTGACAACATCAACGCGTTGTCGGGCAAGAAGCGCGACGTGAAGGCGGTCTTCGGTGAAGTGATCGTGCCGGTGGTGAAGAGCCTGGAAGTCAACCTGTCGGCCCGCTACGACCAGTACAGCGGCTTCGGCAGCACCACCAACCCCAAGGTGTCGCTGCGGTTTGCGCCGCTGGAAAGCCTGGTGGTGCGCGGCTCCTACAGCACCGGCTTCCGCGTGCCCACCTTCAACCAGCTCTACAACGGCATCACCGAGTCGCCTTACACCGGCGCGGGTGTGCCCGACCCGGCCACCTGCCCGGGCAACGTCGTCAACAACACGCCGGGTTGCACGGCCATCACCTTCAACACCCTGTTCGGCGGCAAGGCCGAACTCGGCCCCGAGAAGAGCACGATGACCAACCTGGGCTTTGTGTGGCAGCCGATCGCCGAATTCAGCGCCACGCTGGACTGGTGGACCATCCAGCGCAAGGGCACGATTCAAAGCTTCACGCTGACCACCATCCTGAACAACTACGCGCTGTTCCCGGAAAACTTCATCCGCGACGGCAGTGGTGCCATCAAGCAGATCGACACCCGCTGGGTCAACGCTGGCGAGACCAAGACGCAAGGCATCGAAGTGACGCTGCGGGGCGGCATGGTGCTGGGCGGCGGGCGCTTGAGCGCTGGCCTGGACGGCTCCTACCTGATGGAGAAGAAGTCGCGCCTGCTGACCACCTCGAACTTCGGCCCCAGCGAAGTGGGTCTGTTCACGCGTTCCAGCGAACTGGGCCTGCGCTGGAAGCACAGCGCTTTCGCCACCTACAAGTACGGTGCCTGGGGTGGCACGCTGCGCCAGCAGTACGCCAGCGGCTACGCCGACTACGTGCCGCCGGGTGTGGCCAACGGCAACCTGAGCCCGGTGAACTACAACCCCCGCGTCAAGCCCTACACGCTGTACCACGCCAACGTGGCCTACACGGGCATCAAGAACCTGACGCTCAATGCCGGCATCAAGAACCTGCTGAACACCGACCCGCCTTTCGCCCTGGCCTACGACACCAACACCGGTGCCGGCAGCAGCTGGGAACCGCGCGTGGCCGACCCGCGTGGCCGTTCGTTCGTGGTCTCTGCAGAGTACAGCTTCTTCTGACCGACACTCCGGCCTGAGCCACTCTCGCGGGGCCTGCTACAGGCCCCGCGCCTTTTTCAGGACCACCCATTTCGTTACCGTCGGTTCCCATCAACACGCCGTGTTCACCCTGCTGCTCAAAAAGCTCGTCGCCCTCATCCCCACCTTGCTGGGGGTGACGCTGGTGGCCTTCGCGCTGATACGCCTGATACCGGGCGACCCGATCGAAATCATGGTCGGCGAGCGCCGGCTGGACGCCGCCGCCCATGCCGCGCTGATGCAGCAAATGGGCCTCGACCAGCCGCTGCCGACGCAGTACCTGCACTACGTCGCCCAGTTGCTGCACGGCGACCTGGGCAAGAGCCTGGTCACGCGAGAACCCGTTTCGGTGGAATTCGCGGCGCTGTTCCCGGCCACCATCGAACTGGCCGGCATGGCCTTGCTACTGGCCCTGGCGGTGGGCCTGACGCTGGGCGTGGCGGCGGCTTTGAAACGCGGCAGTTGGTTCGATCAGGCCGTGATGGCGGTGGCCACCGTGGGCCATTCGATGCCGGTGTTCTGGTGGGGGCTGCTGCTGATCATGTACTTCTCGGTGGGCCTGGAATGGACGCCGGTCAGCGGGCGCATCGGCATCGAATTCGATGTCGACCCGGTGACCGGCTTCATGCTCATCGACAGCGCACTGGCCGACCTGCGCGGCCAGGAAACTGGCGCCTTCGCTTCGGCTTGCTTGCATCTGGCGCTGCCCGCGCTGGTGCTGGGCACGGTGCCGATGGCGACCATCGCGCGCATGACGCGCAGCGCCATGCTCGAAGTGCTGCGCGAGGACTACATGCGCACCGCACGCGCCAAAGGCCTGTCGCCCGCTCGGGTCATCGTGCTGCACGGCCTGCGCAATGCGTTGATCCCCATCGTCACCGTGCTGGGCCTGCAGGTGGGCGGCCTGCTGGGTGGGGCCGTCCTGACCGAAACCATCTTCTCGTGGCCCGGCATCGGCAAGTGGCTGATCGACGCCATCGCGCGGCGCGACTACCCCGTCGTGCAAGCCGGCATCCTGGTTTCGGCGCTCATCTTCATCAGCGTCAACCTCATCGTGGACGTGCTCTACGGCGTGGTCAATCCGCGCATGCGGGGGCGCGAATGAACACGGCAGCGCTGGCAACACAACCGCCCTCGCCAGCCCGCGAATTCGTCCGCGCTTTCGCCGCCAACCGAGGCGCCACGCTGGCCTTTTTCGTTTTTGCGCTGGTCGTGCTGGGCGCGCTGTTCTCGCCACTGCTGGCCCCGCACGACCCAGTGCAGCAGTTTCGCGACCACATGTTGACGCCGCCGCTGTGGCAGGCCGGCGGGCTGTCTGCTTACCCGTTGGGCACCGACGAGTTGGGCCGCTGCATCCTCAGCCGCCTGCTGTTCGGCGCGCGCGTGTCGCTGTCAATAGGCGCAAGTGCCGTGCTGCTGGCCTTGCTGCCGGGCGTGACGCTGGGGCTCGTCGCGGCCTTCCATCCGCGCTGGATCGCGCCGCTGGTGATGCGGCTGATGGACATCCTGCTGGCCCTGCCCGGGCTGCTGTTGGCCATCTGCGTCATCACCATCCTGGGCCCCGGCCTCATCAACACGGTGCTGGCGATTGCGGTGGGCGCACTGCCCGGCTACGTGCGCCTGACGCGCGGCGCCGCGCTGGGTGAGATGGGCCGCGAATACGTGACCGCCAGCCGAGTGGCCGGCGCGGGCACGTTGCGCCTGATGTTCGACACCGTGCTGCCGAACTGCCTGGCACCGTTGATCGTCACGGCCACGCTGGGCTTTTCGTCGGCCATCCTGGAAACCGCCGCTTTGGGTTTCCTGGGCCTGGGCGTCCAGCCGCCGCTGCCCGAGTGGGGCAGCATGCTCAGCGCGGCGCGCGACTACATCGAGCGCGCGCCCTGGGTGGTGACGATGCCGGGCTTGACCATCCTGGTGACGGTGCTGGCCATCAACCTGATGGGCGACGGTCTGCGTGACGCGCTGGACCCCAAGCTGAGGTCGGCGGCATGAACTCATTGCTCGAAATCCGCAACCTCAAAGTCACGTTCAACGGTTTCACGGCCGTCGATGGCGTGGACCTCGACGTGGCGCCCGGCGAACTGCTGGGCATCGTCGGCGAGTCGGGGTCGGGCAAGAGCGTGTCGATGATGGCGCTGATGGGGCTGATCGACGCGCCCGGCGTGGTCAGCGCTGACGCGCTGCGCTTCGATGGCCAGGACCTTTTGGCGATGAACGCCGTGCAGCGCCGTCGCATCGTCGGCGAGTCGGGGTCGGGCAAGAGCGTGTCGATGATGGCGCTGATGGGGCTGATCGACGTGCCCGGCGTGGTTACCGCCGACGCGTTGCGCTTCGATGGCCAGGACCTGTCGGCGATGAACGCCCGGCAGCGACGCCGCATCATCGGCCGCAACATCGCGATGGTTTTCCAAGACGCGCTGAACAGCCTGAACCCCAGCCACACCGTGGGCAACCAGGTGCGCGAGGTCTTGAAGGTGCATCTGGGCCTGCGCGGCGCGGCGCTGGAAGCGCGCGTGCTGCAGCTCTTCGAGCGGGTGGAGATTCCGGCCGCCAAAAGCCGCCTCAACGCCTACCCGCACGAGATGAGCGGCGGCATGAACCAGCGCGTGATGATCGCCATGGCGATTGCGTGTGAACCGCGTTTGCTGATCGCCGACGAACCGACCACCGCGCTGGACGTGACCATCCAGGCGCAGGTGATGGCGCTGCTGAAAAAGTTGCAAGCCGAGCAGGGCATGAGTCTGGTTCTGATCACCCACGACCTGGCCGTGGTGGCTGAAATGGCCAAGCGTGTCGCTGTGATGTACGCCGGCCAGGTGGTGGAAACCGGCGCGGCGGACACACTGTTCGAGCAACCCCGCCACCCCTACACCGCCGCGTTGCTGGCCGCCCTGCCTGAGCACAACCGCGGCGCGCGAAGGCTGCACGCACTGCCCGGCATCGTGCCGGGCCAATACGACCGGCCCGCCGGCTGCTTGCTGGCGCCGCGCTGCGCGCAGGCGCAAGACCGCTGTCGGGCCGAACGCCCGGCTCTGGCCGCAGGCGTGCGCTGCTTCTTCCCCTTGGCCCCGTCGGTCCCCTTGCAAACGGTGGTGGCGCATGGCTGAAACTGTGCTGCGCGTGCAAGACCTGTCGCGCCACTACCGCGTCAGCCGGGGCTTGTTGGGCAACATGTCGCGCGGCCACGCCGTGGTCAAGGCGCTCAATGGTGTGACCTTTGAATTGCAGGCCGGCCACACCCTGGCCGTCGTCGGTGAATCGGGCTGCGGCAAAAGCACGCTGGCGCGCCAGCTGACGCTGATCGAATCACCGACAGCCGGTGCGCTTTTCCTCGGTGACCAGAACGCCGTGAACGTGGCATCGGCCACGCCCGCACAGCGCCAGCAGCTGCGCCAGCGCGTGCAGATGGTTTTCCAGAACCCGTACGCCAGCCTGAACCCGCGCAAGACCATCGCCGCCGCGCTGGACGAACCGCTGGCCATCAACACCACGCTGGGCAAGGCGGAACGCCGTGAACAAGCGATGGCGATGATCGAGCGTGTGGGCCTGCGCCCCGAACACGCGGCGCGTTACCCGCACATGTTCAGCGGCGGCCAACGCCAGCGGGTGGCGGTGGCGCGGGCCATGATGCTGAAGCCGGCCATCGTCGTCGCCGACGAACCCACATCGGCTCTGGATGTCAGCATCCAGGCCCAGGTGCTGAACCTGTTCATGGATTTGCAGGACGCCACGGGCACCGCCTACGTGTTCATCAGCCACAACCTGAGCGTGGTGGAACACGTGGCCCACGACGTGATGGTGATGTACTTCGGCGCGGCCGTCGAGCACGGCCCCAAGGCCCAGGTGCTGGGCGCGCCACTGCACCCCTACACGCAAGCGCTGCTGGGCGCCGTGCCGGCGCTGCGCGCGGCGGACCGCAAGCCGCACCAGACGCTGCAGGGCGAAATGCCCAGCCCGCTGAACCCGCCCACCGGCTGCGCGTTTCACACGCGCTGCCCGCTGGTGCAGGACCGTTGCCGGTCTGAGGTGCCGCTGTTGCGTGAGGTGGGCGGGCGGCGTGTGGCCTGCCATGTGGTGGCGGGTTGAGATGAGCCCTCAAGACACCCTGCCCCGCAGCCTGTTGCACGCCGTGCACGCGCAAGATTTCGCCAGCACGCCCGACAACTGGCATGGCGGCGCGGCGATCACCCACTTCCCCAGCATCGACCTGGCGGTGGCCATCTTCCCGCCCGGCAAGCCACCGCGTTGCGCCAACGTGCTGTTCTCGCGTGAGTTCCCGCAGGGCGTTATCGGCGAAATCGGGGCGCGCAGTGGTGCCCTGCGCAATGTGCGCTTTGACCGCGACGTGCAAGACGCCAAAGGCAATTCCATCGCCTGGCAGGCCGGCCGCAACTGGCGGCAAATGGCCTGGCAGCCGGTGACCGCGCGCGCGGCCGGGCCAGGCACGCTGCGCTTCGTGGCGCCCTACCCGGCTTCGCTGCTGAAGCTGATGGTGGCCGTGGGTGTGGGCCTGGCGCTGGACCGCGGCCTGATCGCCGACTGGCCGGCCGCGCTGGAGCCGATGATGGTCGTCAGCGACAACGACGCCACCACGGAACTCGTCGCGCTGCTGCACCGCGCGGGCCTGGTCGATGGGCTGAATGCGCGCTTCGCCGAACTGGGCCTGGCGACGCTGCAGTTGAACGACACGAAAGCCGATGGCGGCTGGCGCAATGCCGACGGCTCGGGCGTGGGCCACATCCACATGACGGCCTGGGACACCGTGCGCCTGCTGTGGCTGCTGGACGAAGGCGCGCCGCCGGCGCCGTGGCTGCCCGCCGGCACCGTGCTGCTGCAAGCCGCCACGCGCGACCATCTGCGCGGCGTGCTGCAGTGCCAGCAATTCGACCACGTGCTGTCCAGCGGCAGCCTGCGTGATGCCAACGGACAAGATGCCAACGGACAGGATGCCAACGGACAGGATGCCAACGGACCCGTGCCCGGCTGGCTGCCCGGCCTGCCCGACGCGCCGGCCTTCGCGCACAAGACCGGCAGCACCGACAACTACGCGTCTGACGCCGGCATCTTGCGCACGGCGGGCGGCCAGCACGCCATCGTCGCGATGCTGAGCAACCTGGGCGCCCGCTACGCACCCGACCCGCGCTGCGTCACGACCTGGCGCGTGCCGGCGTTGGGCGCGGCCATCGGCCGGCTGCTGGACCGGGTGGCTTGATCGGGCGAGGGGTCAGGCCGCTCGATCACGCAGCAAAGCGAGCAAGCAAAATAGCGTGCTGAACGCCTACCGCCTATTGCAAGCCGCCAACCTCGGGCCCGACATGACCGCAAACTTTCTCGCCGATCTCGGCCCCGCTGTGCCCCGCACCACCCTGCACAGCCTGCCGCTGATCGCGCGCGGCAAGGTGCGCGACTTGTACGCCGTCGGCACCGACCGCATGCTGATGGTGGCCAGTGACCGCCTCAGCGCCTTCGACGTGGTGATGAAAGCGCCGGTGCCCGGCAAGGGCCGGCTGCTGACCCAGATGGCGCTGTTCTGGTTCGACAAGCTGCGCGGCGTCGTGCCCAACCACCTGACCGGCGAGGCGCCCGAAAGCGTGG
Organism: Burkholderiales bacterium; assembly: GCA_038316205.1. Classification (GTDB taxonomy): domain Bacteria; phylum Pseudomonadota; class Gammaproteobacteria; order Burkholderiales; family Burkholderiaceae_C; genus Rubrivivax. The sequence goes on from JBBQAI010000004.1 coordinate 13,643, forward strand.
TCGCTGCAGACGAAGTGGCGCAGGTCAGCGGGCGTTCCATGCTCGTCAAGCGCTTGACGCCACTGCCCTGCGAAGCCGTGGTGCGCGGCTACATCGTCGGTTCGGGCTGGAAGGAATACGGCGCCAGCGGCACAGTCTGCGGCATTGCGCTGCCGCCCGGCCTGGCCATGACGCAGCCGCTGACCGAGCCCATCTTCACGCCGGCCACCAAGGCCGCCGTCGGCGACCACGACGAGAACATTTCCTACGTACAACTCGAAGGCGTGCTGGGCGCGTCACGCGCCGCCGAGGTGCGCGACATGGCCCTGCGTATCTTCAAGGTGGCGAGTGCCTACGCGCTGACGCGCGGCATCGTCATCGCCGACACCAAGTTCGAATTCGGCCTGGACGAACACGGCACACTGACGCTGATGGACGAGGTGCTGACGCCCGATTCATCGCGCTTCTGGCAAGCCGACGAACTGGCGCAAGGCCGCATCAAGGCCTACGACAAACAACCGCTGCGGGACTGGTTGAGCAGCACCGGCGTCACCGGCGGTGCCGAGCAGGCGGCACTCGACCTGCCCGACGCTGTGGTGCGCGGCATCCACGAACGCTACGCGACCGCCTACAAATTACTCTGTGACAACGGGACAGGGACTTCGTCGTGATCAGCAACAGCAACCTGCGCAGCCACCGCATCACCGGCCTGGCCGGCAACGCATCGGGCCCGAAGTTGATCGTCACCGGCGCCGTGCACGGCAACGAGGTGGCGGGCACCAAAGGCATACGCCGCGTGCTGTCCGAGATCGACAGCGGCGACATAGCGATCGTGCGCGGCAGCGTCACCTTCGTGCCGGTCTGCAACCCGCTGGCCTACAACTTCATGCGCCGCATGGGCGACCGCAACCTCAACCGCCGCCTGCAGCCCACCGCCACGCCGCAAGATTTTGAGGACCGCATCGCCAATGTGCTGTGCCCGCTGCTGGCCGCGCACGACGTGCTGCTGGACCTGCACAGCTTCCGCAGCCCCGGCCAGCCTTTCGTGATGCGTGGGCCTGCCGACAACCGCGATGCCCTGGAACCTTTCGCGCATGCTGCCGCCGAAGCGCAACTGGCCGCGCACGTGGGCGTGAACCGCATCGTCGAAGGCTGGATGCCGGCCTATGCCAACGGCCTGGCCAAGCGCAAGGCGCGCGGTCTGACGCCGGGCGGCGTCCACGAAGACCCGAGTTACGGCGTCGGGACCACCGAGTACATGCGCAGCCAGGGCCGCTACGGCGTGACGCTGGAATGCGGCCAGCACGACGACCCCGAAGGCCCCGAGGTGGCCTACGTCGCCATCCGCCAGACGTTGGCGCTGCTGGGCTTGGCGGACATTCCGCTGGAGCCCCCGGCACGGCCTTTCGAATGCCTGGTGCTGGCCGAGGTCATCGACCGCCACAGCGAAGACGACCGCTTTGTCAAAGGGTGGACCAGCTTCGACCCGCTGGGCGCCAATGAGCTGATCGCGGTGCGCGCCGATGGCAGCGAACTGCGGGCGCGCGAAGCGGGCTATATCGTCTTCCCTGACGTGTCTGCGCAGCCCGGGCATGAATGGTTTTACCTGGCCCAGGCGAGCCGGCGGCCGGTGTGAAGGCGGCGGCGGTCCGCAATCGTGTGGAGCGCCACCCCCTCCGGAGGGATGGGCCATGCTGAAGGACGGGCCGATCATCGCTTCCGTTTCGCGACCATTCCCACCAGAGCAAGGAAGCCCCATGCAATTCAATGAAACCCATGAAGGCGACTACCGCATCTTCGTTGGCGCTGTCGAGGCGCCCAAGGGCGACGGCTACATCGCGGCGCTGGTGGTCAACCGGGTGCGTGGCGCCACGCCCGGGCAGCGCGAAGCGTTTCGCGACGACAGCCTGGCCTGCGGCTACCGCTGGCGGTCAGCCGATGAAGCCATCCACTACGCGATGAACCGGGCGCGCGAACTGATCCGCACCCGTTCGCAAATGCTCACCTGCTGAGCGCGTTCTCGGTCGGCCGGCATCAATCCGGCTTGATGCCGGCCCGCACGACGATCTCTTTCCAGGTCTTCTGCTGCTGCGCAATGAAGGCCGCGAATTCCTCGGGCGGGCCGCCACCGCCCACCGCGCTGTCTTCAGCGAAGCGCGCCGTCACGCTGTTGCTCTTCAGCGCCTTCAGCGACTCTTCCTGCAGCTTCTTGACCACCTCGCGCGGCGTGCCGGCCGGTGCCAGGATGCCGTACCACTGCGAGGTTTCGAAGTCCTTGAAACCCATTTCGGCCACGGTGGGCACGTCGGGCAGGGCGGCCAGGCGCTTGGACGTGCCCACCGCAATGGCCCGCAGCTTGCCGCTGCGGATGTGCGGCAGCAGCGCCGGCAAGCCCGCGCTGCTGGCCTGCGTGCGGCCGGCCAGCAGGTCGGTCAGCATGGGCCCGGTGCCTCGGTAGGGGATGTGCGTGATGAACATGCCCGTCACCAGCTTCAGGTATTCCATCGACAAATGGCCCGCGCTGGCATTGCCGGCGGTGCCGTAGTTCAGCTTGCCGGGGTTCTGCTTCACGTAGGCCACGAATTCCTTGAAGGTGGTGGCCGGCACGTCGGGGTGGATGACGAAAAGGTTGGGCACCTTGGCCAGCAAGGTGACCGGCATGAAGTCCTTGTTCACGTTGAAGGGCTGGTTGGGAAAGATGATGGGGTTCACCGCCAACGAGCCCACGTGGCCCAGGATGATGGTGTAGCCATCGGGCGTGGCGTGGGCCACGTCGCTCATCGCCGGGATGCCGCCGCCGCCGCCCTTGTTGTCGACGTAAACCGTCTGGCCGAACTGCTTGGTCAATTCGGCGGCCACCGTGCGGGCCACGATCTCGGACGTGCCGCCCGGCGCGAAAGGCACCACGAAACGGATGGTCTGCTTGGGCCAAGCGGTGGCTTGCGCGCGGCCGAGCGCGGGCACGGCCAGGGCTGCAGTGGCCAGCACCAAGCGACGGGTGATGTCGCAACGGATGTCGCAAGTGATGTCGCAAGTGATGTCGTGGTCGGTGGTCATGGGCACGTCTCCGTTTGTTCTTGTGCAGCGGGCGCCAAGCTGGCGCCGCAATTCAAATGTGCAGAGCGGCCAGCACCCCCAGCACGACGCCCACGCCGGCCACGCCGTACATGCCGCGTTGCAGCCATTCCTTCTTGGTCAGCAAGGCCATCGCGGCCAGTGCGATGGACACCTGCAGCGCCGTGGTGGCCTGCGCCCAGCGGTGGTGCTGGTGCATCTGCTCGCCCGACTTCTTGTCCCACTCGGTGGACTCGGCTTCCAACTTCTCGGCGGCCAGCTTGATGTCGGCCTTTTCCTTCTTGTAGCGCTCGACCTCGTCCTGGTATTTGGTCTTTTTCTCTTCAGGCACCAGCGCGCTGGCCAATTCGGACAGGTTCTGCTTGCTGCTCTTGGCCTGGTAGAAATTCCATTGATTGGACGCTTCGGTTTTCTTGATGGCCGCGTCGTTCTTGTACAGGCCGGCGTTGGCCTGCGTGGCCCCGCCCATGTAGGAAAACAGCGCGCCCACGGTGGCGATGATGGCCGTGGCCACGGCGATGGTGCTGGCCGAAGGGTCGTGCGCACCGTGCGCCGCAACATGCTCGATTTCGTGATCGTGCGGGCCGTGAACGTGAAAACCGTCTGCGGACATGGGGTGCACCTGGGCTGTGGAAAAGCGGCGATTGTGGCGTGCCGGGATAATTGAGCCGATGAGGAAAACGCGTGTGGTGGTGGGCTTGAGCGGCGGTGTCGATTCCGCCGTCACCGCCTACCTGCTGAAACAACAGGGCCATGAGGTCGTCGGCATCTTCATGAAGAACTGGGAAGACGACGACGAAGCTGAATACTGTTCCAGCAACGTCGATTTCGTCGACGCCGCCGCCGTGGCCGACGTGCTGGGCATCGAGATCGAACACGTCAATTTCGCCGACGAATACAAGGACCGCGTGTTCGCCGAATTCCTGCGCGAATACGCCGCCGGCCGCACGCCCAACCCCGACGTGCTGTGCAATGCCGAGATCAAGTTCAAGGCCTTTTTGGACCACGCGATGCGGCTGGGTGCCGAGAAGATCGCCACCGGCCACTACGCCAGGGTGCGAGAACGCGACGGCGCATTCGAGCTGCTGAAAGGCCTGGACCCGGCCAAGGACCAGAGCTACTTTCTGCACCGCTTGAACCAGGCGCAACTGAGCAAGACGCTGTTCCCGGTGGGCGAGCTGAAGAAGACCGAGGTGCGGCGCATCGCCGACGAAATCGGCCTGCCGAACGCCAAGAAGAAAGACAGCACCGGCATCTGCTTCATCGGCGAGCGGCCCTTCCGCGACTTCCTGAACCGCTACCTCAGCCACCAACCTGGTGCCATGCTGGACGAGCGCGGGCGCGAGGTCGCCCGGCATGTTGGCTTGAGTTTCTACACGCTGGGGCAACGCCAAGGCCTGGGCATCGGCGGCACGAAAAACGGCGCTGACGCCAACGGCCTGCACGCGCCGTGGTTCGTCGCCCACAAGGACATGGCGCACAACACGCTGCATGTGGTGCAGGGCCACGACCACCGCTGGCTGCAGTCACCCTGGCTGGAGGCTGAAGACTTGAGCTGGGTCGCCGGCCACGCACCCGCTGTGCCCGCTGTGGGCCGGCTGGCCGCAAAGACGCGCTACCGGCAGACCGATGCGCCTTGCACGCTGCAGCTGCAGCAGCAGGAGACCGGCAGCGGGGCCATCCGCCTGGATTTCGACAGCCCGCAGTGGGCCGTGACGCCCGGTCAGAGTGCGGTGCTCTACGACGGCGACGTGTGCCTGGGCGGTGGCGTGATCGCCCGCGCCGCAGTGCCGACTGTCACAGCGGCCGCCCCACCATCAGCACCCAGAAAGCCCGGCCGTCGCGGCCCGGCACGCAGGCCAGCGCCATCTCGGTGACACCCGAGTCGTAGAGGTTCACGCAGTGGCCCTCGCTGGCCGTCCAGCCGTCCAGCGCCTGGGCCAGGCTGGCCTGTCCGTGGGCCAGGTTCTCGCCGATGCGGGCAAAGGCGTAACCGGCCGCCGCAGCGCGCTGGCTCAGGGTCTCGCCGTCGCGGCCGGCGTGCACCAGCATGCCGAAGTCGGCCATCCAGACGGCTTGCCGCAGGGCCACGACCTGCAGCGCGTCGTTCCAGCTCAGCGCACCGGCCGGCACCATGCCGCCCCGCATGCCGCACAGCGCGCCCTGGGCCCGCGCGGCGTTCACTTGCAGCAGGACGGACGGCTTCGTCAGGGCCCCGCAAGGCGCAGGCAATTGGCCCGCCGACAGCGCCGCCCAGGGCACCAGCCCCAGCAGCGCCAGCGCCTTTGCGGCACTTGCGCGGCACCAGCCATTTGGGGTTATCAGCATGCAGCCATTGTGCCCAGCCCCTGCGGCGTGGCCCTAAACTCGCCGCCTCTTACCCCGCACCTGCATGAGTCACGACTTCATCCTCGAAACGCGCGCACTGACCAAAGAGTTCAAAGGCTTCGTGGCCGTGAACAAGGTTGATCTGCAGGTCAAGCGCGGCAGCATCCACGCGCTGATCGGCCCCAATGGCGCCGGCAAGACCACCTGCTTCAACCTGCTGACCAAGGTCCTCACGCCCACGTCGGGGCAGATCCTCTTCGACGGCCAGGACATCACCGCCGAAACGCCGGCCCACATCGCGCGCCGCGGCGTCATCCGGTCTTTCCAGATCTCGTCGGTGTTCCCGCACCTGAGCGTGCTGGAAAACGTGCGCGTGGCGCTGCAGCGGCAACTGAACAACGGGTTTCAGTTCTGGCGCAGTGAACGGGTTCTGGACCGCCTGAACCCGCTGGCCATGGAACTGCTGCGCGAGGTTGATCTGGAGAAATACGCCGAGCTGACCGCCGTGGAGTTGAGCTACGGCCGCAAGCGCGCCCTGGAAATCGCCACCACGCTGGCGATGGCGCCGCAGCTGATGTTGCTGGACGAGCCGACGCAGGGCATGGGTCTGGAAGACGTCGACCGCATCCGCATGCTGATCAAGAAGGTGTCGGTAGGCCGCACCGTGCTGATGGTGGAACACAACATGAGCGTGGTCAGCAGCATCGCCGACACCATCACCGTGTTGCAGCGCGGTGCCACGCTGGCTGAAGGCCCCTACGAAGTGGTGGCCAAGAATCCGGCGGTGATCGAGGCCTACATGGGCAGCGCGAACACCGAACTGCAGGGCGCGCACTGATGACGCGTTTCCTCGAAGTCAGCGACCTGCAGGGCTGGTATGGCGAAAGCCATGTGCTGCACGGCATCAACTTCCACGTCGATGAAGGCGAGGTCGTCACGCTGCTGGGCCGCAACGGCGCGGGCCGCACCAGCACGCTGCGCGCCGTTATGGGTTTGATCGGCAGCCGCAAGGGCAGCATCAAGGTGCGGGGGCAAGAGACCGTCAACATGGCGACCCACCGCATCGCGCGACTGGGCATCGGCTACTGCCCTGAAGAACGCGGCATTTTCAGCAGCCTGAGTGCCGAAGAGAACCTGATGCTGCCGCCGCAACTGGCCGAAGGCGGCATGTCGGTGGCCGACATCTACACGATGTTCCCGAACCTGAAAGAGCGCGCCAGCAGCCAGGGCACGCGGCTTTCCGGTGGTGAACAACAGATGCTGGCGGTGGCGCGCATCCTGCGAACCGGCGCCCGTTTGCTGCTGCTGGACGAGATCTCCGAAGGCCTGGCCCCGGTGATCGTGCAGAAGCTGGCCGAGATGGTCACGTCCTTGCGCAAGCAGGGCTACACCATCCTGATGGTCGAACAGAATTTCCGCTTCGCCGCGCCGCTGGCCGACCGCTTCCTGGTCATCGAGCACGGTGAAGTCATCCAGCAGTTCACGCAGGCTGAATTGCCGTCGCGCCTGGAGCGGCTGCACGAATACCTGGGCGTCTGACGGCGCACTGTTCAAACGCACCCCACCGCCGCTTTACCTCGTTTTTCCCCACCTGTTTGGAGACACCATGAAACTCAAGAAAATCACAGCCGCTTGCACGCTGGCCGCCGCCGCCATGACGACGATCGTGGCCCCGGCCCACGCCCAGATCTCGGGTGACGTGATCAAGATCGGCTTCATCACCGACCTGTCTGGCCTGTACGCCGACATCGACGGCCCGGCCGGTGCCGAGGCCATCAAAATGGCCATTGCCGACCTGGGCGGTGCGGTCGCCGGCAAGAAGATCGAAATCCTGGTGGCCGACCACCAGAACAAGGCCGACGTGGCCGCCGGCAAGGCGCGTGAGTGGTTCGACCAACAGGGTCTGGACATGCTGATTGGCGGCACCAATTCCGGCACCGCCCTGGCCATGGCCAAAGTGGCCGCTGAAAAGAAGAAGCCCTTCATCGCGATCGGCCCGGGCAGCTCGGCGCTGACCAACGAACAGTGCTCGCCTTTCACCATCCACTACGCCTACGACACGGTCGCGCTGGCCAAGGGCACAGCACCGGCGGTCGTCAAGGGCGGTGGCAAGAGCTGGTTTTTCCTGACCGCCGACTACGCCTTCGGCACTGCGCTGCAGAACGACGCCACCACGGCCGTCAAGGCCTCGGGCGGCACGGTCGTCGGTTCGGTGCGACACCCGCTGTCGGCCAGCGACTTCTCGTCCTTCCTGCTGCAGGCGCAAAGCAGCAAGGCGCAGATCCTGGGCCTGGCCAATGCCGGCGGCGACACCATCAACGCCATCAAGGCGGCGAATGAATTCGGCGTCACCAAGACCATGAAACTGGCCGGCTTGCTGATGTTCATCAACGACGTGCATTCACTGGGCCTGAAGGCCACGCAGGGCATGTACCTGACCGACAGCTGGTACTGGAACCAGACCCCGGAATCGCGCGCCTGGTCCAAGCGCTTCTTCGAGAAGTTCAAGCGCATGCCGTCTTCGCTCCAGGCCGCCGACTACTCGGCGGTGCAGTTTTACCTGGCTGCGGTCAAAGCCGTGAACAGCGATGACGGCGAAAAGGCCATGAACCAGATGCGCGCCTCCAAGGTCAACGACATGTACGCCAAGGGAGGCTATGTGCGCCCCGACGGCCGCATGGTGCACGACATGTTCCTGATGCAGGTCAAGACGCCTGCCACCTCAACCACGCCTTGGGACTACTACAACGTGGTTTCCACCACCAAGGGCGAAGACGCCTTCACCACCAAGGCCGAAAGCAAATGCGTCGCGTGGAAATGACCCGCTGACAAGCTGAGAACGGACGACCACCCCAGCACGCATGGAAATCTTCGGTATCCCTTTGCAGGCCTTCCTGGGCCAGCTGCTGCTGGGGCTGGTCAACGGCTCGTTCTACGCCATGCTCAGCCTGGGCCTGGCGGTCATCTTCGGCCTGCTGGGCATCGTCAACTTCGCCCATGGCGCGCTGTACATGATCGGCGCCTATGTGGCCTGGTTGTTGATGGACAAATTCGAGATCGGCTTCTGGTGGGCGCTGGTGCTGGCGCCGCTCGTGGTCGGCGCCCTGGGCGTGGTGGTCGAACGCCTGCTGCTGCAGCGGCTGTACAAGGTTGACCCCATCTACGGCCTGTTGCTGACCTTCGGCCTGGCACTGATCGCCGAGGGCCTGTTCCGCGAGCAATTCGGCGTCTCGGGCCAGCAGTACGCGGTGCCTGAACTGCTGCAGGGCGCCACCAACCTGGGCTTCATGATCCTGCCCAACTACCGCGGCTTCGTGGTCTTCGCTTCACTGGTCATCTGCCTGGCCACCTGGTTCACCATCGAACGCACGCGCCTGGGCAGCTATTTGCGCGCCGGCACCGAAAACCCGGCGCTGGTGCAGGCCTTCGGCGTCAACGTGCCGGTGATGGTGATGCTGACCTACGGCGCCGGCGCCGGCCTGGCAGCCATGGCCGGCGTGCTGGCCGCGCCGGTCATCCAGATCACGCCGCTGATGGGCAGCAACCTGATCATCGTGGTCTTCGCTGTGGTCGTCATCGGCGGCATGGGGTCCATCCTGGGCAGCATCCTGACCGGCCTGGCTTTGGGCCTGGTCGAAGGGCTGACGAAAGTCTTCTACCCCGAAGCGTCGAGCATCGTCGTTTTCGTGATCATGGCCATCGTGCTGGTGATACGGCCCGCAGGCCTGTTCGGCAAAGAGAAGTGACGCACAACGAAATGAGCACTGCTTCCGAAGCCGATCTGTCCCGTTATTCGCGCCTGGCCTGGCTGGCCGGCCTGGCGCTGCTGATTGCGGCGCCCTTCATCGGCCTGTACCCCATCTTCGTGATGAAGGCGCTGTGCTACGCCATCTTCGCCTGTGCCTTCAACCTGCTGCTGGGCTACACGGGCCTGCTGTCTTTCGGCCACGCGGCCTACCTGGGCGCAGCGGCCTACTTCACCGGCTACCTGGTGCGCAGCGCCGGCTTCAGCCCCGAGCTGGGCGTGCTGGCCGGTACCGCCGGCGCCGGGCTGATCGGCTTGCTGGTCGGCCTGATCGCCATCCGCCGTCAGGGCATCTACTTCGCGATGATCACGCTGGCGATGGCGCAGATGGTCTATTTCGTCTGGCTGCAGGCGGCTTTCACCGGCGGTGAAGACGGCCTGCAGGGCGTGCCGCGCGGCAAGCTCTTCGGGCTGATTTCGCTGCAGAACGACCTGGCGATGTACTTCGTGGTGCTGGCGGTTTTCGTGGCGGTGTTCCTGGCCATCGTCCGCATCGTGCATTCACCGTATGGCCAGGTGCTGAAGGCCATCCGCGAAAACGAACCTCGCGCCATCTCGCTGGGCTACGACGTCGACAAGTACAAGCTGCTGGCCTTCGTGCTGTCCACCAGCCTGGCCGGCTTGGCCGGTGCGATGAAGACCCTGGTGTTGGGCTTTGCGACGCTGAGCGACGCGCACTGGAGCCTGTCGGGCGAGGTGGTGCTGATGACGCTGCTGGGCGGCATGGGCACTTTCGCCGGGCCGGTGCTGGGCGCCTTCACCATCATCGGCCTGCAAGACCTGCTGGCCGACCGCGTGGGCTCGTGGGTCACGGTCATCATCGGTGTGAGCTTCGTGCTGTGCGTGGTCGGTTTCCGCCGTGGCTTCATCGGCGAACTGCTGGCCTGGCGGCGGCGCGCAGGCCCCTGACTGGGGCCGCCGGCGCGCGGCCCTGCTTCGATTCCAGGGCGGTCGGCACTCAACTAAGTCGCGCGGCGGACGATAGCCTCCGCATGAACTTCCTTTGCTTGCCCATGCTGGGCCGGATTGTTGTCGCGCTGATCGCCTTGCCGGCGCTCACGGCCGCCGCCGCCGTGGTCGATGTGCAGGCCCTGGGCAGCGACGGCAAGGCGCTGCCCGAAACCGTGGTCTTCCTGGAATCGCGCGAGGCCAAGGCCGCCGCGCGGCCACTGGCCGGCATCGAAATCGAACAGGACAAGCGGCGCTTCACACACCGCGTGTCGGTGGTCACGGTGGGCAGCGAGGTGGCCTTCCCCAACCGCGACACGGTGCGCCACCACGTGTATTCCTTTTCGCCGGTGAAGACCTTCGAATTGAAGCTCTACGCCGGCAAGCCGGCCAACCCGGTGCTCTTCGACAAGGCCGGCATCGCCGTGCTGGGCTGCAACATCCACGACAACATGGTGGCCTGGGTGGTGGTGGTGGAAACGCCGCACCACGCCATGGCCGACGCCAACGGCAGGCTGCGCCTGGACAACGTGCCGCCCGGCACCTACCGCCTGCGCAGCTGGCACCCGGGCCTGCCGCCCGGTGCACCGGCTGCCGACGAGGCGCTGGTGGTCACGGCTGGCGGTGCCAGCGTGAGCTTGAAGTTGCCGCTGGCCGCCAGCGCGCTGTGACGGATGCAATCACTGTGACACCCGCTGTGCCCCCTGCGTGGAGCGTCAAGCCGCACCGCCTGGATTTGCGCCGTTGGTGGCCGCAGCGCCTGTCGTCGCGCATCGTGGCGCTGTTCCTGGGCCTGCTGCTGGTGGTGCAACTGACCGCCTTCGGCCTGGTGCACTGGAGCATCGACCACAACGCGCGCACGCAGCTTGCGGGCGACCTCGCAGTCGGCGAGCGCGTCTGGGGGCGCCTGCTGGCGCAGCGTGCCGCACGGCTGACGCTGGGCGCCACGGTGCTGGCCGCCGACTACGGCTTTCGCGCTGCCGCCGCCTCCGGCGATGTCGAAACCCTGCGTTCGGCGCTGGACAACCACGGCCAGCGCATCGGTGCCACGCTCACGGCCATGCTGACGCCCGACCTGCGGCCACGCGCCCTCGGTGAATCGGCCGATCGCCTGGCGATACAGGCTCTGGGTTCGCTGGCCGCCAAGCTGGCCGGCCAGCCCAGCATGCTGGCCGTGCTGGGCGGCCAGCCCTACCAATTGGTGATGGTGCCGATGAAGGCACCGCAGCTCATCGGCTACACCCTCATGGGCTTCCCGCTCGATGCCGCCCTGGTCGAGGAGATGAAGGGCGTTTCGGGCCTGGACGTGGTGCTGCTGACCCGAAGCGCGGACGGCACGGAGCGTGTCGTCCTGGGCACCTTGCCCAACGAAGTGGCCTCGCTGCTGGTCAGCACGGCGGGCGGAACGGGCGCTCAGCAAGCCACCGAGATCACGCTGCCACGACACGGCCTGCAGGTGCTGCGCAGCATCGAGGAAGTCGCACCCACGAGCGGCGTTTCAGGCGGCGTGCTGGACGACGTGAAAGACGGCCTGCGCACCGTGCTGCTGCGCTCGGTGGACGAAGCCGTGGCGCCCTATCGCCAACTGCAGAACCGGCTGGCCCTGCTGACCTTGCTGGGCCTGCTGGTGGCCGGCGCCGCCAGCGTGGTCACCGCCCGCCACGTGACCACGCCGCTGCGCTCGCTGGTGCAGGCCACCGAACACATGGGCCGTGGCGACTTCAGCCGCGCGCTGCAACACGCCGAACGGCAAGACGAGATCGGCGAGCTGTCGCGCGCTTTTGAGCAAATGCGCGTCAGCATCGCCAGCCACGAGCAGGCGATACGCCAACTGGCCTACTGGGATCGCCTGACCGGGCTGCCCAATCGCGCCCAGTTCCGCGACGCCGTGCGCGCCGCCATCGACCTGGCCGGCGAGACCCCCCGCAGCAAGCTGCCGCCGCAGCCTGTGGCCGTGGTGATGCTGGACCTGGACCGCTTCAAGCACGTCAACGACGTGCTGGGCTATGCCTTCGGCGACCGCCTGCTGAAGGGCGTGGCCGAACGTCTGCTGCGGCTGAGCGTGCGCGAAGGCGATCTGGTGGCGCGGCTGTCGGGTGACGAATTTGCGCTGCTGCTGCCGGGCACCGACGAAGCCGCCGCCGTGGCCGTGGCCGAGCGCGTGGCCGATATCTTCCAGCTACCGATGACGCTGGACGACCACACCGTGGATCTGGCCGCCGGCTTCGGTGTCGCCTGCTGGCCAGCCCATGCCGCCGATGCCGACACGCTGATCAACCGCGCCGAAGTGGCCATGTACAGCGCCAAGCGCAAGACCGGCGCGGCCCAGGTCTACGACGCCGCCATCGACGCCGGCAGCGCCCGCAGCCTGTCCATGCTGTCCGAACTGCGCCAAGCCGTGGAAAACGACGAACTGCGGCTTTTCCTGCAACCCAAGATCGATCTGCGAACGGGGGCCTTCATCGGGGCGGAGTCGCTGGTGCGCTGGCAGCACCCGACGCGCGGCATGGTGCCGCCGATGGACTTCATCCCCTTCGCCGAACAGACCGGTTTCGTGCGCCACCTGACGTTGTGGATGCTGGAAGCCACGGCGCGGCAATGGCAAACGCTGAGCGCGCTGGGGCTGCAAAGCGTGTCAGTGAACCTGTCCACGCGCGACCTGCTGGACCAGGAACTGCAGAACAAGGTTGAACGCATCTTGCGCCGCCACGGCATGCCGCACGACGCGCTGTGCCTGGAGATCACCGAGAGCGCCATCATGGACGAGCCGCTGCGCGCGCTGGCCACACTGAACGCGCTGAGCGAAGCCGGATTCAAGCTGTCCATCGACGACTTCGGCACCGGCTATTCGTCGCTGGCCTACCTGAAACACCTGCCGGTCAACGAACTGAAGATCGACCGCAGCTTCGTGATGGCGATGGAAGAAGACCTGGACGACGCCAAGATCGTGCGCAGCACCATCGACCTGGCCCACAACCTGGGCCTGACCGTGGTGGCCGAGGGCGTCGAAAACGCCTCGGTGCTGCAGCTATTGGCCGATTTGCAGTGCGACCAGGCCCAGGGCTACCACATGAGCCGCCCGCTGCCGGCGGCCGAGATGGTGTCGTTTGCCGAGCGCTGGAAGGCGCTGCCGAGTGCGTCGTGGCTGGTGGACGTGCTGCTGGACATGCAGCCGGCTTAGCGCCCTTCGCTATTTGCGGCGGCCGAACAGACCCGCCAGCCAGCCCTTGAACACGGTCCACATCAGGGCCAGCGCGTTCAACTCCTTCACCGGTGCCGCAGGCGCAGCAACCAAAACCGGCGTGGGTGTGGACGGGGAGACCGGTGGCGGTACCGCCGCAGCCGCCGCACTGAAGTTGCCCGCGAACTGCGCCAGCATGGCGTCTGACACCGGCACCAGCAGCCGACTGCCGAACTGCGCCAGCTTGCCGCTCACGACGATGGTGGCCTGGCCGACCAGCACCGCCGTGTCGGGGCTCTCACCGGCTTCCAGGTGCGCCGTCAACTGCATGGAAGCCGACGAGCCGGCCTTGTCGGCACCCTTGCCCAGCATCTGCAGCGAGCGCGCGCTGGCGTCCAGGCCCTGCAGCTCGATGTCGCCGCCGAAGCTCATCACGGCCGGGCCGACCTTGCTCTTGACGGTGCCCTTGAAGTGGGTGTCGTCCAGCTGCTCGGTGATCTGCGCGCCGGGCATGCAGCCGGCCACGGCACGGATGTCGCGCAGCACGGCCCAGGCCTGCTCCAGGCTGGCGGCGACGGGGTATCGCTTGTCGAGTTTGACTTCCATGGGGGTTCCGATAGCGGGTTGGAGGACCGATCAAGCCAGCCGCGTGCACCAGCGGCGCAGCGTGGCCTGCAGCTTGTCGGCGTCGATGGGCTTGGTCAGGAAATCGTTCATGCCGGCGTGCAGCGCTGCTTCGCGTTCGGTCACCAGCGCGGCGGCCGTCAGCGCAATGATGGGCAGCGGCAGGCGCGGGCTGGGTAACTGCGCGCTGCCGGCGGCTTCCAGGTCTTGTAGCGCGCCGCTGGCTTCCAGTTCGCGCAGAGCCCGCGTGGCCTCGTGGCCGCTCATCACCGGCATCTGCACGTCCATCAGCACGGCGTCGAAAGGCCGGCCGCCGGCGGCGGCACGCTGTACGGCGGCCACGGCCTCGCGGCCGTCCAGGGACTGCGTCACCTCCACGCCCCAGCGTTCAAGCAGGGCCGCAGCAATCATCATGTTGACGGTGTTGTCTTCGGCCACCAGCACGCGCAGGCCGACCAGCGTGCGGGCCTCTTCCTGCGCCGTGGCGGGCACGCCCTCGGGCAGAACGCCGTCCGGCGACAGCGTGCGCGGCAGCGGCGGCAACGGCAGTTCGACCCAGAACACGCTGCCCTTGCCTTCGCGGCTGTCGGCGCCCACGCGGCCGCCCATCAGCGTGGCCAGTTCCTGACAGATGGACAGGCCCAGGCCCGTGCCGCCGAAGCGCCGGGTGGTCGATTCGTCGGCCTGCGTGAACGGCTTGAACAGCCGCGCCATGGTCTCCGCCGAGATGCCCGGCCCGGTGTCCTGCACCTCGATGCGCACCACCGGGCTGCCGGCGCCGCCGGGCCGCCGTGCGCGCACCCAGATGCTGCCGTGGGGCGTGAACTTGATGGCGTTGGCGACGTAGTTGTTGACGATCTGGCGCACCCGCAGCACGTCGCCGCGCACCGGGCCCAGAACGGAAGCGTCGAGCTGCACACGCAGCGCCAGCGGCCGGCCTTCAGCCAGCACCGCGCTGGTGCGCTGCAGGGCCTGCAGTTCGATGGCCAACTCGAAGGGCGCCATCTCTATGGGCAGCTTGCCGGCCTCGATGCGCGACAGGTCGAGGATGTCGCTGATGATGGCCGCCAGCGACTGCGCGCTCTGCTCGATCTGCTCCAGGTAGCGCGTGCGCTGTGCCGTGGCCACCTGGTCGTCGCGGGCCAGGCGCGACAGCCCGATCAACGCGTTCAACGGCGTGCGCAGTTCGTGGCTGGTGTTGGCCAGAAAAGCGCTCTTTGCGCGGTTGGCCGATTCGGCTTCGTCACGCGCGCGGGCCAGCGTCTGTTCGAACTGTCGCCGCTCGGTGATGTCTTCGACGATCCAGATCGCGCCGCCGTCCAGCGGCCGCTGCGGATCGACCGCACGGCCCCGGATGCGCGCCAGGAAGGTGCGGCCGTCCAGGCGCCGCGCCGAGCGTTCCATTTCCACAGCCTCGCCGCGCGCCATCGCGGCAGCGGCCGGCGTGCCGGGCAGCGCATCGTCCAGAACCGGGCCCCACAGGGTGGCGGTGGGCCGACCGTTCAGTTCGCCCGCGGCGCAGCCGAACATCTCTTCGAAGTGGCGGTTGACCAGCACGAAGTGGCCCAGTCGCGTCATCACGATGCCGATGGAGGCGTTCAACAGGATGGCCTCGCGCTCCAGCCTTTCACGCTCTTTGTCGGTCACGTCGCGCGCGTTGATGACCAGGTAGTCGCGGTGGTCCATCACGAAGCGCGCCGCCGACACCACCATCTTGAAGGTCTGCCCGGCCTTGTTGATGAAGGCGATCGGCAGATCGCTGACGGTACCCTCTTGGCGCACCCGTGCGACGAAGTCATCGCGTGCTGCCGGGCTGCTCCAGACGCCCAGCTCGATGGCGGTTTGGCCCACGGCCTCGGCCGCAGTCCAGCCGCTGATGCGCTCGAAGCTGCGGTTGACCATGGCGTAGCGGCCGGTGGCCACGTCGGTCAGCGTGATCAGATCGGGGCTGGTGGCCACCAAGTGCGACAGCATGGCCTCACTGCGGCGCACGGCTTCCTCGGCGGCCAGCCGCTCGGTGTCGTCGACGTAGATGGCCAGCGTGGCCGGCCCGCCTTCAGCGTCCACGCGCACACTCGTGGCGCGAACGGCCACTCGGCGGTGGGGTGGCAACAGCAGCTTGAAGTCGGTGACCGGCAAGGCCGTGCCCAGCGGCTGGCCGTGCAGCAGGTCCATGCGGCGACGGGCGCGTTCGCGTGAGTCGCCGCTTTCGTAGCAGCTCAGCAGGTCGGTGTCCGCCATGGTCTCCAGGTCGGGCTGGCCGAACAGCGCCAGCGCCGACGCGTTGGCGTCGATGACCTGGCCACTGCGGTGCAGCACCAGCGGTGTGGGGATGCGCGAGAACAGCTCGCGGTAACGCGTTTCGGTGGCCACCAGCGCCGACTGGGCTTGCTGTTCGGCCGAGATGTCACGCACCACGCCCCAGTAGCCGGTGAAGACGCCGTCGCGGTCGAAACGCGGTTCACCGCTGGCCCGGTAGTGGCGGCTTTCGCCGCTGTGGCGGGTCCAGCAGAAAGCGATGTCGCGGAAAGGCTGGCGGTCGTCCAGTTGGGCCAGCAACAAGTCCAGCGCGTCGGCCTCGCTGTGCCAGTACGCCAACTGCCAGGGCACCACGCCCAGGCCGGTGGCCTGCGTCAGCGGGCGCTGCGCGCCGGTCTGGTCGGCGGCGGCCGTCAGGCGGTAGTGCTGGTCGATTTCCCAGTAGCCATCCACCGCCAGCGCCAACAGGCTGCGAAAGCGCTGTTCGCGGTCTTCAGCGGTACGCCGGGCAGCGCTGAGCAGGCGCGACACGATCACACCGACCGCCAGGCCCGCCGCCGTGGCGATGAGCAACACCCCCAGTTGCAGCAGCGCCGGCCGGGCCAGCCGGGGCGGCCCGACGCTGGGCACCCAGTCCAGCGCCACGCCGGTGAACAGCAGGGCCGACACGACGGCCAGGAAGACGCCGGCCTGCCAGCCCGACGCGGCGCACAACAGGCAGACCAGCAAACCGGCGATAGACAGCCCAGGCACGTCCAGGCCCCAGCCCAACATGACGCCGGCACTCAGGATGGCCAGCACCACGGCCACGTGCAGCGCCGTCAAGGCCATGTGCAAGCCGCGATCCGGCAGCCGCGTGGCGGCCAGCGACAGCAGCGCGATCACCGTGAAGGCGGCCACGCTGCTGGCGGCCAATGGCGCCAAACCCAACGTGGCCACCAACAGCGGCACCACGCCGGCACAAGCCACGGCCGTGGCCCACAGGAAGCCGCGCGCCAAGGCGGCGCGCATCGCCGGCTCGGTCCTGCCGGACGCGGCCCAAAGCCCGGCGCCCGGCGCTGACGCCTTGCCGTCCGGCCCGTCGGACGCGTCAGGCGCGTTCGACGCGTTCAGCGCGTCCGACGAAAAAGGCCCACCACCGAACGGCCGCGGCCGAGGGGAACGCTGGAAAGCGTCCTGATCGGCCAGCTCGGCGGGGTCCATCAGCGCGTCATCCGATGGTGCGAGCGAGCTGCAGCTGCGCGCGCATGGCCAAGGCCACCTGGCGGGCCGCCTCGGCGAAATCGGTGCCGGCGCTGGCGTACAACACCGCCCGCGACGAGCTGACGACGATAGGCCCGCCGGCACGCCAGCCGGCACGCACCGTGGCCTCGGCGTCGCCGCCCTGCGCGCCGATGCCGGGGATCAGCAGCGGCAGCGTCGGCGCCAGCGCGCGCACGCGCGCCACCTCGGCGGGGTAGGTGGCGCCCACCACCAGGCCCAACTGGCCGCCGCCGTGCCGGATGTTCCATTCGCCAGCGGCCAGGCGCGCGATGCGTTCGTACAGCAACTCGCCGTCCAGCAGCATCTGCGCCTGCAGGTCGCTGCCGCCGGGGTTGCTGGTGCGGCACAGCAGGATCAGGCCCTTGCCCGTGTGGCGCATGTACGGCTCGATGCTGTCCAGGCCCATGAAGGGCGACAGCGTCACGGCGTCGGCGCGGTAGCGCTCGAAGGCTTCGCGGGCGTATTGCTCGGCGGTGGCGCCGATGTCGCCACGCTTGGCGTCCAGGATCACCGGCACGCCCGGCGCCACCTCGTGGATGTGGGCGATCAAGCGTTCCAGCTGGTCTTCAGCGCGCTGCGCGGCGAAGTAGGCGATCTGCGGCTTGAAGGCGCAGACCGCGTCTTGCGTGGCCGCGACGATGGCCGCACAGAAGTCGAAGATCTGGCTGGCGTCGCCGGCCCAGGCACCGGGAAATCGGGCGGGTTCGGGGTCCAGGCCGACGCAAAGCAGCGAGCTGTTGCGGGCTTGCGCCGCAACCAATTGCGCGCGGAAATCGGCGCCCTTCATGCTTCGGCCTTCATGCCCCAGCCCTCATCCCGGCGCGTTCAAGACCAACGCCGCGCCAGCGACTCGGCCAGACCGGTGTAGCTGGCCGGCGTCAGGGCCAGCAAACGCTGCTTGTCCTCATCCGGCAGGGCAAGACCGCGGATGAAGCCCTGCATCAGTTCCCGGGTGATGGGCAAACCGCGCGTGAAGGTCTTGAGCTGGTTGTAGGGGTCGGGCAAGCCGTGGCGACGCATCACTGTTTGCACCGGCTCGGCCAGCACTTCCCACGCGTTGTTCAGGTCCGCCTCCAGCGCGGCCGCGTTGACTTCCAGCTTGTCCAGTCCCCGGCTCAGGCTGTCGCAGGCCAGCAGCGTGTAGCCCAGGGCCACACCCATGTTGCGCAGCACCGTGCTGTCGGTCAGGTCGCGCTGCCAGCGGCTGACCGGCAGCTTGTGGCTCATGTGGCCCAGCAGCGCATTGGCCAGGCCAAAGTTGCCCTCGGCGTTCTCGAAGTCGATGGGGTTGACCTTGTGCGGCATCGTGCTGGAGCCCACTTCACCGGCCTTCACGCGCTGCTTGAAGTAGCCCAGCGAGATGTAGCCCCAGACGTCGCGCGACCAGTCGATCAGCAGCGTGTTGGCCCGCGCGATGGCGTCGAACAACTCGGCCATGTAGTCGTGCGGTTCGATCTGGATCGTGTACGGGTTGAAGCTCAAACCCAGGCGCTCTTCGACCACCCTGCGGCTGAAACCTTCCCAATCGAAACCGGGGTAGGCCACGACGTGGGCGTTGTAGTTGCCCACCGCGCCGTTCATCTTGGCCAGCAGCGGCACCGCCGCAATGCGGGCCTGCGCCGTGGCCAGCCGCGCCGCCACATTGGCCACTTCCTTGCCCACGGTGGTGGGGCTGGCGGTCTGGCCGTGGGTGCGGCTGAGCATAGGCAGGCCGGCGAAGGCGTGGGCCATTTCGGTCAGCTTGGCCTGCAGCCGGTCCAGTGCGGGCAGCAGCACGGTCAGTCGGGCGCCCTGCAGCATCAGCGCGTGGCTGGTGTTGTTGATGTCTTCGCTGGTGCAGGCGAAGTGCACGAATTCGCCGGCGCCTTCCAGTTCGGGGTTGCCCTTGAAGCGCGATTTGATCCACATCTCGACGGCCTTGACGTCGTGGTTGGTGGTCTTCTCGATGTCCTTGATGGCTTGGGCGTCGGCTTCGCTGAAACGCACCACCAGCGAACGCAGCAAGCCGCGGCCGGCTTCGCTGAGCGGCGCGAATTCGGCAAAGCCGGCGTCGGACAGCGCGATGAACCATTCCACTTCGACCTGCACCCGGTGGTGCATCAGGCCGTATTCAGAGAGCAGTGGACGCAACGCGTCGAGCTTGCTGGCGTAGCGGCCGTCCAGCGGCGAGAGGGCGGACAAGGGCGAAAAATGCATGCTCGATTCTAGGCGGCGCCACCCCTTTCGGCGGTGCCCTGCCACCCCCCGCGCTCGGGCGTGGTCGCAGCCGGCTAGGCGATCGCTGTGCCCAGAAACACGCCCACCAGGACGAACGAGAGCAGCACGAAGTACACGAAGGCGATCAGGCCGCAGCGCAGCGCGCGCGGCCACCAGCGGCCGCCGTAGACGCGGCGCATCGCCAGATAGGCGTTGATGGGGATCGAGGCGGCGGCCAGTCCGGACACCCAAGGCAGGCCCGCCACCGTGGCCGCCAGCGCCAGGAACCAGAAGGCGTGCAAGTGCAGCGCGAACACCAGGTGCTCGGTGTAGCGCAGCCGGCGGTTCCAGTACACGACCTTCAGCGTCAGCGCGAAGGCCGGCAGCATCACGAACATGCCGATGCCGATGTTGCCGACGAAGCGCTGGCCGATCTCGGCGATCTCGCGCTTGAGCACGGCGGCGTCAACATCCATGCGCCGCTGTAGCTGTTGGCACAACCACGGCGGCATGCCCACGCAAAAGAATTTGCCGTCCCGCATGCCCACGTTGTGTTCGCTGCCCAGGGCGATGGCCGTGTACGTGCTGTCTTTGAGGTCGAACTGGATGGCGCCCTCTTGCTCCAGCGACAGTCCGGCACCGATGCGCAGCGCCAGCAGCGCCAGCAGGCTGATCGTCAGGTACAGGCGTAGCGGCAACACGTAATGCTTGCGCCGCCCAGCCAGGTACTGCACGGTCAGTTCTCCGGGCTTCATCAGCAGCAGCTTCAGTGTGCGCCACAGCGCGCCTTCGGTGCTGATGTAGGCACCGCCGAACTGCTGCGCGAATTCGCGCAGCGTGGGCGGCAGAACATTCGTTTCCTGGCCGCAAGCGGGGCAGAAGCTGAAACGCGCCGGCGACCGCGGACTGCGCGCCGCCAGCGGCTCGCCGCAATTCAGGCAGGCCGTCGGTGGGGCAGCGGCAAGCGCTGGCGTGGGGCCGGGCAAAGACATCGCTGGACGGTAGCGCATCGCACCGCGAACCGATTCAAGCAGCCGCTTGTGAAGCCGAAAACAGCACCATGCGTCTACCTTCACCCTTCGCCGTGCCTTTGCAAATCCAGCAGCCCGCGTCGTCTTCCCGATGAAGGCCGACACCCCGCAGATGGCCGCATTGAGCCAGGCCGTGCTGCAACTGCACCGCGGCAGCCGCGAGTGGCCGTCGGCCAGCTTTGCAGGCCGGGCCTGCGAACTGCTGGGCTCGGTGATCGCGTTCGACGCCTGTCTGTGGGGCAGCGTGCCGGCCGCCGCTCCGCCTGACAGCGCACCCGCGCTGCACAGCCTGCACACCCAGGGCCTCGACGAGCAGGCGCTGGCGCTGTGCCTGTCTGGAGAAAGCGAACCGCCGGCGCTGACCGCCACGCTGATCGAACCGCTGGCCGCGCGCCGGGTTTTCTTGCAGCTGTGGCGCAGCCCGGGCGCCGCGCCGCCGCTGGAGGCCGATCACCAGGCCCTGCAGTTCCTGATGCCCCACCTGGTGGAAGCCCAGCGCGAAAACTGCTTGAGCCATGCTCACGCCGGTGACGAACAAACGCCGGCCCGGCGCAGCCACGCGCTGTGCGACGAGCACGGCGTGCTGCATCAGGTCGACGAGCAAGTCCTGGACCTGCTGCGCACCGAGTGGCCGCGCTGGTGCGCCACGCGCCTGCCCGAACCGCTGGCCGAGGCTGCGGTCTTCGCCATGGCCACCTCGAGCGAAGACGGACCGCCAACCGAACTGCCCTTCCACGGCCAGCAGATCACCGTGCTGATGAAGCGCAGCAGCGGCCTGCTGCTGCTGGACGTGCGCCGCCGCGCGGCCGTGGACAAGCTCAGCACGCGCCAACGCGACATCGCCCTGCTCTACACCGAAGGTCACACCGGACTGCAAATCGCCAGCCAGCTGGGACTGTCGCCTTCCACGGTGAGCAACCACCTGGGCGTGATTTTCAAGAAGCTGGCGGTCAGCAACAAGGTGCAGTTGCTGCACGCGATGCGGGCGCGGGCGCAGCCGGCCTGAACGCAGCCCGTCATCCGGGTGCCGCGGCCGGCTCCTAATATCGGCACCATGTTCGCCACAGCCGCTGACGCCTCGACCTTCTGGCACCTGCTCACCCGCCTGGGGGAAGCCCAGATCCTGCTGCCGGCCGGCGCACTGGCCGTGCTGGCGTTGGTGCGCCGACCTCAAGGTCGGCTGCTGGCCTTCTGGTGGCTGGCCGCGCTGACGGCGGCCGTGGCCTTGACCACGGCCAGCAAGCTGGCCTTCATCGGCTGGGGCCTGGGCTGGCCGGCGCTGGACTTCACCGGCATCTCGGGCCACGCGATGTTCGCGGCGGCCGTCTACCCCTTGCTGCTGGGCACGCTGGCGCCAAGATCACCGCGCACCCTGCCGATGCTGGCGATGGCGCTGGGCGCTTTGCTGGCCTTGATGATCGGCGTGTCGCGGTGGGTCCTGCAGGCGCATTCGGTGTCTGAAGTGGTGGCCGGCCTGGCCTTGGGCGGGGCGGTCGGGGCCGTGGCCATCGGCCGCGTGCACCTGCCCCTGCTGCACTTCAGTCCATGGGCGGCGCTGGTCGCTGCGGCCTGGCTGATGGCGGCTCCCGCCAACGCACCCGCCTCGCAAAGCCACACGACGGTGACGCGGCTGGCGCTGGCCCTGTCGGGCCGCCCGGCGCCCTACACGCGGGCTGACATGCGGCGCGCGGCACCGACCCAAGGGGCAAAACCAGCGCCAGCAGCCCGTTGAAGCGCCTGCTCAATCCGCTGGCGCCCCTTCGGCCACGGCCACCGCAGGGCTGGTCTCGGCCACGGTGACCGGCCCCTTGCCGCTGTAGCGGTCGAGTGCAAGGTAAATCACCGGCGTGATGTAGAGCGTGATGGCCTGGCTGAACACCAGACCACCGACCACCGCCAGGCCCAGCGGCTGACGCAATTCAGCGCCAGCGCCGATGCCCAGCGCGATGGGCAGGGCACCCATCAGCGCGGCCAGCGTGGTCATCATGATCGGCCGAAAGCGCAGCACGCAGGCTTCGTGGATGGCTTGCTCGGGCGTCATGCCGCGGTGGCGCTGCGCGTCCAGCGCGAAGTCGATCATCATGATCGCGTTTTTCTTCACGATGCCAATCAGCAGCAGGATGCCGATGGTGGCGATCAGCGTCAGGTCCTGTCCGAAGATCATCAGCGTCAGCAGCGCGCCCACCGCCGCCGACGGCAGGCCGGCCAGGATGGTCAGCGGGTGGATGTAGCTTTCGTACAGCACGCCCAGCAGCACGTAAATGACCAGCAGCGCCGCCACGATGAGGATGGCCTGGCCGCCCTGCGTGTCCTTGAACACCGCCGCGTCGCCGCCGTATTTGGCGATGATGGAAGCCGGCATGCGCAGGGCTTCGCGTGCCGCGTCGATGGCGGCCGTGGCGTCGCCCAGGGCGGTGCCGGGGGCCAGGTTGAAGCTGACCGTCACGGCCTGCAATTGGCCGACGTGGTTGATGGCCGTGGCCCCCACCGCGCGCTCCACCGTGGCGAAGGCCGACAACGGCACCAGCGCGCCGGTGCTGCTGCGCACGAAGACATTGCCGAAGGCGCTTTCGTCGGTCTTGGCTTCGGGCGCCACTTCCATGATCACCTGGTAGCTGTCGGTGGGCAGGTAGATGGTCGACACCTGGCGCTCGCCGAAGGCGCTGTACAGCGCGCTGCGGATGGCGTCGATGCTGACGCCCAGCGTGTTGGCGCGGTCGCGGTCGATCTTCAGGTTGGCCTGCAGCGCACGCAGCTGGCTGTCGCTGGTGACGTCGCGGAACATCGTGTCGGTGCGCAGCTTGTCCTGCAGCTTGCTGGCCCAGTCGCTCAGTTCGTCGGCCCGCACGCTTTGCAGGATGTACTGGTATTGCGCCTTGCTCTGCCGGCCGCCGAGTTGCAGGTTCTGCACCGGGCGCATGAAGACGTTCAGGCCAGCCACCTCGCGGAACTTGCGCCGCAGGCCTTCCACCACCTGCTTCATCGGCAAGCGGTCGGCGCGGTCTTTCAGCGTGATGAACATGCGACCGGTGTTCTGCGAACCCTGGCCGCCGTTGAAGGAGCTGACGGCCAGCACATTCGGGTCGCCACGCGCGATCAGCGCGGCGCGTTCCTGCAGTTGCACCATGGCCGGGAAAGATGTGTCTTCGGCCGATTCGGTCTGGGCCTGGATCTGCCCGATGTCTTCTTCGGGGAAGAAGCCTTTCGGAATGACCATGAACAGCCACACCGTGGCGATCAGGGTCAGCAGGGCCACCAGCAGCACGATCTTGCGGTGGCGCAGCGCCGCGTCCAGCGTGCGCGTGTAGGCGCTCAGCGTGGCGTTGAAGCCGCGCTCGAAGGACCGGACCACGAAGCCGGGCTTCTTCTTGTGTTCTTCGTCGGTCAGGAAGCGGCTGGCCAGCATGGGCACCAGCGTGAGGGAAACAAAGGCACTCACCAGGATCGACAAGCCCACCACCACGGCGAATTCGTGGAACAGCAGGCCGATGACCCCGGGCATGAAGAAGATAGGGATGAACACCGCCACCAGCGACAGCGAGATGCTGACGATGGTGAAGCCCACCTCGCGCGAACCGCGCAGCGCGGCCTGGAAGGGCGGCACGCCTTTTTCGACGTGGCGCATGATGTTTTCCAGCATCACGATGGCGTCGTCCACCACCAGGCCGACGGCCAGCGTCAGGCCGAGCAGCGAGATGTTGTCCAGGCTGTATTCCAGGCCCCACAACAAGGCCACCGCACCGATCAGCGACACCGGCAGGCTCAGTGTGGGGATGACGGTGGCGACGAAGCGGCGCAGGAACAGGAAGATCACCAGCACCACCAGCGCGATGGTGCCCATCAGCGTCAGCGTCACGTCGTGCAGGGCCTCGCGCACCGACTTCGAACGGTCGTTCACTGGCGTCAGACGGATCGACTGGGGCATCTGCGCCTGCAGCGCCGGCAGTGCGGCGCGCACCGCGTCGACCACGCGCACGGTGTTGGCACCGGGCTGGCGCTGCACGGCCAGCGTGATGCTGTTTTCGCCGTTCAGCGTGGCCCAGCTCTTCAGCGTTTCCAGGCTGTCGAGCACCTGGGCCACGTCCTTCAAACGCACCGGGTTGCCGCCCTTGTTGCTGACGATCAATTCGGCGAATTCGGCGGCGTTCTTCAACTGCTTGTTGGCGGTCAGCGTCAGCGTCTGGCGCGGCCCTTCCAGTGTGCCCACCGGCGTGTTGACGTTGGCGGCGCGCAGCGCGGCGCTGAGTTCGTCCAGGCCGATGTTGCGCGCGGCCAGCGCCTCGGGCAGCACACGCACGCGCACCGCGAAACGCTTGGAGCCGTAGATGTTGACCTGGGCCACACCGGCGATGGTGGCCATCGTGGGCGTGATCAGGTGTTCGGCGTAGTCCTGAAGGTCAGACGGTGCCAGCGACGGCGAGGTCAACGCGAGCAGCAGCACCGGCGCGTCGGCCGGGTTGACCTTGCGGTAGTTGGGCGGTGAGGTCATGTCGATGGGCAGCGAGCGCTGCGCGCGCAGCAAGGCGGCCTGCACGTCCACCGATGCCGCGTCGATGTTGCGGCCTTCCTCGAATTCCAGCGTGAGATTGGTGCTGCCCAGCGTGCTGGACGAACTGATGGTTTTCAGGCCCGGAATGGTCTGAAACTGTTTCTCCAGCGGCAGCGCCACGCTGGTGGCCATGGTTTCCGGGTTGGCGCCGGGCAGGCTGGCGAAGACGCTGATGACCGGCGTGTCGTAGCTGGGCAAAGCCGCCACTGGGATGCTGCGGTAGCCGATGACGCCGGCCAGCACGATGGCCAGGTTGAGCAGCACCGTCATCACGGGACGGCGGATGAAGAGTTCCGAGAAGTTCATGGTGCGGGTGCTCCCTTGCTGTTGCTGCCGCCGCTGGCGCCTGCAGAAGCGCCACCCGGGCGGCCGCCCCGGCCCGCACCGCTGGCACCGCCTTCACGCGCACGCTCGACGACGTTGGCGCCAGGCCGCACGTTCTGGCGGCCGTCCATCACGATGCGTTCGCCCGGCTTGAGGCCGCTGACCGCAGCGTCTTCACCCTGGGCGTAGAGCACCTGCACCGGCCTCGGCGCGGCCTTGCCGTCGATGACCGCGTAGACCACCGTGCCACGCGGGCTCTGGATGATGGCGGCCTGCGGAATCACGATCGCGCCCTTGATGACGCTGGCCGTCATGGCCACGTTGACGAAAGCCCCCGGCCACAACTTGCCGGCGGCGTTGTCGAACACCGCCTTGGCCTTGACCGTGCCCGAGGTGGTGTCCACCGCGTTGTCGACGAACTTCAGACGGCCCTGCAGCGCGGGCACGGGCGGCGGCGCGAGCGGGCGGTTGCCGCCTGCTCCACCACCACCACCCCCACCACTGGCTGCACTGCTCGGCGCGGCCACCACCAGGCCAGCGGGCGCGGCGGCGGTGGGTGTGCTGGCGTTGTCAGGCGGCATGGCGCTGACCGCCGCGCCGCCGTCTTTCAGCGCCGCCAGCGCGTCGGCCAGGAAGCGCTGCGGCAAGCTGAAGGCCACGGCGATGGGGTCGAGTTGGGTCAGGCTGACCAGCGAAGTGACATTGGCCTGCACCGAACTGCCGGCGAAGACGTTGATGGCGCCCAGGCGCCCGGCGCCGGGTGCGCTGATGCGGGTGTAGGACAAGCCCAGCTTGGCGGCGTCGAGCGCGGCCTTGTCGGCGGCCACGGCGCCAGTCTGCGACTGCACATTGGTCAGGTTGGTGTCCAGGGCGCCTTGCGAAATGAAGTTCTGCGCCAGCAGTTCCTGGCTGCGCTTGAGCTGCCTTTGCGCATCGGCCAGGGCCGCTTCGTCACGCGTCAACTGCGCGCGGGCCTTGGCCACGTTAGCCTCATCGGCACGCGGGTCCAGCGTGAACAGCAATTCGCCGGCCTTGACGAACTGGCCTTCCTTGACGTGCACCTTGGTGATCAGGTTGGTGGTCTGCGGCCGCACATCGACGCTGGACAGCGGCGCGACGGTGCCAGTAGCGGTGATCAGCACCGGCAGGTCGCGCACCTGGGCACGCACCGTCGTGATGCCCACCGGCGGCGCCGACGCAGTGGCGCCTGGTCCGGCGACACCGGCGGCACCGGCGGCACCCGAGGCACTGCCGGACGTGGCCGATGCAGCGCTAGCGGTGGCCGTGTCGGCCTGCGGACTGCAGGCGGCCAGCAGGCTCAGCAGCGACAGGGCCGACAGCGCCGCGACAGCCGAGCCTGGGAACGGAGCGCCGGCCGTCATGGGTTTCGAGGCAGCGGGCAGCAGGGGGCGAGAAAACATGGTCAACATCCGAAGTTCTAAGCAGTTTCAATACCGAGCGGGTTCGCTCAGGCAGGTTGAAGGGCGGTTTCGAGGCCGGGCTGGAACGCCCGCTGCAGCACGACCAGCCCGGCGTGCAGCGCCTGCAGGTCGGCGGCGCTGCAGATGGCCAAGGTGCGGGCAAATTCGCCAAGGGCGCCGTCTTCGATGTGCTGCATCTGCACCAAGCCGGTCGCCGTGACGTGCAGTTCTGAGCGCCGGCGGTCGGCTTGCGCGGTGCTCGGCGCCACGGCGCCTGCGCGCACCAGCCTGTCCACCATCACCGAGGCCGTGGGCAGCGTCACGCCCAGGAAAGCGGCGACCGCGCTGACCGAACTGCCGGGGCGCTTGGCGATGAAGTTCAAGCAGCGAAACTGCGGCACCGACAACTGTTCGCCCACCTGCAGGCGCATGGCACCGCGCATCGCGTCCATCACGGCGGGCATCACCTCCAACACCGCTTCGGCGCAGTCTTGCGGACGCGGCGCCGGAGACGGCACAAGCGCTGCGGTGCGGGATGCAGTGAAGCGTGCGCGCGGGGGTGTGCGGTTGACGGAGGCGGGTGCGAGTGCGAGTGCGAGCGCGCGTGCGTGCGCGGGGTCGGGGTCGGTCTTGATGGTGTGCGGGCGGGCCATTACTTCGTTCGGCTAAGCAACCACGAAGCGTATCACCGCGCTCGGACCCGACAGGGGTGAGCAACGCTTCTTTGCACCGCCAACTTTCAGGGGTACTGGGCGTGCGCGCGACCGGCCAGTCTCAAGGCGTGCCCACGTGCTCCACCACGACCGGGCTGCCATCGGGAAAACCAGCCAACACGGCACCCGGCTCGGCCAACGTGCAGGCCGCCAACACGGCGCGCACGGCGGCGTCGGCCGTGGCGGCGTCGGCGGCGTGCACCAAGGCCAGCGGCTCACCGGTCTGCAGCGCAGCGCCCAGACTGCGGACATGGCTCAGACCGACGCGCGGGTCCACCCGGTCGCTGGCCACACGCCGACCGCCGCCCAGCGCCACCACGGCCCAGCCTAAGGCGCGCACGTCCAGCGCGGCCAGCACGCCGGCACGCGGCGCGGGCACCACGCGCTGCACCGGGGCAGCAGGCAGGCCGGCGGTCTTCAACACGTCGGGCGGGCCACCGAGTGCAGCCACCATCTGCGCGAAGCGCTCGGCTGCGGCGCCGCTTGTGAGCGCTTGCTCAGCTTGATCGTGGCCAGCTGCAAAGCTGTCGGCCAGGCCACCCAAGTGCAGCATCTGTGCGGCCAGCGCCAGCGTCACGGCGTGCAGGCGCGGTTCGCGTGCGGCGCCGGTCAGGTAATCCAGCGTTTCCTGCACTTCCAGCGCGTTACCGGCCGTCGTGCCCAGCACTTCGTTCATGTCGGTGATCAGTGCACAGGCCGGCAGGCCGGCGCCCTGTGCCACCCCGACCAGGCTGCGCGCCAGCACGCGGGCCTGGTCCAGTGTCGGCGTGAAAGCCCCGCTGCCCACCTTCACGTCCAGCACCAGGCCCTGCAGCCCGGCCGCCAGCTTCTTGCTGAGGATGCTGGCGGTGATCAGCGGCACGCTTTCAACCGTGGCCGTCACATCGCGGATGGCGTACAGCCGGCGGTCGGCCGGCGCCAGTGCGGCCGACGCACCGACGATGGCGCAACCCGCCCCACGCAGCGTCGCCAACAGGCGCTGGCGGTCGGGCGAGATGCCGTAGCCGGGCAGCGCTTCCAGCTTGTCCAGCGTGCCGCCGGTGTGGCCCAGGCCGCGCCCGCTGATCATCGGCACCACGCCGCCGCAGGCCGCGACGATGGGCGCCAGCATCAGGCTGACCTTGTCGCCGACGCCGCCGGTGGAATGCTTGTCCAGGATGGGGCCGCTGAACCCGGCGTCGGCCCAGGACAGCACCGCCCCCGAGTGCGTCATGGCCTGGGTCAGTGTCACCGTGGCGCTGCGGTCCAGGCCGCGCAGGAAGATGGCCATCGCCATCGCGGCGACCTGGCTGTCGCTCCAGCTGCCGTCAGTCACACCTTGGACAAAGGCGCCGATCTGCGCCGCTGTCAGCGTGCCGCCGTCACGCTGGACGCGGATGATTTCCTGCGCGAGCACGGCCGCTCTTCGCTCAATTCAGGCGCGTGATGCGCGGCACGGGGTCGGGCGTCAGGCCGGGCTGGTTGCGGATGTACTGCTCCAGCGCCTCGACGTCGACCGGGCCGGGCTGGCGCTCGCTGCCTTTGCCGAACACGCTGCCTTCGGCATCGACCAGGAAGTCATTCGCGGTGACGCGCACCCGGCTTTCGTCGGTTAGCGGCTTGCCGTTAAGCAGCAGGCTGCCGGGCACGATGCGCTGACCCGGCGGACGGTTCGCATCCCAGGTGTAAACCAGCCCGCGCGACGGCGTCAGGCCGGGTCTCGGGCGGGCTGCGGCCAGCGGTCGTTCCAGGATCTGCAGCAGTTGCGCGCCACTGAGCGTGACGGTGATCAGCTGGTTCGCGAAGGGCTGCACCGCGAACACGTCTTCGTAGGCCACCTCGAAGCGCCCGCCCTCGCCCAGTGAGGCGCGCACGCCGGTGGCGTTCATCAGCGCCAGTTCGGCACCGGCCTCACGCGTGGCGGCCAACTGGGCGTCGGCCACGGTCTGCGTCAGCGGGCTGACGCCGTTGTCGTCGCTGCGCGCCAGCAGCGTCGCGCCGATGCGCCCCACGGGCCGGCGCGCCAGCGGCCGCACCAGCTGTTCGTAGCGGCCCACGAGTTCGGCCACGGCCGCGTCGGGTGGTAACGCCAATGGGCCCTCGGTGCGCGCGATGACGTTCTCGGCGCGCGCTGAGATCACGTCGTGGGTCTTCGGATCGAGCAACAGATCGACCTGGGTCACCACCGTGCCCCAGCGGTCGGCTGATGTGACCACGCGGCCGTCGATGACGCAGTTGTAGGCGCGGTGTGTGTGGCCGCTGATGACCACGTCGACGGCCTTGTCCAGGCGCTGGACGATGCCAGCGAGCGGGCCGCTCAGGCCGACGCATTCGTTGTAGTCGCCCTTGGGAATGTCGCCCTGGTGCAGCAGCACCACGATGGCCTCGATGCCCTGGCGCCGCAGCTCGGGCACCAGCGCGTTGACACTGTCGGCCTCGTCCTCGAAGGCCAGGCCGACCGAGCTGGTGGCCTTGACCATGGCCGCAGTGCCCTTCAGCGTGACACCGATGAAGGCCACGGGTATGCCTTCGAACCGCTTTACCGTATAGGGCGGAAACAGGGTGGCGCCGGTGGCCAGCACACGCGTGTTGGCGGCCAGGAAGGGGAAGTTCGCACCGGCATATGGCGCCGGGCCCTTGCAGCCGTCTTTGGGGTGGCAACCGCCCTTCTGCAGGCGCAGCACTTCGGCCACGCCCTGGTCCAGTTCGTGGTTGCCCATCGCCGCGGCGTCCACGCCGATGCGGTTCATGGCCTCGATGGCCGGCTCGTCGTGGAACAGCGACGACAGCAGCGGCGACGCGCCGACGATGTCGCCCGCCACGACAAAGGCGTTGTTCGGGTTCTGCGCCCGCAGCCCGTTCACCAACGCAGACAGCGCCGCCGCGCCGCCAGCGGGCACGTTGATGCGCTTGCTGCGGTCGGCCGGGTCCTGCACCAGGATGCCGCCGGGCGGGGCCTTCAGGTTGCCATGGAAGTCGTTGATGGCGAGCAGCTTCACGCGCACCGGCGCGGCTGGCGGCGGTGCGGTCGGCAGCGCGAACGGTGGCGGGTTCGCACAGCCGGCCAGCAGGGCCGCGACGCAGAGCGCGGGCCAGCGCAGTTTGTTCAGCAACAAGGTGTCACTTCCTGACGATGTCATCGGGGTTGGGCGCGTACGCGGCCGCCTGGATCGGGCTGCGCTGCGCAATGTAGTCGCGCAGCGCCTCGGCGTCGACGAAGCCGGTGTCGATGTAGCCCGGCTTGTCGGTCAGTCGCGGGTAGCCATCGCCGCCAGTGGCGGTGAAATGGTTGATGGCAAGTCGGTATTCACGCAGCGGCTCGATCAAGCGGCCCTGCACGCGGGCTTCCTTCAGCACCGTGCCGTCGATCACCATTTGCACGCCGGCCGTCTGCGGGTAGCCGCCAGCGCCCTTGGACATCGTGGCCGCCACCCGCAGCCAGTCCAGCAGCTCGGCGCCGCTCAAGCGCACCACGGCCAGTTGGTTGCCCCAGGGCTGCACCTTCAACAGGTCGCGGTAAGTGACAGGGCCTTCAGGCAGTGAATCGCGGATGCCACCTGAGTTCATCACCGCCAGGTCGGCGCCGGTCTTGTCCAGCATCACGCGCGCCAGCAGGGTGCCCAGGTTGGTGGGCTGCTTGCGGATGCGTGCGTTGTCGCCGTCGAAGAAACCCACGGTCACGCCGACGGGCTTTGTCAGCTGCTGCTGGCCCTTTTCCTGGAACGGCAGCAGCGCGGCGCGCACGGCCGGGTCTTCGGGAATGGCTGGGCCGACGGTGACCTTGCTGCCATCGGGCGCGCGCCGCTTCAGGTTGATGGGGATGAGCTGGTACTTCACGAGCCGGATGCGTCCGGCGTCGATCTCGAAATCGGCGCGGCCCAGGTATTTGCCCCACAGGTTGGACTGCACGATCCAGGTGCCGTTCTGGCGGTCGGGTGCACAGGGCTCGCCGGGCACATAGCCCTCGTTGCGGACGTTCTCGGCCAACATGCAAACCGGGTCGTGGCTGTGACCACCGACGATCAGGTCCAGGCCTTGGCCCGCACCGGCTGCGGGCAGGCTGCGGGCCATTTCCACATCGCCCGGCGCATTGATGCCGTGCCTGCCGTCGGGGTAGTGGCCCATGTGGGTTGCGGCGATGACCATGTCGGCCTTGGCCCGCAATTCGGGCAGCAGCCGGGCGGCTTCGTCGGCGGGGTTCCTGAACTCGATGTCGCGGACGTTGTCGGGCAGCACCAGCTTGCCGGTGTCGTTGGTGGTCAGGCCCATCACGGCGATGCGGTAGCCGCCGCGCTCGAAGATGCGGTAGGGCTCGAACATCCGCTGGCCGCTGCTGCGGCTGTAGACATTGGCTGAGACCCAGGCGAACTTGGCCCACTGCCGCTGCTTCGCCAGCACGGCCGGCGGCTTGTCGAATTCGTGGTTGCCGAAGGTGCTGGCGTCGTAGCCCAGCAGGTTCATGCCCAGGATGTCGGGCTCGGCGTCCTGCAGGCTGCTTTCGGGCACGCCGGTGTTGATGTCGCCACCGTCCACCAGCAACGTGTGGCCGCCGGCCGCAGCGACTTCGCCGCGCACGCGATCGATGGCCGTCTTGCGCGCCGCCATGCCGTACTCGCCGTCGGCGTTGGGCCAGAAACGGCCGTGGTGGTCATTGGTGTGCAGGATGGTCAGCTTCAGTGGCGCGCGAACCACCGGCAATGAAACCGGCGGCGGCGTGGCGCAACCGGCCAGCAGCACGGCGAAGCTGGCGCTGGCCAGCAGCGTGCGACGGCGGACGGGCAACACCGGCAAAAAGCTCAGGTTCATCGCTTCAGACTTCCAGCGCTTGCACGATGGCCGTCAACAGCGCCACCGCGCGCTCGCTGGCCGCAGCGGCCGTGGCCATGGTGTGCGCGTGGCTGAGCTTTTCGTCGGCCATGCCGGCGGCCATGTTGGTCATCAGCGAAATGGCCAGCACCTTCATGCCAGCGTGGCGGGCCAGGATGGTCTCGGGCGCGGTGCTCATGCCCACCGCATTGCCGCCCAGCATGCGGAACATGCGGATCTCGGCCGGTGTTTCGAACTGCGGGCCCATGAACCAGGCGTAGACGCCTTCAAACAAGGGCGTGTTCAACGCCGCCGCAGCCGACTGGGCTTGGCCGCGCAGTTCAGCGTCGTAAGCGTTCTGCATGTCCACGAAGCGCTCGTTGCCGGGCTCGCCGAACAAGGGGCTGCGCTGGCTGAAATTCAAATGGTCGTTGATCAGCATCAGCGAACCCGGCGGCATGGCCGGGTCCAGGCTGCCGGCGGCGTTGGTCTGCAGCAGCACGGTCACGCCCCAGGCCGCCAGCGCCCGGATGGTGCCACTCATGCCATCGGCCTCACCCGTTTCGTAGGCGTGCTTGCGGCCGCCCAGCACCGCCACCGGCACACCGCCGACCGTGCCCACGCGCAACACGCCACGGTGGCCGCTGACGGCCAACGCGGGGAAGGACGGCAGGTCGCCGTAAGGCACGTCCACGGCGTTTTGCACCTGGTCGGCGTAGGGGTGCCAGCCCGAGCCCAACAGCACGGCGATCTTCGGTGCTTGTGCGCCCAGGCGCTGGCGCAGCACGTCAACGGTTGTTTCGAGGAGGGTGTTCATGGCGACGTCACAGTCTTCAAGTGGTTGGGGCCGAAGCTGTTCGGGAACAGTTCGCCCAAGGTGTGGGTGGCGAGCACACTGTCCAGATCGGTGATGTACACCGGGCAGTCGTCATCGGCAAATTCGCGCAGTCGCTGCCGGCAGCCGCCGCAGGGTGTAACGGGGTCATCGGCCACACCGCAAACGGCCGCCGCCACGATGCGGCGGCCGCCGGCCGCCACCATCGCGGCGATGGCCGAGGTCTCGGCGCACCAGCCCTGCGGGTAAGCGGCGTTTTCGACGTTGCCGCCACGGTGGATGCGGCCCAACTCGTCCAGCACCGCCGCACCAACCTGGAAGTGCGAATAAGGCGCGTAGGCCTGCTCGCGCGCGGCGCGGGCGGCGGCGACCAAGGCCGCGTCCGGTGCTGAAATTGGCGCTCCATTCGGCTGTTGTCTAGACAAGTCAACGCTCCTTGACGTACGGCCGGCCCAGCGCCGCCGGTGCCACCGCGTGGCCGATGAAACCGGCCAGCAGCACCACGGTCAGCAGATAGGGCAGCGCCTGGATGAACTGCACCGGCACCTCGCCCACCAGGGGCAGCGGCACGCCCTGCATGCGGATCGACACGGCGTCGAGAAAACCGAACAGCAAGCAGGCCCACAGCGCGCCGACCGGGTGCCACTTGCCGAAGATCAGCGCGGCCAGTGCCATGTAGCCGCGGCCGGCGGTCATGTTCGGGATGAAGCTGGGGTTCTGCGCCAGCACCAGGTAAGCACCGGCCAACGAACTCAGCACGCCGTTGATAGCGAGCGCTTGATAACGCAACAGCTTCACCGAAACACCCGCCGCGTCGACCATGGCCGGGTTCTCGCCAGCGGCGCGCAGCCGCAGGCCGAAACGCGTGCGGTACAGCAACCACCAAACAGCACCCACCAACGCCAGCGTGGCGTAGACCATCAGGTTGTGGCCGAAGAAGGCCAGCGACAGCGTCTTGCCGATAAAGGGCACTTGCGCCATCACATCGCCCGCGCCAACGAACCAGCGGTCCAAGCGCACCGAATCGGGCAACGGCGGCGTTTGCCCGCCCTGAGCGAACCAGGCGATGCCCAGCACCACGCTCAGGCCGGCGGCCGTCATCGTGATGGCGATGCCCAGCACGACCTGGTCGCCCCGCTGGCTGACACACGCGTAGCCGTGCAGCATGGACAAAGCCACCCCGACGGACACCGCCACCAGCAGCGCCAGCACCAGGCTGCCCGAGGCCACGCCGACCGCCGCCGTTGCAAAGGCCGTCATCAGCATCTTGCCTTCCAGCCCCAGGTCGATGACGCCCGAGCGCTCACACATCACGCCAGCCAGCGCGCACAGGATCAGCGGCACCGAGACGCGCAAGGTGCTGGCGATGAGCGTGCCGATCAGCACGTCATCCATGCTGGCCGCCTCCAGCCTTGCGTGATGAAGCGCGCCAAACCTTGAACAGCAGCGGCGCCGCGACCTGCGCCATCGCACCCGCGAACAGCACGATCAAACCCTGCAGCATGAAGACCATGTCGCGGCTGAAACCGTTGATCTCGAAGGCCAGTTCCGACCCGCCTTGGTAGAGCACGCCGAACAGGATGGACGCCAGCACGATGCCCACCGGGTGGTTGCGGCCGATCAGGCTGACGGCGATGCCGGCGAAGCCCGCGCCGGCCACAAAGTCAGGCAGCAGGCGGCCGTGCACGCCAGCGATTTCGTTGACACCGACCAGCCCGGCCAGCGCGCCCGACGCGGCCATCGACACCACCATCAGCGTGCGCGGTTGCATGCCGGCATAGAGCGCCGCATCGGGCGCGAACCCGACCGCGCGCAAGGCGTAGCCGGGCTGCGATTTCCACAAGCCCAGATAGCACAGCAGCGCCGCGCCCAGGGCCAGCAGCAGCGTCAGGTTCAGCGGCGTGCGCGGCCATTCGATGCCGAAAGCGGCCAGCGCCTCGTGCATGCCCGGCATGTGGGCCGAAGGCGCAAAGGCGCGGCTTTCGGGCGTCATGTTGCCGGGCTCTTTCAGGCCGTTGACCAGCAGATAGCTGAGCAGGGCCGCCGCGATGAAATTGAACATGATGGTGGTGATGACCGTGTGGCTGCCGCGCCAGGCCTGCAACGCACCGGGCACCGCGCCCCAGACGCCACCGAAAAGCGCCGCCGACAACACCATGATGGGCAGCATCAGCCAGGCCGGCAGTTGCGCGCTCCAGGCCAGCGCGGCCAGGCCGGCGCCCAACCCGCCCATCACCGCCTGGCCTTCGCCACCGATGTTGAACAAACCGCCGTGAAAGGCCACGGCCACGGCCAGGCCAGTGAAGATGAAGGTGGTGGCGTAGTACAGCGTGTAGCTGATGCCGGCCTTCGAGCCGAGCGCACCTTGAACCAGCAGCGTCAGCACCTGCAGCGGGTTGAAGCCGACCAGCGTGACGACGATGCCGGCGACGATCAGCGCCAGCGCCAGGTTGATGGCCGGCAGCAAGGCCACGTCCATCCAGCGCGGCAGCTCGATTTGTTGCGAGCTCATCTCAGCCTCCGCCGGGCCGCCCCAAGGTGGCTGAGCATCCCCCTCGGGGGGCAGCGAACGCAGTGAGCTTGGGGCCCATCAGTGCGCGCCCCCCATCAGGCGGCCCAGCGCGGACTCACTGCACTGCTCGATCGGCAATTCGCCGGTGATGCGCCCCGCGTTCATCACGACGACGCGATCGGCCAGCGCCAGGATTTCGTCGAGTTCAGACGACACCAACAGCACCGCGCCGCCCGCGTCGCGCATGGCGCGGATGCGGCCGTGGATGAATTCGATGGCGCCAATGTCCACGCCGCGCGTCGGCTGGCCGACCAGCAGCACCTGCGGTTCGTGCAGGGCCTCGCGCGCCAGCACCAGCTTTTGCTGGTTGCCGCCGCTGAATTTGCTGGACCGCAGTTCGGGGTTGCGCGGGCGCACGTCGTAGCGCTCCATCATCGCGGCGGTGTGCTCGCGCATCGCCTTCTGGCGCATCCAGCGGCCCTGCCAGAAACTGCGGCTGTAGCACTTCAAGGCTTGATAGCCCAGCACCGCCGATTCCCAGGCCGCAAACGGCAGCACAAGGCCGCGCCGGTGGCGGTCTTCGGGCACGTGGGCAATGCGCCGCTGGCGCGCCGCGCGGGTGCTCATCCAGCGCGCGGGCGTGTAGGCCGCGTCACCGACCTGCAGCTGGCCCTGCGTGGGTGCCATCAGTCCCGACAGCACGTCCAGCAGTTCGCTCTGGCCATTCCCCGAAACCCCGGCCACGCCGACGATCTCACCGGCGCGCAGCGTCAGGCTGACGTCGCTCAGCCGCGCCACGCCCAGGCTGTCGGTCCAGTTCAGGCCGCTGGCCTGCAGCAGCACACCGCCAGGCTGCGCGTGCTTACCGTCCCGCCCGAGGTTGACGCGCCGCCCCACCATCGCTTCGGCCAGGCCGTCGATGCTGGTGTCTTTGATGTCGCAATCCAGCACCACCTGCCCCTGGCGCATCACGGTGACCGCGTCGCACAAGGCCATGATTTCTTTCAGCTTGTGCGTGATCAGCAAAACCGTGGTGCCGCGCGCGCGCAAGCCGCGCAAGGTGTCAAACAACGCCACGGTTTCCTGCGGCGTCAGCACCGCCGTGGGCTCGTCCAGGATCAGGATGCGCGCGCCGCGGTACAGCGCTTTCAAGATCTCGAGCCGCTGGCGTTCACCCACCGGCAATGCGCTGACCAGCGCGTCCAGTTGCACCTGCAAACCGGTGTCGCGCATCAGCACGTCGAGCTGCGCACGCACCTGGGCGCGGGCGGCCTGCAGGCGCCAGCCGGGCTCGGCGCCCAGCATCACGTTGTCGAGTGCGCTCAGCGTGTCGACCAGCATGAAGTGCTGGTGGACCATGCCGATGCCCAGCGCGATGGCGACGCTGGAACCGGTGATGCGCGCCGGCTGGCCCTCGATGGCGATTTCGCCGCTGTCGGCTTGGTAGAAGCCGTAGAGGATGGACATCAGCGTGCTCTTGCCTGCGCCGTTCTCGCCGACGATGCCGTGCACGGTGCCGGCGGCCACGCGCAGGTTGACGTCGCGGTTGGCGTGCACGGCGCCGAAACGCTTGTCGATGTGTCGCATGTCAACCGCCAGGGCGGCGGTGGCACCCATCACTTGCAGGTGTTCGCGACGGTGAAGTCGATGACTTTGATCTTGCCGCTGATGATGTCGGCGCGCGCCGCATCGACGCGCTTCTTCATTTCGGGCGTCACCAGCTTGGCGTTGTTTTCGTCAATGGCCACGTCCACGCCGCCTTCCTTCAAGCCCAGCGAGGTCATGCCCGGCGTCACGGCCTTGAAGGCGGTGTAGACGGCCACGTCCACGCGCTTGACCATGCTGGTCAGCATGGTGCCGGGCTGCAGGTGGTTCTGGTTGCTGTCCACGCCGATGGCCAGCTTGCCAGCATCTTTGGCGGCCTGGTAGACGCCGATGCCCGTGCCGCCGGCCGCCGCGAATACCACGTCCACGCCCGAGGCGAATTGCGACTTGGCCAGCTCGGCACCGCGCGCCGGGTCGTTCCAGGCCTGCGGCGTGGTGCCGGTCATGTTGGTGGTGACGACGACCTTGGGGTTGGCGTACTTGGCGCCTTGCTCATAGCCGCAGGCGAACTTGCGGATCAGCGGAATGTCCATGCCGCCGACGAAGCCCAGCTTGCCGGTCTTGCTGGCCATGGCGGCCATCACGCCAACCAGGAAGCTGCCCTCGTGTTCCTTGAAGACGATGCTCTGCACATTGGGCAGCTTGACCTCGGCGTCGATGACGACGAATTTGGTCTTCGGGAAATCCTTGGCCACTTTTTCGGCCGCGCTGCCCTGGCTGAAGCCGATGCCCACGATGGGGTCGGCACCGCGTTCGGCCATGCGGCGCTGCGCCTGTTCGCGCTGCGCCGGGTTGGCGATCTCGAATTCCATGTAGGGCTTGCCGGTTTCCTTCTTCCACCGCTCGGCGCCGTTGAAGCCGGCCTGGTTGAAGGACTTGTCGAACTTGCCGCCCATGTCGTAAATGACAGCCGGTTCGGCCCGCGCGGGGGTGGCGACGGCAACGGCCATGACAGCAACGCCGACGGTGGACAGGGCGGCGCTCAGGATGGACTTCGAGAACATGGCGGTGCGGTCTCCTTGCAGGGTGGGGCAGCGTGACCGGGCAGGATAGCAAGGTTCAGTCCCGCAGCTATATTCGCCAGCCCAACCTGGAGCAACCGTCTGATGAGGCTCAACCCCGGAACCGACTTCGACCTGGCCCGCGTGATGGCCGTCAAGGTCAACCAGCCGGCCGTGCTGCGGCGCACCGCCAGCCTGGCCGCGCGGCGCTCCGTGAAAAAGGATTACCAGGCCGCCTGGCTCATCAAGGCCATCCAGTGCATGGACCTGACCACGCTGTCGGGCGACGACACGCCCGGCCGCGTGCAGCGCTTGTGCGCCAAGGCGCGGCGCCCGCTGCGGGCTGATCTGCTGGCCGCCCTGGGTTTGAACGAATCCGGCCTGGACGATCTGAAGGTCGGCGCGGTCTGCGTGTATCACGAGATGGTGCCCGTCGCGGTCGCCGCCCTCGCGGGCAGCGGCATCCCGGTGGCCGTGGTGTCCACCGGTTTCCCCGCCGGCCAGACCCCGATGGAAACCAAGCTGCGCGAGATCGAACTGTCGGTGGCCGCCGGCGCCCGCGAAATCGACATCGTCATCAGCCGCCGCCTGGCGCTGACCCACGACTGGCAAGGCCTGTACGACGAGGTCAAGGCCTTCCGCGCGGCTTGTGGCGACGCCCACCTGAAAGCCATCCTGGCCACCGGCGAGTTGCAGACCCTGGAAAACGTCGCCCGCGCTTCGTGGGTGGCGATGATGGCCGGCGCCGATTTCATCAAGACCAGCACCGGCAAGGAAAGCGTCAACGCCACGCTGGACGTGTCGCTGGTGATGGTGCGTGCCATCCGCGAATACCAGGCGGAGACCGGCCACACCGTCGGCTACAAGCCGGCCGGCGGCATCAGCAGCGCCAAGACCGCACTGAACTATTTGGCGCTGATGAAAGAAGAGCTGGGCAACCGCTGGCTGCAGCCCGATTTGTTCCGCCTCGGCGCCAGCAGCTTGTTGACCGACATCGAGCGCCAACTGGAACACCACCTGACGGGCCACTACAGCGCGGCGCACCGCCACGCCATGCCCTGACCCCGGCCCGCACATGAGCAAGATCACAGACATCCTCAAGACCATGGACTACGGCCCCTCACCCGAAAGCGCGGACCAGGCGCAGGCCTGGTTGCAGTCGCACGGCGCGCGCTTTGGTCACACCATTGCCGGCCTGACGGTTGATGGCACCCAGCATTTCGACAGCATCAACCCGGCCACCGGGAAACGCTTGGCGCAGATTGCGCAGGCCACGCCCGAGCAAGTCGATGCCGCCGTGGCCGCCGCCACGCAAGCGCAGCCCGCCTGGGCCGCGTTGCCCGGCCATGCCCGTGCGCGCTACCTGTACGCGTTGGCCCGCGCGCTGCAAAAGCATGCGCGGCTGTTCGCGGTGCTGGAGAGCCTGGACAACGGCAAGACGATCCGCGAGACGCGCGACATCGACATCCCGCTGGCCGTGCGCCATTTCTATCACCACGCCGGCTGGGCGCAGCTGCTGCCGCGTGAGTTCCCGCAGCACCGCGCCTTGGGCGTGGTCGGGCAGATCGTGCCGTGGAATTTTCCGCTGCTGATGCTGTCCTGGAAGATCGCGCCGGCACTGGCCTGCGGCAACACGGTGGTCTTCAAGCCGGCCGAGCAAACGTCATTGACCGCCTTGCTGTTCGCCGACATCTGCGCCGAAGTCGGCCTGCCGCCGGGCGTGGTCAACATCGTCACCGGCGACGGCGCGGTGGGTCAGGCCATCGTCGGCCACCCGGGCATCGCCAAGATCGCCTTCACCGGCAGCACCGAAGTCGGCCGCGCCATCCGCAAGGCCACGGCCGGCACGGGCAAGAAGCTGAGCCTGGAGCTGGGCGGCAAGTCGCCCTTCATCGTCTTTGCCGATGCCGACCTGGACGCCGCTGCCGAAGGCCTGGTGGACAGCATCTGGTTCAACCAGGGCCAGGTCTGCTGCGCCGGCAGCCGCCTGCTGGTGCATGAAGGCACGGCCGCGCGTCTGGTGGACAAGCTGAAGGTGCGCATGGCCAGCATCCGCGTTGGCGACCCGCTGGACAAGAGCAGCGACATGGGCAGCCTGGTGGACCGCACGCAGCACGCGCGCGTCAGCGGTTTTGTCGAACGCGCCCGGGCCGAGGGCGCCGAGGTCTGGCAAGCCAGCGCGGGCGGGCTGCCGGCAGGTCCTGTCGAAGCCCACTGCTACTACCCGCCGACGCTGGTCACTGGCGTCGACACGGCATCCGAGATCGTGCAGCAGGAAGTCTTCGGCCCGGTGCTGACGGTGCAGACCTTCCGCACGCCCAACGAGGCCATCGAGCTGGCCAACAACACCACTTTCGGCTTGGCCGCCTGCGTCTGGAGCGAGAGCATCGGCCTGGCGCTGGAAGTGGCGCCGCGCTTGAAGGCCGGCGTGGTGTGGATCAACACTGCCAACCAGTTCGACGCGGCTTGTGGTTTCGGCGGCTACCGCGAATCGGGCTACGGCCGCGAGGGCGGACGCGAAGGGCTGCGTGAATACCTGCTGGCACCCGAAGCCCCCGCAGCGCTGCCCAGCAGTGCGCCGACAACCAACGGCGTGGTGAACGACAGCGCCAACCACGCCGCCATCGACCGCACGCCCAAGCTCTACATCGGCGGCAAACAGGTGCGCCCGGACAGCGGCTACAGCCGCACGCTGCATGTCGGCGAGCGGCTGATCGGCGTCGTGCCCGAAGGCAACCGCAAGGACATCCGCAACGCCGTCGAAGCCGCGCGCGGTGCGACCGGCTGGGAAAAGATGAGCCCGCACGGCCGCGCTCAGGTGCTGTACTACCTGGCCGAAAACCTGCAAGCCCAGGCCACGCGCTTCACCGCTTGCCTGGCGCTGACCGCCAGTGCCGCCGAAGCCGAACGCGAGGTGGCCGCCACCATAGACCGCCTGTTCACCTACGCCGCCTGGGCCGACAAATACGACGGCGCCGTGCACCAGCCGCCGATGCATGGTGTGGTGCTGGCGATGAACGAGCCCATCGGCGTGATCGGCCTGCTGGCCACCGAGCATGCGCCGCTGCTGGGCTTGATCTCGCTGATTGCACCGGCCATCGCGATGGGCAACCGCGTGGTCGCAGTGCCGTCCAGCACTGCGCCGCTGGTCGCCGCCGAGCTGTACGCGCTGCTCGACACCTCCGACGTGCCGGGCGGCGTCGTCAACCTCGTCACCGGCGCAACCGACGCGCTGGCCGACACGCTGGCCGGCCATGCCGAGGTCGATGCGCTGTGGTGGCATGTCGGCGCGGGCGAACGCGCCCAACGCATCGAGGCGCTGTCCATCAGCAACCTGAAACGCCTGTGGACCACGCCGCGCCCCGACCGCGATTGGACCGACGCCGCCACCGCAGAAGGCCGGGAATTCCTGGAACAAGCCACGCAGGTGAAAAACATCTGGGTGCCGTATGGCGTTTGACGCGGCGCGCGCCCGCGCTTTGCCCAAAGTGCTGCTGCACGAACACCTGGACGGCGGCCTGCGCGTGGCCACGCTGCTGGACTTGCTGCGGCAACGCAACATCACCAGTCCGGCGCCCGACGAAGCCAGCCTGGCCGCCTGGTTCGACGCCAACGCGCACGCCGGCAGCCTCGTCAAATACCTGGAAGGCTTCGCACTGACCGTGGCCGCGATGGCCACCCCGGCCGCGATGGAACGTGTGGCTTTCGAAGCCGCCGTTGATGCACACCGCGACGGCGCCGTGCTGGCTGAATTCCGCATCGCGCCGCTGTTGTTTGAGGACTTCGGCGTCAGCGGTGAAGCGGCCGTCGAAGCGATGGTGGCTGGCCTGGCGCGCAGCAGCGCGCAGACCGGCATGCCGACGGGTTTGATCGTCTGTGGCATGCGCCACGAGCCGCCGGCACAAACCGAACGCGCCGCGCGCCTGGCCGTGGCCTACCGTGACCGGGGCGTCATCGGCTACGACCTGGCCGGTGCCGAATTCGGCTTCCCACCCAGCGGCCACGCTGTCGCGCTGAACATCGCGCTCGACGCCGGCCTGGGCCTCACGCTGCACGCCGGCGAGGCCGACGCCGCCGAGCGCGTCGTCGAAGCCGGCCGACTGGGCGCCACCCGCATCGGCCACGGCGTGCATCTGGTGGACGCGCTACACGACCCGGCCCGCCGCCACCTGGTCGACGAGGTGCTGGCGATGGGCCTGCACCTGGAAGTCTGCCCAACCAGCAATGTGCACACCGGCGCGGCGGCGTCCATCGCCAGCCACCCGATCACCGAACTGTGGCGCGCCGGCGTGAGCCTGAGCTACCACACCGACAACCGGCTGATGAGCTGCATCACGCAAAGCGAAGAGGCCACTGCATTGCTGACGCACACGCCGCTGACCGAGGCCGACTTGCTGGCGATGGTGGTGCAGGCGGCGCTGCATTCCTTCCTGCCGGAGGCCGCGAAACAGCAGGCGCTGGCGACGATTTCGGCTGCGGTGGCGGCTGCGGTGACGCCGCCTGTCTAGTCCTGTCTAGACAACCGCCGGCTGCAGGTAGCGGATCGTGCCTGCGTCGGCGTCCATCTCCACGTCCAGCCCCACGGGCAGCGTGAACTTGCGCTTGATGTGACCGAAGAGTGCACCGCTGTAGACCGGCACTTTCAGCGGTTTGACGAAGTAGTCGTCGAAGACCTCGTCCAGCGTCAGCGTGCCGTAGTTGCCGTCGCCCGGGCCGCAGTTGGTGAAGGCGCCCAGCACCACGCCGGCCAGGCGGTCCAGCGCGCCGGACAGTTTCAGCGTCGACAGCATGCGGTCGCAGCGGTAGATGGCTTCGTTGGTTTCTTCCAGGAAGAGGATGGCGCCGTCGAAGGAAGGCCAGTACCGGGAGCCCGCCATGGACGACAACACCGCCAGGTTGCCGCCCACCAGCGGCCCGCGTGCGCGGCCGCCGCGCAGCGTTTGCGTGCGGTTGTTGCGCGGCACCAGCGCGTCTTCGCGTTCGGGCTCGTTGGCCAGCGTCTGCGCCTTGGCGTCCATCACCGCGCCGCGCAGCCACTGCACGCTGAAGGCATTCCAGTCGGACACGCCCAGCGGGCAGTGGAAGGTGACCAGCCCGGTCTGCGCGTTGACCGCGTTGATCAGCGCCGTGACGTCGGAAAACCCGCCCAGAAATTTCGGGTTGCGCGCGATCAGGCCGTAGTCCAGCAGCGGCAGGATGCGGTTGCCGCCCGAGCCGCCGGTCAGCGCCAGGATGCCTTGCACGCCGGTGTCGGCAAACATGGCATTCACATCGGCCGCGCGCTGCGCGTCGGTGCCGGCAAAGGGGCCGTAGCGGGCGCGCAAATTCGGCGCCTCGCGCACTTTGAAGCCCAGCGCTTGCAGCGCCTCGGTCGCCAGCACATAGGGCAGGCGTTCGAAGACGGCGTTTGACGGATTGACCAGTGCGATGGTGTCGCCGGGCTGCAGGCGGCGCGGGCGCAGCAAGGGCAAACGGGGCGCGCCGGGGCCGACGGGGGCGGACTGCGCGGACGCAGCGGTGGCCCCGCCCGTGGCACCGGCTGCGGCCGCTGCGGCGGCAGCGGCGATGAAATGGCGGCGGGTCGGAGTCATGGCCAGGCCTTGAAGCGGATCAGAAGCGCACTACAGAATGCGCGGCAATTCACGCCGCACGCGGTCGCGGTCGCCGTGGTCGAAGTGCCACCATTCGGTGGGGATGCCCTGGAAGCCGCCGTGCGCCATGGCGTCGGCCAGGCACTGGCGCTCGGCCACGTGCGACGGCGTCAACACGCCACTCGCCAGGTGTTCGGCGTGCAGCGCGGGATGGCTGGCCAGCGCCATCTCGTCGAAGCCGCTGCCCATGTCGGATTCACGACCCTGGGGGTCGATCAAGGTCACGTCCACGGCCATGCCGTAGCTGTGGATGGAGCCGCGCACGGGGTTGGCAAAGTACAGCGCCATGTCGGTGCCGGCCACGTCGGCCCAGATGGCTTCTTGCACGCGCTGCGGGCGCAGCGCGTCCAGCACCAGCAAGCGCCAGCCGGGGCGAAGCGCCGCCAGGTGCTCGGCGGCGGCTTCCAGGCCGCCAGCCGCCTCGGCACGCAACCAAGCGCAGTCCAGGCCGACGTAAAGCACACGCCCGGCGAAGTTGTTGGCGCTGGCGTAGCGCAGGTCGTGCGGCACGCCGCGCAGCGTGGCCAGGCGGCGGAAGGCGGGGTCGCTGGCAATGTCTTCGACGCGGGTCATCGGCGGTACACGCCCTCGAAATCGACACCGCCATTCGGCGCCATGACGAAGCCCTGCACGTCCTTGCGCAGCGGGATGTAGACGGCGCTGTGCGCCATGGTGATCCACGGCCGTTCGCGCTTGAAGAT
This sequence comes from Burkholderiales bacterium, assembly GCA_038316205.1. Lineage (GTDB taxonomy): Bacteria > Pseudomonadota > Gammaproteobacteria > Burkholderiales > Burkholderiaceae_C > Rubrivivax. The sequence goes on from JBBQAI010000004.1 coordinate 58,429, forward strand.
CTGCTGCGCACGTTCGATGAGCACGTTGCGTTTGGCCACGTCCACCTCGGCCCGTGCGCCTTCCACCAGCGCATCGAATTCGGCGTTGCAGAACTTGATGCCGCCGCGGCTGGCGGCGCAGGTCAGGTTGGGCGCCAGGAACTCGTCGGCTGCGGCCACGTCGGTGCTCCAGCCGCTCATGTAGATGTTGTGCTCGCCCTGGTTGGCGCGCTTCAGGTATTCGCCCCACTCGTAGGTGAGGATGCGCGTCTTCACGCCGATCTTGGCCCAATCGGCCTGGATCATCTGCGCCATCAACTGCCCGTTGGGGTTGGTCGGCCGGCTGATGGGCAAGGCCCACAGGTCGATGGCCAAGCCGTTCGGAAAACCCGCCTGGGCCAGCAACAGCCGCGCGCGGTCGGGGTTGTATTCGTTCTTCAACGTTTTGTCGTAGCCCGGCACCGACGGCGGGAACGCGCTCACCGCCTGCATCGCGTCGCCGCGCGGGAACAGCACCTTGAACAGCGCGTTGCGGTCCACCGCGATGTCCAGCGCCTCGCGCACCAGGCGGTTGTCGGTGGGCGGGCGCTTCAGGTTGAAGGACAGGTAGCTGATGTTCAGCGCCTGGATCTTCTGCACCACCACCTGCGGGTGGCCGGTGAGCGCGGTGATGTCCACGTCGCGGATGGGCGCCGCCACATGGCATTCGCCGCGCGCCAGCTTCTGCACCCGCACGTTGGCCTCGCGGCTGATCGCAAACACCAGCTTTTCGGTGCGCTGCACGCCACCCCAGTAGCCGGGATGGGCGATGAAGCGCAGCACGTCGTCCTTGCGGTAGCTCTTGAACTGGTAGGGCCCGGTGCCGACAGGCTGGTTGTTGATGGCGCTGGCGCGGCCCTGGGCCAGCAATTGCGCGGCGTATTCGGCCGAATGGATGGCGGCGTAACTGCCGGCGAAGTAGCTCAGGAAATTGACGTTGGGCTTGTGCAGGCGAAAGCGCACTTCGCTGTCGCTGATGCGGTCGATGCCGGCGATCATCTGTGCCAGACCCAGGCTTTGCGGGTAGACGAAGGTGGCCGGGAAAGCCACGTTGAAGGCCGTTTTCGGGTCGATCAGCCGGTTGAAGGTAAACACCACGTCGTCGGCGTTGAAAGGTCGCGTCGGCTTGAAATAGGCCGTGGTCTGGAAGGCCACGCCTGGGCGCAATTTGAAGGCGAAGGTGCGGGCGTCGGGCGACACCGTCCAACGGGTCGCCAGGCTTCCTTCCAGTTCAGCCGTGCCGCGCTTGAAGGTCAGCAGGCCCTGGAAGATCTGGCGCGTGACGTTGGCCGTGCTGGCGGCGTCCCACAGGCTGGGGTCGAAACCTTCGGGGCTGGCATCGGCGCAGAAGACCAGCGGTTTGCTCGCAGCCTGGGCCGCCGACACGCCCAACGCCAAGCCCGCGGCCAGGCTCAACAGCAGGGTGCGCCCACCGGGGCAGAAACGGATGCGGAAAGTCACCGTTTCATCATAGCTGCGGGGTTGCGCGCGTCTGGCTGGCGTCTGGCTGGCGTCTGGCTGGCGCAGTCTTACTCTGCACTGCCGATGCGCCCAGGCTGCCACTGGCCCCAAGCTGCGCTGCATGTTCAAGATTTCCGACTCCCCGCCACCCGCCACGCTGGCCCAGATGGCCGACGTGTTGATGTGGCCACTGCTGGTGCTGCGCACCGACGGCACCCTGCTGCACGCCAACCGCGCCGCGCGCCGGCTGCTCAACGCACGGCGCCTGCTGACGCTGCGGCCGGACCGCCGGCTGGGTCTGCTGCCCGAAGCGCTGCAGCCGGCATTCGACGCCGCGCTGGTCAGCGCCGCGCAGGGTTTGACCGCGGTGCTGAATTGGCCGCCCAGCGACGGCACGCTGAGCAGCGTGGGCAGCCTGAGCCCGCTCGGTGACCACCGTTCCACGCCACCGGGCAGTGCCGCATTGCTGCTGGCGCTAGCGGCCCCCGAACACCCCGACGCCCAGGTGCAGGCCTACGCCCGCCTGCACCGCCTGAGCCCCGCCGAGACGCGCGTGTTGCAGCGCCTGGCCCTGGGCGACAGCGGCACCGAAGCCGCGCAGGCGCTGGGCGTCAGCGCGTCCACGGTGCGCAGCCAGGTCATCAGCCTGCGGCGCAAGACCGGCCAGGCCAGCGTGATCAAACTGCTGCGCGCGCTGGCCCGCATGCCACCCGTCAACCCACAGACGCCACCCGGCGTCCAAGGTGAATAACCGACCGACTTGCATGTCGAAATTGACCGCCTGTTACATCTCCACTTCCTTAGTCTTGTTGAAAGGTTACGCACCGACTACCGGGCGGACCGAACAGGGAGGATGTGATGTACGAAATCAGCAAGAGCCTGGCAGGCGGCCCGCACATGGTGTCGGTGATGCAGGCCCCGACGGGTGCAGCCGGCCTGTCACCGCAGCGGCAGACCCCGAGTTACGCCGATCACCAAGCCTACCCGAGCTACCACGGGCCTGACCGCCGGGCCGCCGGCCGCGACCCGGCCGCCTGGCTCACACGGATGCTCGACGAGATCGACTACGGCATGCTGCTGGTGAGCGCCGACGCCCAGGTCACCTACCTCAACCACGCCGCGCGGTTGGAACTGGACGGCCACCACCCGCTGCAACTCACCGACCACCACCTGGGCGCGCACAGCCCGCCCGACGTGGCGCCGTTGTACGAGGCCCTGGCCGCTGCGCAGCGCGGCCTGCGCAAACTGCTGACGCTGGGCGAAGGCACGCAGCGGGTCAGCATCTCGGTGGTGCCGCTGCCCGACACGGCCGGGCATGGCGCTGGCGTCAGCGAAGGCGCGCTGACGCTGCTGGTGCTGGGCAAGCGCCAGGTCTGCGAGCAACTGTCGGTGCAGGGCTACGCGCGCAGCCAGAACCTGACGCCGGCTGAAACGCGGGTGCTGGAAGGGCTGTGCGGCGGCGTGCGCCCCAGTGACATCGCCCAGCGCGGCGGCGTGGCGGTGTCCACGGTGCGCACGCAGATCGGCAGCATCCGCGCCAAAACGGGCGCCAGCTGCATCCGCGAACTGGTGCGCCAGGTGGCGGTGCTGCCGCCGCTGGTGGGCGCCTTGCGCGGCGGCGGGCGGTTCTAAGCCGCCGGGTAAGGCGCGTAGCGCTGCGTCGGCTTGGCCGCCTGGTCGTACAGCGGCTGCACCTTGGGCAGTTTGGCCTGGATGTCGCGGATGCGGGTCTGGCTGGCCGGGTGGGTGGACATCCACTGCGGTGGCGCGCCCTTGTTGGCGGCCAACATCTTCTGCCACAGCGCCACACCGGCGGCGGGGTCGTAGCCGGCGCGGGCGGACAGATCCATGCCGACGATGTCGGCCTCGGTCTCGTCGTCGCGGCTGAACTTCAGGCTCAGCAACTGGCCGCCCATGTCAGCGGCCGTGCGCCCCAACGAGCCCAACCCGAGCAACGCAGAACCGATCTCGATGACCCCGCGCGTGGCGTAGCTCTTGCCCATGCGTTCACGGGCGTGTTCGCGCAGCGCGTGGGCCATCTCGTGGCCCATGATGGCGGCCACCTCGTCGTCGTTCAGCTGCAGCTTTTGCAAGATGCCCGCGTAGAAGGCGATCTTGCCGCCCGGCATGCAAAAAGCGTTCAGCTCGTTGCTGCCCAGCAGGTTGACTTCCCAGCGCCACTGCCGCGCACGCTCGTTCCAAGCCGGGGCAAAAGGAATGATGCGCTGCGCGATGGCGCGCAGGCGCAGCACCTGCGGGTGGTTCGGCGGTGCCAGCGCACGCTTGCCGCCGAATTCGCGCGTCAGCTGCAGGTACTGCTGCGCGGCCTCGCCTTCCAACTGATCGGCCGGTACCAGCTTGGCCAGGCGGCTGGTACGTCCCACGTCGTCGCGCACGCCAGCGTCGCGGCCGTCTTGGGCCCGTACCGCAGGGGCGAGCACGGCCGCGCCAGTGGCCGCCACCCAGCGCGTGAACAGCCGGCGAGAGCGCAGGGCGCACAGGCCGCAGGGATCGGATTCAGCGGTGATGACGGTGCAATCGGCGGGCTTCATGTGGGGTCGAACCTGAGCGGGTGAGGGGGGTCGAAAGCAGCCTGGATTCTAGGTAGCGACAGCACCGCCTGACTAAAATCAAAAAGCACTTTCCGGGCCTCAACCGCCCGCCCTGCAATGAGCGCTGTACCTTCCTCAGGCCCTGGCGACGACGGACTGTCCCGACTGCCCCCGGCCTTGCGCGCCGTGGCCAACAAGGGCGTCGAGCGGCGCTACCGCAAGGGCGCCATCCTGATGCAGGAAGGCGACTCCGGCGGCCCGCTGTATTTCATCGTCAGCGGCCGGCTGCGCGCCTACTCAGCCAGCGCCGAAGGCCAGGAATTCACCTTCGGCTACTACGGAGCCGGCGAATACCTGGGCGAGATGAGCCTGGATGGCGAACCGCGTTCGGCCAGCGTCATCGTCGAGACCGCCAGTGTCTGCCGCATCGTCACCCGCGCCACGCTGGAGCAGTGCATCGCCGCAGACCCCGGCATCACCTTTTTGCTGCTGGGCAAGGTGGTGCGCCTGGTGCGTGCGCTGTCGGTGCGCGCGCGCGACCTGGCGCTGAATGACGCCTACGGCCGGCTGGCCCAGCTGCTGCGCGACAACGCCGTGACCCAGCCCGACGGCAGTCACTGGATGCCGATGGCGCTGACGCAAGCGCAGTTGTCGCAACAGGTGGGTTGCTCGCGCACGATGGTCACCAAGTTGATCGGTGACCTGACCCAAGGCGGCTACCTGCGCCTGGACGACCGCCGCTGGCGCTTGCTGCGGGTGCTGCCGCCGAAGTGGTGAAGGGCCGCTGCCGCGTTCAACCCTTGGTGTTGGCCGATGCGGCCGGCGACGGGCTGGGCGGCGCGACTGGCGTGGTGGGCGAAGCAGCCGGTTTGCCGTCGGGCGACACCGGCTGGGCGCCCGGGTGCTGCTTGTAGATGGCCTCGGACAGGCCCAGCAGCGTCTCGCGCGGCAGAGCGCCCACCAGGGCATAGCCGCAACCCTCATCGACCCAATAGAACATGCCGACATCGCCCTGGCGCTCGTAGCGGAAGGCGGCCTCAGCGCCTTCCTCGGGCTTGCGCAGGTAGACGGTGACGCGCAGGCCACGGGCGTCCTGGTACATCAGCTGGGCGCTCTTGCCGGGGCCGTCGGGCAGCAAGCGGCCACCGACCAGCTCGAAACCCTGTTCGCGCAGATCGAAAAGCTTCACCGGCACTTCGATGCGCCGCGTCAGCCAGCGCGACAGGTGTTCTTCCTGGGCCTTGACCTCCACGAAGTGGCGCGGCTCGGCCACGAAGATCTTGTGCGCGTAGGCCGCGCGCTGCACCCAGCCCTGCGGCGTGCCAGCGGCCAGCTTCACCTCGCGCTGCTGCTCCAGCCGCCACACCGCGCCGCCGCCCAGCAGGGCGCCCAACACCAGCAGGCCGGCGGCCGACGCCGCCATCGCCCAACGCGGCGGACCGGGGCCGCTCCACACGGCGGCCTGCAGGGCGGGCGGCACGTTCTCGCCCACCACCGGGGCGAAGTGGCCGCGCAGGACCTCACGGTCCAAAGCCCAGCGCGACACGCGCGCGGCGGCTTCGGGATGGGCTAGCAACCAGGCCTCGACCTGGGCGCAATCGGCCTCGGGCAGTTCGCCATCGACAAAGGCGCTGAGTTGCTCGTCGCTGAAATGTTCGGCTGTCATCGTCAAACCACCCGCCGCAGCGCGGGCGCGGGCGCGGCTGCTGGCTGTTCTTCACCACTGAGAAAACGGCGCAAGGCCGCCCGGGCGCGGCACACGCGCGACATCACCGTACCCACCGGAATGTTCATCACGGCGGCCACTTCGGCGTAGCTGAGCTGCTCCACACACACCAACAGCAGCGGCTCGCGCTGCTCGGGGCTGAGCAGGCGCAGCGCGGCCTGCAGGTCGATGCGCAGGCCGACGTCCACCCCGGGGTCGCCACCGCGTGCGTCCTGCGCCCGGCCCAGCTCGGCCGGGTCGGTGACCGTCATGCGCGACTCGCGGCGCAGGCTGTCCAGGTGGGCGTTGTGGGCAATGGACAGCAGCCACACCGTCATCTCGCGCTGCGGGTCGAACTGCGTCCAGTGCGACAGCGCGCGTTCCAGTGTCTGCTGCGTCAGGTCGTCGGCCAGCGTGGCGTCGAAGGTCAGCGTCCGCGCGTAGCGCCGCAGCCGCGGGATGGCATCCAGCAGTTGGCGGCGGAAAACGGGGGTGGCCTGCACGTGGAGCTTACGGATGGGAGAAGTGGATTATTCCGTCGAAGTCTGCGGGGTAACCTCGGCGGCGATGGCATCTGTGAACACCTTGAACACCGTGGACCCCGCCAACCCGCTGCACTGGCTGCTCGGCGCTGCCCTGCTGGCTGGCGCGGGCGCACTGGCCTGGGCGCTGCGACGGCTGCGGCGCCAGGCGCAACGCGGCATGCGCCTGGCGCAGCGCGCCGACGCCCTGCGCCGCTTCAGCGAAACCCTGCGCGACACCGACGAACCGCTGCAACAGGCTGGCCTGCTGCAGCAAGCCCTGCTGGGCCTGGCCGCACCCGGTGGCGCGCTGCCCCGGCCCGCCGGGCCCGCCGCGCAAGTCACCCTCTTGCTGCTGAAAGACGCACTGCCGCATGGCAACGACGACAGCGCTGTGCTGCGCCTGGGCCCTGACGAAGTGGACGCCGACGTGCAGGCCGGCTTGTGGATGTGCCTGCGCGACAGTGTGGCCTTTGGCCCTGGGACCGGCCGCCATGAGCAACAGGGGGCGTGGTACTTGCCGATGCACAGCCAGGGCGGGCGCAGCAGCAGCAGCAGCAGCAGCAGCGGTGCCGTCTGCTTCGCGCCGGGCGAACTGCCGCCCGACCCGCAAGACGCCAGCGACCTGCGCAGCCACGCCCAAGCCCTGTGCGACCAGATGGGCCAGGCGCTGCAGCGCGCGCAGGCCGGCCGCAGCACGCGCCAGGCGCGTGAAGAGGCTCAATCCCACAAGCTGCGCAACACCTTGCTGGCCGCCATTTCGCACGACTACCGCACACCGCTGGCCACCATCCTGGGCGCGGCTTCGACCTTGCAGGAACAGGCCGACAAGCTGTCGGCCCCACAACGACGGCGGCTGGCCGCCAGCATCGTGGCCGAGGCCGACCAGCTCAGTCGCCTGACCGACAACGCGCTGCAACTGGCCCGCCTGGACGCACCTGGTCTGGCACTGCGGCTCGACTGGGAGTCGGCCGAAGAACTGGTGGGTGCGACGTTGCGCCGCCTGCGGGCGCGCGCCGCAGCGGGCGCAGAAGGTGAGGCCGTCACGCCCGGCGAACCCAACGCCCACGACCCGCAACGCCGCCTGCGGGCGCGCGTCGAGCCCGGCCTGCCGCTGCTGCGCTGCGACGCCGTGCTGCTGGTTCAGCTGCTGGACAACCTGGTGGACAACGCGCTGAAGCACAGCGGCGCTGAAACAACGGTGGAGATCCTGGTGCGCCAACGTCAAGGCCACGTGGTGCTGGCCGTGCGCGACAGGGGCCCGGGCGTGGCACCGGCGCTGCGCGAGCGCATCTTCGAAGTCTTTCAGCGCGGCGACACCGATGGCTGCCGCGGTGCCGGCGTCGGCCTTGCGGTGTGTCGCGCCATCGCCCACGCCCACGGCGGCGAACTGGTCTTGCGCCCACGCGGCCACGGTGGCGCCAGCTTCGAATGCTGGCTGCCGGTGGCCGAGCAGCCGCCGGGTGCGACCCCAACGAACCCGCCGTCAGCCGCCATCACGGCGGTCACTGCTACCGGATCTTTGGCCGAAGGCGAAACCTCGCGATGAAGCTGACCGTGCTGCTGGTCGAAGACGACCGCGAACTGCGCGCCACGCTGCGCTCGGGCCTGGAGGTCGAGGGTTATCGCGTGCTGGCCGCCGCCAGCCTGGCCGATGCGTTGGCGCTGTGGACGCACGCCGCCGCCAGCGGGCCGCCCATCGCCATCGTGCTGCTGGACCTGGGCCTGCCCGACGGCGACGGCCAGACGCTGCTGGCCCGCCTGCGCCGCGAACAGACCACGCCGGTGCTGGTGCTGTCGGCGCGCGACGGCGACGGCCAAAAGATAGGTCTGCTGGACGCTGGTGCCGACGATTACCTGGTCAAGCCTTTCAGCCTGGGCGAACTGCTGGCCCGCATGCGCGTGGCGCTGCGCCGCCGGGGCGCGACCATGCAGCCGGCCATCACCCACTACGCGCGCGCCGGCCTGGCGGTGGACCTGACCGCCCACCGCGTCACGCTGCAAGGGCAGGCGGTGCACTTGACGCCCACCGAGTTCAACCTGTTGGCCCGCCTGGTGCGCAGCGCCGGCCAGGTGGTGACGCACCGCACGCTGCTGGCCGAGGTGTGGGGCGCCGAGTTCACCGCCCACACCCACTACCTGCGGCTGTACATGGGCCAGTTGCGCGCCAAGCTGGAAGCCGACCCGGCCGACCCGCAAACGCTGTTGACCGAGCCTGGGGTGGGTTACCGGGTCGCCGAGACCGAAGGCGACCGCGAGGGCTGATCGGCGATCAGCGCCGCCGGGCTGCCGGGCTGTCGGGCTGTCGGGCTCAGGCCTTGATCTTGAACAACGCCTCGGCGTTGGTCTGGAAGAAGCGCAACTTGTCTTCCGCTGACAGCGCCATGTTGTCCATCACACCCACCTCATCGACGGCGTGCTGGTAAGGGTAGTCCATCGCGTAAAGCACGCGGTCCATGCCCATGAATTCCTGCGTGAATTTCACCGCCGGTTCCCAGGCCACGCCGCTGTTGGTGACGTAGAAGTGCTCTTTCAGGTAGTCGCTGGGCTGCCGCTGGATGGGCTTGACGCTGGCGTAGCGCTGCGCCTTCACGGTGGCGCGGTGCATGTAGTCCAGCCGGTAAGCCCAGAACGGCAGCGCCTCGCCCATGTGGCCGATGACCATGCGCAGCTTCGGGAAGCGGTCAAACACGCCGGCCGTGATGATGCGCAGCGCATGCAGGCCGGTCTCGACGCCGAAGCCGTAAACCGCGCCGTCCAGGCCGGCTTCCTGGAAGGGCTGCAGCATGTTGGCGGGCAGCGAATTGGGGTGCAGGTAGATCGGCGCGTCGTGCGCCTCGGCGGCGGCGAAGATGTCCCAGAACTTGGGGTCGGACAGGTACTCGCCTTTCGTGTGCGAGTTGATCACCACCGAATGGATGCCCAGCTTCGTCACCCCGCGCTCGATCTCCTTGGCTGCCGCCGCCGGGTCTTGCGGTGCCACGGCCAACATGCCGGCCAGTCGCGTCGGGTGCCGCTTGATCGCATCGGCCAGAAAGTCGTTGGCGATGCGCGCGAACGACACGGCCGTGGCGGTGTCCATGAACTGCACGCCCGGCGACGTCAGCGCCAGCACCTGCATCGCGATGCCGGCTTCGTCCATGTGCTGCAGGCGCAGCGCGTCCATGTCGGTCAGGCAGCGCACGATGTGCTGGGCGCGGTCGCTGGGGCTGCTCATGTAGAAGCCCATCAAGCCCTTGAAGCCCGGGTCGACGTCGGGCGCTTCGAACATGCGGCGGTACATGTCCAGCATCTCGGGCGGCGCGAAGGCTTCTTCGGTGGCGATGCGCTTGTACGGCACGGCGGCGGGGCGGGCCTTGGAGGCGGGGTCGGGCAGTTGGATGCGCATGGTGGGTTTCGCTCAGTTCAGCAGAGGGATGGTCTTGGGGTCGGGCGCCGGCGGCAGGCTTTGCAGGTAGGCGTGGATGTCGGCCAGGTCGGCCGGCGGCAGCAGCTTTTCCGAATAGGGCGGCATGGTCCCGCGCGTGTTGCGGATGAAAGCCGCGATGTAGGCCAAAGGCTTGGGATCGGGGGCCAACTTGAGCCCGGCCGCACCGCCCTGGCCGACGAAGCCGTGGCATTGCCAGCAGCCGTTCTGGATGAAGGCGACACGGCCTTTTTCGGCCGACTGCGACTGCGATGGCGACTGCGATGGCGATGGCAATGGCGATGGCGATGGCGATTGCGCCGGGGCGTTGAAGGCGACGAGCGCCAGGCTGATGCACAGCAAGAGGTGTTTCATCGTCGGTCCTTGTGGTTCAACGCGGCTGCGTCCACACGTTCAGCAAAGCCGGATGGCCACCCTGCACCACGGCCACGGCTTCCTTCAGCGCGGCCTTCAATTCGGCGGGGTCCTTGATCGGCCCCTTGGCCCACCAGCCCATCGATTTGGCCAGCGTGTGGTACTCGATGTCGGGGTTCTCGATGCTGGTGCCGATGGGGCCCATGTCCGCGCCGTTGTTGACCTTGCGGTTGCGGAAGTTGGCCAGGCGCTGCACGTGCATCACTTCCTGGTGGTAGCCGCGGTTGTTGTGCATGACCGACAGCAGCGGGATCTTGTGCTTGGCCGCAGTCCACAACACGCCGGGCGCGAACATCAAGTCGCCGTCGGACTGGATGGCCACCGAGAAGCGGCCCAGGTCCTTGTTGGCCAGCGCCGCGCCCACCGAAGCCGGCGCGCCGTAGCCCACGCCATAACCGCCCGAGCGGCCCAGCCAGTGGTGGTGTTTTTCCATTGGCCACAAGCGGTTGGGCCAGTCGCTGACATTGCCCTCTGACGCCACCAGCGACCAGTCCAGGTGCTTGATGGCATCGAATGTTTCCATCACCAGTCGCGCCGTGCTGATGGGGCTGGCGTTCCAGCCCACGGCGGCGGCCGAGCGGGTGCGCGCCAGCCCGTCGGCATACGCCTTCTTGGCCGGCGCGGCGCGCTGCGCGATGACCGCCTTGCGCTCGTTCGAGATGGCCGCGCGCACGGCTTCGATCAGCGCCGGCAGGGTGGCCTGCGCATCGGCCGCCATCTGCACGTCCACCACCTGGAAGCGCTGGAAGTCCTGGTAGTTGGCCTTCATGCTCAGCTCGCGCGAATTGATGCTGATCAGCTTGGCTTGCGGCAGCATGCGCGTGCCGTTGACACCGTGGCCTTCGTTCTCGCCGTTGTCGGTGTAGGTGTTCACCGTGGCCCAGAAGTCGGCCAACTCCAGGCCGATGATCACGTCGGCATTGCTCACCGCAGCCGGCCCGCTGGACAGGTGGTGGGTGCGCGGGAAATTCATGCGGCTGCCCTGGTCCACCACGCGGGCCTGCAGCAGTTCGGCCAGTTGCACGACCAGCGCAATGCCCTCGGGCGTGCGCGCCGCACGGTCGACCACGATCACCGGTTTGTCGGCCATCGCCAGCAAGCGCGCAGCTTCCTTCACCGCGCCAGTGTCGCCCTGCGGCGGGCTGGTCGGCACATAGCGCGGCACGTACGGCATCTGCCCGCCGTGGGCATGCACAGGTGCCATCTGCAAAGCGGCGTCCAGCGAAATCGCCACCGGCCCGTAAGGCGGCGTCATCGCGATCTTGTAGGCGCGCACGAAGCTCTGCGAGAAGTGCTGCAGCGAGACCGGCGCGTCGTCCCATTTGGTGTAGTCGCGGATCATCGAATTGATGTCCTGTGCGGCGTGGAAGGTGGGCACGCCAGGCGGGCGGTAAGCGGCATCCATGTCGTTGCCGCCGACGACGATGACGGGCACGCGGTCGCACCAGGCGTTGTAGATCGCCATCGACGCGTGCTGCAGGCCGACGGTGCCGTGGCACAGCGTCAGCAGCGGCTTGCCGGCGATCTTGAAGTAGCCGTGCGCCATGCCCACGGCCGATTCCTCGTGCATGCAGGTCAGGAACTCCGGCATGCTGTTGTTGCCGTAGTCGATCAGCGACTCATGCAGCGCGCGGAAGCTGGACGCGCAGTTCGACGGCAGGTACTTGATGTCGAGCGACTTGATCACATCGACCATGAAGTCAGAACCCGGCTTGCCGGCGATGCGAGCCCCATCGTGGGCCGGGTCGTGCGCAGGGTCGCGGGTCGTGCCGGCCTCCATGGCGACGCCGTGTGCCGACGGCGGCAGCACAGCGGGCTTGGTGGCGGCGGCCGGTTCCGCTGCATGGGCAGGCGCCAGCACCGTGGCGGCGCTACCGGCCAACACGCCACCCAGAAAACCCCGGCGGGGCAGTGCGGGTGAAGGATCCTTTTCGCTCATGCTGGTCTCCAGTTAGGGCTGGTGGGTCTGTCGCCCCCAGCCTCGTTGTCAGCGGCGCTGCCGCCAAGTCAAAGAATGAAACTCACCAACCCCATCTCGCCCAGTTCATGGGCGTCGAGCACGGCCTTACGCTCGGCGATGCGCAGGCCATCGGGCGTAACGCGCAGCAGGTGGCGGTACTGGCCGATGAAGGTGCGGACATCGCCGTTGCGGCGGTGGCGGTAGACGACGAAGTTGGCTTCGATGCGCAAGCTGTCGCCATGCGCGTCGGTCACGCGCTCGGTGATGCGCTCGGTGATGCGCACATTGCTCAACAGGCGCCGCGTGCGCGAGTGCGGAAACTCGGCGTGGGCGTTGCGGTCTTGCAGGCGCAGCACCCGCTCGCGGATGCGGCGTGCGTCGTCGGCCACCATGAACAGCGCATCTTGCGGCGACGAGTCGGGCGCGTCGTTACTGGGCACGCGGTAGGTGGCGTCATCGGTCAGCAGCAGCAGCCAGTCGTCCAGGCGCCAGGCGTCGAGCAGAGCCGCTTCTTCGTACAGGAAATCTTCAACTTGCGTGCGGCTGATGGCGGCGGCGCTGCTCATGGCCCGTCCCCCGGCACATCGCCCGCTACATCGCCCATCAATTCGGCCCACTGCAGCCAGAAGGCGCGCAGGTGCAACTCGTCGGTGTTGAGTTGCTCACCCTCTTTGGCCATGCCGCGCGACATCACGCTCCACGGCACCTCGCGCCACGCAACCAGGCCTTGCTGCACCGATTCCAGCGCTTCCACATCGTCGGGCGTGGCGAAGCCGCCGGGGCCGTAGAAGGTCAGAAAACTGTCCAGCCGGATGGCCCGCGCTGCGACTGTTTCTTCGACCGGTCCCAGCGCCCAGGCGCGCACCTGCATCAGGTTGGCCGCGCGCGGCTGGAAGCTGCGGATGGTCACCGACGAGCCATCGTTGATGACCAGATTGGGGAAGATCACCAGGTTGCGGTTGGTGTCGGCCACGCGCGTGGCGCGGACCTCACCCAGGCGCTCGAAAAGCTCGGCGCGGATGCGCTCAATTTCAGCCTTGGCCGGCTCGCCGTACAGCGGTATCCATTTGGCCACCGGGCGACCGCGAAAGTTGATGTTGTCGATGACCGCGTGGCCGTTGCCCAGCACCTTGCCCACGCCGTGCGCCGGCATCGTCGCACCAACTTGACCTTTGTCGGGCCGCTTGATTTCCACGCCTGAGCGCTTCATGTAATTCAGCCAGGTGCTGTGCGTCGTCATCAGGTGGTAATCGTCGAAGCTGTTCTCGACCAGCAGCTTCCAGTTGGCCTTCATGTCGTATGCCTGCGTGCCGCGTATCACCTCCATGCGGCGCGTCGGCGACTGGTCCACGACGAGGTCGATGTATTCCTTCGCACCGGCCAGGTAGTCCACCAGCGGCTGGGCCTTCGGGTTGAAGGACATGAAGACGAAACCCTGGTAGCTGGCCACGTGCGGCGGCTCAGCCAGGCCCAGCTTGCAACGGTCGAAACTGGGCGGGTAGCTGGCCGCGCCGGGCACGCCGTCAAGTTCGCCGTCGCGGTTGTAGGACCAGCCGTGATAGAAACAAAAGAAACCCTTGGCATTGCCTTCGGGCTCGCGCACCACCATCGCGCCCCGGTGCCGGCACACGTTGAGGTAGACGCGCAATTCGGCCTTCGAATCGCGGCAGAAGATGATCGGCCGGCCGCAGACGTCGCGCGTCTTGAAGTCACCCGGCTCGCGCACTTCCGATTCGTGCCCGACGTACAGCCAGCAGGTGTCGAAGATGCGGCGCATCTCGGTTTCGAAAACCTGCGGGTCCACCAGCGCGCGGCGGTTGACCTGGAAGTCGTGGTTCGCCGGGTCGTTGATGACGAACTCGGGCTTCATGCCGGAACCGAGATTCATGTATAGGCCTCGCGCCAGTAGCCCAGCGCCTCTTGCGCGGCGCGGTCGGAATAGCTGAAGAGGTGACAGTCTTCGTCGGCCTCCAGGCGGTAACTTTCCCAAGGCGGAATGACGAAAGTGTCGTGTGGTTGAACGCCGTGCACACGGCCCGCCGTTTCAACGCGGCAGCGGCCTTGCGCGACGTTGAAGACGGTGCCGTCGGTGCTGCGGTAAGGCGTGCCGCGAAAGCCTTTCGGTAGCCATTGCATGCTGGCCGACATCGTCAGGAACGGGTGGCTGCCGGTGGCCGGGTTTCGGTAACTCAACTTGTGGCCGAGCGCCACGTCGGGCAAGCTGTGCGCCATCGCGGCCAGCTTGGCGCAGGTGTCTTCGAAACGGAAGACCAGGCTGCTGTGGTCCGCGTCCACCACCGGGTGTTTGTCGTCGGGGTGGTTCTCGCGGAAGTGCGCGCCGAAGAGCTGCGCGAACGGCGTGTCCAGTCCGTCCAGCCAGACCACCGGGCCGCTACCCAGGTTGCCGTGGTCGTGCCAGGCCCACGGCGGCGTGACAACGAAGTCCCCCGGGCTGATGGCGATGCGTTCACCCGCCACGGACAGGTAGGCACCCTCTCCTTCGACCACGAAGCGCAACGCAGCCGGCGTGTGGCGGTGCGACGGCGCAACCTCGCCGGGCAGGATGATCTGCAAGCCGGCGTAGAGCGCGTGCGTGATGAAAGAGGTGCCGCGCAGCGCCGGGTTCTCCATCACCAGCACACGCCGTTCGGCCTGCTTCTTGGAGATCAGCTCAGCGCTTTGCGCCAGCAGCGGCCGCACCTGTTCGTAAGGCCAGAAAGCCGGCACGCAGTCCGAGCCCGGCACGAGGCGCGCTTTGCGTTCCCACAGCGGCGACAGGTCTTGCTTGGAGATGCGCGCCGAGAACGCGGCCAGCGCTGATGTGGCCACTGCAGCCGCGTCGCTGCCGCTCATGCCGCCGCAGGTACCGCTGCGAAGATCGACGCGCGCCCGCCGTGGCTTTGCACCACCTTCATCGTCATGCCGCCGATGCGCTCGAATTCGATGCGCACCACGTCGCCGCCCAGAATGGGGCCGACGCCCGCCGGCGTGCCGCAGGCGATGATGTCGCCCGGCTCCAGCGTCATGATGTGCGAGGCCACTTCGATCATGCCGGGGATGTCCAGCACCAGGTCGCGCGTGTTGGCGTCCTGGCGCAATTCGTCGTTGACCCACAAACGACCTTGCAGTGCGTTCGGGTCGCCCAGTTCGTCGGCGGTGACGATCCACGGGCCCACTGGGCAGAAGGTGTCGTAGGCCTTGCGTGCCACGCGCTCTTCCTTGCCGCGCACCACGATGTCCATCAGGCAGGAATAACCGAAGATCACCGAAGCCCAGTCTTCGCGCTTCACGTCGCGGCAGCGCGTGCCGATGACGATGGCCAGTTCACACTCGTGGTCGATGCGGCGGCCTTCCAGGGCCGGCAACACGATGTCGTCGCCCGCGCCGCACAGCGATGACGGCGGCTTGAGGAAGAAGCCCAGGTTGGTGGCGCGCATCTCGCGGCCCATCTCCACGCCGTGGTCGTGGTAGTTGATGGGGTAGGCGATGACCTTGCTGGCCGCCGGCACCGGGGTCAGCAGCTTCACGCTGGCAAGCGGCACACCGGGGCGCTGCGCTGCAGCTTCCAGCGCCGGGCGCAGGCGGGCGAAATCGACGATCAGGCGGTTCATCGCCACCGGCGGCCAGGCCTGCACATCGCCGCCCAGCAGGTCCGAGACATCAACGATGCGATCGCCGGTCACGAGGCCAATCTGGCCGTGGTCGAAGCGGGTGATTTTCAAAGCGCAACCTCTCGTTTACCGGGATTGCACTTTACGCCGAATTCTTCAGAATGGACCATCGTTCCTTATAGAAGAACGATATGAAAACCCGGATTTGCCCCCGGACCATTCAGGAGTAGACATGCCGAAATCACTGCCCACTCGACGCAAGCTGCTGAAATGCAGTTGCAACCTGGCCGCCATGGCGGCCCTTCTGGCGCTGGGCGCCGGCACCGCGCAGGCCCAGGGCACCGCCTACCCCAGCAAGGCCATCACGATCATCGTTCCCTACAGCACCGGCACGACAGCCGACACGCTGGCGCGCTTGTTGGGCGCCAAGCTCAGCGAGCGTTGGGGCGTGGCCGTCATCACCGACAACCGCGCGGGCGCGGCCGGTGTCATCGGCAGCGAAGCAGTGGCCAAGGCCACGCCCGATGGCCACACGCTCATGTTCACCGCCACCTCGCATTCCACGGTGCCGGCGATACGCCCCAAGCTGCCTTTCGACCCGATCAAAAGCTTCGCGCCTGTCGTCTTGCTGGGCACCAGCGCGATGGCTTTGGTGGTGGCGCCGAACGTCGAGGCGCGCACGCTGAAAGAGTTCATCGATCTGGCCAAATCCAAGCCCGGCAAGATGGACTACAGCTCGCCCGGCAGCGGCGGCGTGCAGCACCTGGCGATGGAACTCTTCATGCAGGAGACCGGAACCCAGCTGGTGCACGTGCCCTACAAGGGTTCATCGGGCGCGCTGACCGACGTGATTGGCGGCCACGTGCAGGCCAGCGTGTCTTCGTTGCAGACCGCCGGTGCGCTGATCAGCGGCGGCAAGCTGCGCATGCTGGCGGTGATGAGCGAAGAACGTTCGCCGGCCTTCCCCACGGTGCCCACGCTGAGAGAGCTGGGCCTGTCCAGTCTGGTCGTGGACACCTGGTACGGCGTGATGGCGCCAGCCGGCACACCGCCCGAGGTGGTGGCCAAGGTCAACGGCGAACTCAATGCGCTACTGCGCCTGCCTGATGTGCGCGAAGCGATGGCCAAACAAGGCGTGGTGCCGGCCGGCGGCGCGCCCGATCGCCTGCAGCAGCTGGTGACGAAAGACATCGCGCGCTGGACCAAATTGGTGGCCACCGCGCAGATCAAGACCGAATGAAATCCCTTCAATTTGCCTCCAAGGAAGCACCAACATGAGCCTGATCGAAGACCTGGTGATCGCCAGCCGCATCTGCGTCGAAGCCGGCGTGATCGACGCCTACGGCCACCTCAGTGCCCGATCCGAGTCCGACCCGCAGCGCTACTTCATGTCGCGCCAGGTGGCGCCCGAATTGATCACCGAAAGCGACATCCTCGAATACGACCTGGACAGCCGCCCGGTGCAGCCCGACAGCCCGCCCGGCTACAACGAGCGGTTCATCCACGGCGAGATCTACAAGGCCCGCCCCGACGTGATGGCCATCGTGCACAACCACTCGCATTCGGTGGTGCCTTTCAGCTGCACCGGCTGCCAGCTACGGCCGATCTTCCACATGGCGGCCTTCATCGGCCTGGGCATCCCGAACTGGGACATCCGCGAATCCCAGGCCGGCAGCGACATGCTGGTGCGCAACAGCGCGATGGGCGCTTCACTGGCGGCCAAGCTGGGCCAACATCCCGCAGCGTTGATGCGCGGCCACGGCTCGGTGGTGGTGGGCGAAAAAATCCAGATCGCCGTGGGCCGCACGGTCTACCTCGACCACAACGCCAAGATGCAGTTCCAGGCCATGGCCATGACGGGCTACCGCGACGACGCCGTGGTCTACATGGACGACAGCGAAGTGGCGGCCAATGTGGTGTGGCAGGAATACGGCCGCAGCTGGGACCTGTGGAAGAAGAAGTGGCAGCCCCGCCTGGCCGCCGAGAAAGCGGCGCGGGCTTAGGCGTCCATATGCTTTCCTGATGCCCGGACGGGCATGGTGCAGGCTTCGCCATTGCGTTGCTGTACCCCATGCCCACCTTGTCCACCCCGGCAGTCGAGACCCCGGTCACCAGCCCGATCACACCCCCGGCCGCATCCACCGGCGCACACGCAGCACGCCAGGGCACCGCCGCCCTCACGCTGGCAGCCATCGGCGTGGTCTACGGCGACATCGGCACCAGCCCGCTGTACACGGTCAAAGAGATCTTCCAGCCCGCCACCGGCGTGGCGCTGACTGCCGCCAACCTGACGGGCGCGGTGTCGGTGATCTTCTGGGCGCTGATGCTGGTGGTGACATTGAAATATGTGTTGCTGATCTTGCGCGCCGACAACCACGGCGAAGGCGGCGCGCTGGCCTTGACGGCCCTGGCCGCACGCGCCGTGCAAGGCAAGCCCGCGCTGCGCAACGCACTGCTCTTGCTGGGCGTGTTCGGCGCCACGCTGTTCTATGGCGACAGCGTCATCACGCCGGCGATCTCGGTGCTGGGCGCGATGGAAGGTCTGGAAATCGCCACCCCGGCGCTCAAGCCCTATGTGGTGCCGATCTCGGTGGTCATCATCGTGGGCCTGTTCATGGTGCAGCGCCTGGGCACCGGCTTCGTCGGCAAGTTCTTCGGGCCGGTCATCGTGCTGTGGTTCGGCACGCTGGCCGTTACGGGCGTGATGCAGATCGTGCAGGCGCCGGCCATCCTGGCGGCTTTGAACCCGCTGCATGCCTGGGAATTTTTGTCGACGCGCGGCTGGCATCTTTTCGCTGCCGTGGGCGCCATCGTGCTGGCCTTGACCGGCGCCGAGGCGTTGTATGCCGACATGGGCCACTTCGGCCGCAAGCCCATCCAGTGGGCCTGGACGGGCCTGGTGCTGCCATCGCTGGCGCTGAACTACATGGGCCAGGGCGCGCTGCTGATGCGTGACCCGGCGGCCATCGAAAATCCCTTTTATCGCCTGTTCCCGCAGGCCCTGCTGATCCCCGCGCTGGTGCTGGCCACACTGGCCGCCATCATCGCGTCGCAAGCCGTCATCTCGGGCGCGTATTCGATGACCAAGCAAGCCATCCAGCTGGGCTTTCTACCGCGCATGACGGTGCGCTACACATCGGCGCACGAGGCCGGGCAGATCTACGTGCCGGCTGTGAACTGGCTGCTGCTGGGCGGCGTGGTGGCCGCCGTGCTGGGCTTCGGCAGCAGCACCGCGCTGGCGGCGGCTTACGGCATTGCGGTGACGCTGACGATGATGATCACCACCGTGCTGACCTGGTTCGTCATCCGCGACGGCTGGAAGCTCAACCCCGTGCTGGCCGGCGCCGCCACGCTGTTCTTCCTGAGCGTGGACGCACTGCTGGTGGCCGGCTGCGCGGTGAAGTTCTTCGACGGCGGCTGGTTCCCGTTGGTGCTGGGCCTGCTGCTCTTCGGCGTGATGAGCACCTGGTCGCGCGGCCGTGCGCTGCTGATGGACAGCATCCGCAGCGAAGGCTTGGAACTGCAGCCCTTCATCGACCACCTGCACACCGAAGGCGTGCACCGCGCCACACGCACCGCCGTTTACGCGGTGGCCAACCCCGGCACGGTGCCGCAGGCGCTGCTGCACAACCTGAAGCACAACCAGGTGCTGCACGAGACCAACGTGGTGCTGACGGTGGTCTTCGCCGACGTACCCTTCGTGGCCGCCGCCGACCGCCTGCAGGTGCAGCAAATCGGCCCCGGTTTCTGGCGCGCCACGCTGCATTTCGGCTTCATGGACACGCCCGACGTGCCGCAAGCCCTGTCCGCCGCCGAAAAGCTGGGCCTGCGCATCCCGGTCTTCGAGACGACCTATTTTCTGAGCCGCGAAACCGTGGTGCCCACGCCCGGCGGCGGCATGCTGCACTGGCGCGAAAAGCTGTTCGCGGCGATGAGCCGCAACGCCGGCGGCATACCGGAATTCTTCAGGCTGCCGGACAACGCCGTCGTCGAACTGGGCACCCGTGTGCAGATTTGATTCGGGCCGCCTGGGCCCGCTCAACGGGCTCAGGCGGTGCGCTGCAGCGCGAATTCGATGAACCAGTCCACCGCCTGCGCCTGCGCCATCGCGTCGCGGTTGAAGATCAACGCAGGGTCGGCGCCCATCAGCAACTTCTTCACTGGCAGCTCCATCTTCTTGCCCGACAGGGTGCGCGGGATGGCGGCCACCTGGAAGATTTCGTTGGGCACATGGCGCGCCGACAGCGCCTCGCGGATGGCCAAGCGCAAGCGCTTCGTCAGCGCCTCATCCAGCGTCAAGCCCTCGCGCAACACCACGAACAGCGGCATGTAGCTTTCGCGGCCCAGGTATTCCAGATCGACGACCAGGCTGTCCAGCACCTCGGGCTGCACCTCCACCGCGCGGTAGAGCTCGGCCGTGCCCATGCGGATGCCGTGGCGGTTGATGGTGGCGTCGCTGCGGCCGTAGATGATGGCGCCGCAAGCACCGGATTCGGGGTGCGGCGTGATGCGGATCCAGTCGCCATGCCGCCAAACGCCTGGGTACATGTCGAAGTAGCTGTCGCGGTAACGCTGTCCGCCTTCGTCGTTCCAGAAGTAGAGCGGCATCGACGGCATCGGCTGCGTACAAACCAGTTCGCCGACTTCACCGATCAAGGGCTTGCCGTCCTCGCTGTAGGCCTGGATGGCCGCGCCCAGGCAGCGGCACTGCATCTCGCCCTTCACCACCGGCAACGTGCGGTTGCCGGCGACGAAAGCACCCGCGAAGTCGGTGCCGCCGCTGATCGGGTTCAGCCAGATGTTCTGCCCGTCCACTTTCGGCAGGTGGTCCCAGATCCACTGGTAGCACGCATCGGACAGCGGGCTGCCAGTGCTGCCGATGGCGTGCAGCCGGCTCAGATCGCCCAGCCCGTCGCCGCACTTTTGCGCTTCGAGCATGGGCTCGACGCCAGCCTTCAGGCAACTGGCGTAGTAGGCCGCACCCGCGCCAAACCAGGTGACCTTGGCGGCCGCCGCGAAGCGCCACAGCACGCCCCAGTCGGGTGACTTGCTCGATCCGCCGGGATTGCCGTCGTACAGACAAATCGTGGTGCCGCCCAGCAGTGCGCTGACCTGCGCGTTCCACATGATCCAGCCGGTGCTGCTGAACCAGTGGAAGCGTTCGCCGGTTTCGGCCGAGGGCGCGATGTCGTTGTGCAGCGTGCCCTTCAACAACTCCAGCACGATGCCGCCGTGGCCGTGCACGATGGGTTTCGGCAGCCCTGTCGTGCCACTGCTGTAGACGATCCACAGCGGGTGGTCGAAAGGCAGCCACTCGGCCTGCCAGTCCACGCCGTAGACGCCCGGGTCACCCGCCACCCAATCGGCCCAAGTGTGGGCCTGCCGGTGCGGCGCTGCAAAGTCTTGCGCTGAGGCAGACGGGTCCACGTCAGCCAGAAACACCAGGTGCAGCACCGACGGCAAACCGGCCAGCAGTTCGTGCAGCACGGGCCGCCTGTCGTGCACCGTGCCACCCCAGACCTGGCCATCGACGGCCAACAACACCTTGGGCGCGATCTGGCGGAAACGGTCCAGCACGGCCACCGGGCCCATGTCGGGCGAGCACACGCTCCACAGCGCGCCCAGGCTGGCCACGGCCAGGAAGGCCACCACGGTGTGCGGCGTGTTGGGCAGGTAGGCGCCAACGCGGTCGCCGCGCAGCACGCCAGCCGCTTTCAGCTGCGCGGCAAAAGCGCCCACCTGCAGGCGCAGTTCAGGCCACGACATCTCCACCGGCGCGGCCATGCGTTCGTTCTGGAAAACGATGGCCGGATGGCCCGCCGCGTGCGCCGCGTCGGCGTGACGCAGCACCTGCTGCGTGTAGTTGATCTGCGCGCCAGTGAACCACTTCGCGCCGGGCATCACGGGGTGTTCGATGACAGCCGTGTGCGGCGTTGGCGACTGCAGGTCGAAGTGGTCGTAGATGCTCTGCCAGAAGGCCGGCAGGTCGGTGATGGACCACTGCCACAGGGCGTCGTAGCTGGGAAAGCGCAGGCCTCGCTCGCGGGCCAGCCATTCGGTGTAGGCGGTGATGAGCGGAGTGTGCGCGGTGCGTGGCATGCATACGGCAGGATGAAGGCCGTGGTTCAAGGTACTGGTCATGGCGTTGTCCCTGTTGTCATCTGGATCACGGGCATTCGGCCGCGATGGCTTGAATTTACCGGCTGCCATTGCGCTAGCCTTGCGGCCCTTGCCACTGCCGCTATCAGCTTTGATCCGACACTGCGCCCTGGTCGTCTTGCTCGCTGCCGTGCTGGCCGCAAACGCCGCCCCCACCGTTGACGACGCCCGCGACACCGTGCAGGCCGTGCGCCTGCTGCCGGGCGAACGCATCGTGCTCGACGGCACGCTGAACCACCCGGCCTGGCAGCGCGCGCCGGCGCACCGCAGCTTCACCGCCAAAGAGCCGGTGTACGGTGTCGCGCCGCCGCAGCGCACCGAATTCCGCGTGCTCTTCGACGAGCAGGCGCTGTATGTGGGCGTCATCGCGCACGACACGACGCCCGAGCAGATCCGCGACCCCGTGGTGCGCACCGACCAGGTCAAGCGCACCCAGGACTTCGTGGTGGTCTACATCGACGCCATCGGCAGCAAGCGCAGCGCGCAGTTCTTTCGCATCAACGCCGCCGGCAGCACCGCCGACGGCTTGCACACCGCCGCCGACGACAGCGAGGATTTCTCGCCCGACTTCGACTGGGACGCGGCCGTATCGCGCAGCGCGCGCACACCATCAAAACCCCATCCCGACACGCAAGAACACCTGGTGGGCTACGGCTGGACGGCCGTCTTCCGCCTGCCTTTTGCCTCGCTGCGCTACGCGCCCGGCGCGCACGACTGGCGCATCCTGGTCGGCCGGCGGCTGCCGCGCGAGCAGTTCCATCTGATGACCTCGGCACCCATTCCGCGTGACGTGCCCAGCTTCATCCACACGCTGCAACCACTGACCGGCGTGACCATTCCGCAGGACAGCCAGTTCCTGACCGTGCGCCCCAGCGTGACGCTGCGCCACGACCGCGCGAACAGTGGCATCTCACCCGTCAGCTCGGGCAACGCCGTGGACACCAGCGTGGACCTGAAGTGGCGCCCGCGCGCCGAACTGGTGGTGGACGGTACCCTCAACCCCGACTTCTCGCAGGTGGCGCTGGACGTGCCACAGCTGGCCGGCAATTCGCGCTTCGCGCTCTACTTCCCGGAGAAGCGGCCCTTCTTTTTCGAGTCGGCCGACCTGTTGCGCTCGCCCACCGAAGCCTTCTACACGCGCAGCTACACGCAACCGCGCTGGGGCCTGCGCGCCACTTGGCGCGACGCCGACTGGGCCGGCACCGCCCTGGCCCTGAACGACAAGGGCGGTGGCCTGGTGTTGCTGCCCGGCGCCTACGGCACCAACGTAGCCGCGCAGCCGGCTTCACGCGCCGTGGCCCTGCGCGCGCGCACCGACAGCAGCGAAGGCGGCGCGGTGCAATGGGGCGGCCTGGCCGCAGCCCGCCAGTACGTGCAGGGCGCTGGCGACAACGCCGTGCTGGGGCCCGACGTGGCCTGGCAAATGAACGCCGCCTGGCGTCTGCGCGGGCAGTGGCTGTTGTCGCAGACTTCGGCCCAGCCCGACACCGACGGCGCGCTGCGCAAAGCCGACACGCAGAGCGGGCAAAAGCGCTTCGTACGGGCCTTCTACCAAGGCGACGAGGTGGAAGCCAACATCGGCCTGGACGACGCCACACCACGCTTCCGCCACGACAGCGGTTTCGTCAACCAGGCCGGCGTGCGCCATGCCCACGCCTGGTACAGCCGGGTCATCCACAAGGGCGCGGCGGGTAGCTGGTTCGACGAGATCTGGGCCAATGCCGAGCTGGACCACACCGCCGACAACCAGGGCGGCGCGCAGCAAGGGCAAACGGTGCAGTCAAGCTGGCGACCAGGCCTGTGGGCGCGCGGCGGCAGCGGGCTGGAAGCCTGGGTCGAATACTTCGGCCATTCCCAGTTGCGAACCGGACCCGGCGCACCGCTGCTGGGCGAGCGCTTCGCCGCCACCGGTTTCAACATCACGCCAGCCGCCTGGTTTCCAACGCTGGAAGGCAAGCTGGTCTGGGGCCACCTGGCCGACACCGCCGCCAACCGGGTGCGCCCCGGCGGCAACACGCACTGGGCGGTGAAGCTGCGGCCGCTGTCGCCCTTGGAACTGGAAGTCAGCACCAGCGCCGCGTGGCTGCGCAATGGCGGCGTGCTGGCCTACCGCGAGGTGGCCACGCAACTGCTGGGTGTGTGGCACTTCAACGCCCGCCACACCTTGCGCGGCATCGTGCAGCGCACGGCTAACGACCGCC
Source organism: Burkholderiales bacterium (assembly GCA_038316205.1). Lineage (GTDB taxonomy): Bacteria > Pseudomonadota > Gammaproteobacteria > Burkholderiales > Burkholderiaceae_C > Rubrivivax. Next base: position 82,458 of record JBBQAI010000004.1, read on the forward strand.
GCAGCGAGCCCGGCGTGGACGCCGCGCGCGACCGCAGCGAGGTCACGTCGCTGACCTACACCTGGCGTGAATCGGCTGGCACGCTGCTGTACGTGGGTGCCAGCAGCGGGCGCCAACAGGCCTTCAGCAACACGCCCGCGCGGACACACGAAGTCTTCGTCAAGCTGCAGTTCGACGTGGGCGAAGCGCGGTCGGTGTGGGCCGCCGGACGCAAGCCGCTGTAGCTGGTCTAGCCGCTGGAACGCTTCACGCGGTGGCCGGTCGGATGGACATGTCCACGTCCACCATGTGCCACCACTGGTTCCAGAACAGCGGCCGGCGGTAGCCGTGCAGCCAGGGCTGGGCCAAAACGTCGTTGTACTGAAACAGGTAGACCTTGTAGGGCGCGTAAGCGATGACCAGCTTGGCGGCTTTCTGCAGCAAGGCATTGCGCTCGGGGCCGTCGGGCATGTTGGACGCCTGGTCATATACGGCGTCGAAGGCCGGCAACTTGAAACGCGCCAGATTGGCTTGCCCGACCTGGGGGCCGTACATGCGCTGCAGCACTTCCTGCCCGTCGGTGACCGAGGCCGAGCTGCCCACACGCCACAGCATCAACTTGCCGTTGCGCGCGGCCTTCAGGTTCTCGGGCCACTTGGCGGTCTTGAAGATCACCTGGATGCCGATGGCGTCCAGGTCCTTCCGCATCAACTCGTCGAGTTGCCGGCTCAGGCCGTCGGGCTGGGTGGCGCATTCGATGACCAGCGGCTGGCCGTCGGGCGTTTCACGCCAACCGTCGCCATTTTTGTCGACATAGCCGTACAGGTCCAGCAGGGCCTTGGCCTTGGCCGGGCTGTACTCGCCGTTTTCGCTGTGGAAGTTGGGGTCGTAGCCGGTGGTGCCGGGCAGCAGCACCGACTCGGCCGGCACGGCCTGCCCGCGATAGCCCAGACGCACCACGCGCTCGATGTTCAGCGACAGCCAGATCGCGCGGCGCAACGCCACCTTGTGCGGTTCCAACCCGCCGACCAGCGGGTTGTCCATGTTGAAGAAAGCCAGTTGCACATAGGGCAGCAGCACCCGCCACGACTGGACCTTTTTCTTGCGCAAATGCGGCGCCAGCACGCCACCCGGCGTGGCCGTGGGGACGAATTCCTGCGGCACCGCCAACACGTCGATCTGCCGGTTGACGAAGCTCAGGTAGCGCGGCTGGGCCTCTTCGATGATCTGGATCTCGACACGGTCCACGATGGGCAAGCGCTGGCCGCCCAGGCGCTTGGCGATGGCCTGCCCCTCGACATCGTCCGATGCAGGGTCGGCCGCCCAGCGTTCGTCGCGGAAGTTGGGGTTGCGGTCCAGCACGATCTGCGACGAACGCCGCCACTTGGCCAGCCGGTAGGGGCCGGTGCCCACCGGGTGTTCGGTGATGCGGTCGCCGTAGCGCTCGACCACCTCGCGGGCCACCGCGCCCACCCAACCGCCGTCGCACAGGTTTTCCGTGAAACGCGGGTTGCCGTGTTCCAGCGTGAACTGCAGCGTGTAGCGGTCCAGCGCCTTCAGGCCCTCGATGGGTGCGTTGTAGTCGTAAGCCTTGGCCCCCTTGCCGGACTTCACGGCGTTCTCGGCTTTGGCGCGGCTGGCCGCCAGGCCGACGATGCCCTGCTCTTCCACCGCCGACCAACTGAGTGCGCGCGTGGCCGGGTCGGCAAAGCGCTGGTAGGTGTAGATGAAGTCCTGTGCCACCAGTTCGCGCAGATAGGGCTTGCCGTCTTTGTCAGTGAAAGCGGCGTCGGGCGAGAAGTGAATGCCGGGGCGGATCTTCACCGTCCAGACCTTGTAGTCGTCGCTGTGCTCGGGCATGGCCACGGCCACATTCGGGCGCAGCTTCACCGGCCGCGCCAGGTGGTCGAAGGTCAGGAAGGTTTCGTAGATGTGGGCCGTGACGGTGCGCGAATACAGGTCTTGCACCTGGGGCGGGTCGAAGCCGGTTTCGGCCACCGGGAAGACCACACGCAGCACTTTCAACCCGTCAGCCGCGGTTTGCACCGGGGCGGTTTGGGCGAAGGCTTCCAGGCTGGCCAAGGCCGTGGACCCGGCCAGCGCGCCCGCCAACTTACCGGCCAAACCCAGCGTGTCGCGGCGCCTCACAGCCCGGCTCCCTTGCCGCCTTGGCGCACGGCCAGCGCGTCGGCGTCGATGTCCACGTATTTGAAGAAATGGCGCACGAAGACGTTGCGCTGGTAGCCGATCACCCAAGGGTGGGCCAGGTCGGTGAAGATGCGGTGCACGTGCAGTTTGTAGGGCATGTAGGCAACCATCAGTTTCTTGGCTTCGTCCATCACCGCCTGGCGTTCAGGGCCGTCGGGCAAGCGGGCTTGTTTTTCGTACAGCGCGTTGAAGGCCGGCAGGTCGAAGCGGCTGTGGTTGGCGCCGCCCTTGTTGGGGCCGTAGCCCAACGCCAGGAAGGTGTCGCCGTCGGGTGCGCTGGCGCTCCAGCCCACGCCCCACATCATCAGCTTGCCGGCCCGGCTGGCCTTCAGCTGCTCAGGCCATTTGGCGGTCTTGAAGTCCATCTTGATGCCGATGGCCGTCATGTTCTTCTGCCACTGCTCCACCAGTTGGCGGTTCTGCTGGTCGGGGCTGGTGGCGTATTCGATGAGCAGCGGTTTGCCGTCGGGGGTTTCGCGCCAGCCGTCGCCGTCGATGTCCTTGTAGCCGTGCAGGTCGAGCAGCGCCTTGGCGCGGGCACGGCTGAAGTCGCTCATCTCGCTCTTGAAGGCCGGGTCGTAGCCCCAGGTGCCCGGCGCGATAGGGCTTTGCGAAGGAATGGCCTGGTTGCGGCGCACCAGCCGGATTTCGCGGTCCACGTCCACACCCAAGCTCATCGCGCGGCGTAGCGCCACCTTCTCAGGCGTGTAGCCGCCGACCAGCGGGTTGTCCATGTTGAAGAAGGACACCGACACGTCGGCGCGCGGGTAGCGCACCATCAGGATGCCCTTCTTGGCCAGGTTGGGTGCCAGCACGTTGTTCGGGATGACGGTGTTGGCGAAGTCCTGCGGCAGCTGGTCCATCAGATCCTGCTCTTCGTTCAGGAAGCTCAGCCAGCGCGGTTGCGGTTCTTCGATGATGCTGATGGCCACCTCGTCCAGCAGCGGCAGCCGCCGACCCTTCAGCTTCGCGGCCGCCGCCGTCAGGCGGGCATCGGACTCCGGCGGGTTTTCGTCGTAGAACACCTCGCGGAAATTGGGGTTGCGGGCAAGCACGATCCGCGAGCTGCGTTTCCACTGCGCCAGCAGGTAGGGGCCGGTGCCCACCGGGTGTTCACCGACCCGGTCACCATAGAACTCGACGACCTCGCGCGCCA
>JBBQAI010000222.1:0-2456 GCA_038316205.1 Burkholderiales bacterium
CTCGTCCTTGCTGCTGCCGCCGCCAGGGCCGCCCTTGTTGTGGCAAACCTGCTGCAACCAGAAGCACGCAACCGACGAATTGAGCAGCCCGAGCAGCCCCAGGTGTTCGTCCTCGCCGGCCCCAGCGGGCAGCTTGATCACTGGCGCAGTCTGCTTGAAGACCTTGCCACCCCGGTCGAGGACGAAATGGTTGTGGGTGGCAACCTCGGCGAAAGTGATCGTCAGCGGCGTTGCGTACTTGGATGCGACCCAGCGGTACCAAGTCCACCATTTGTCGCCACATTCTTTGCGTGTGCGTCCGGCGAAGGAAACAACACCTTCCATTGTTGAACGCCATGGCCACAAGGAGTGGGCCCAGGCAGAGTCTCGCTCGAAGGGAATCGGCAAGCGGTCCGAGCCGTAAGGCACAAAGGCATGTGTATCTCCATCGACGGCGTAGTCGCGAACGCTATCGCCCATCACGAACGGCGCTATTTGATTTGCCGCGAAGCCTCGTCGCAGAAAGCTCTGTAAGTCGGCGGCGAAGAGGTCGTCTGTGCCGGTGAAGCTCGCGAACCCCGCTGACTCGATCTGACTATCCAGCCGCGGACGCTCAGCCTCGATCAATTCTTTGAGGTCGGCAGCTCCACCGCCACCGATGCTCCACGGATGCTTGCCAAACACCGCTCGCGGCATGTCCGCCACGCTGACGAACTCGCTCTCCGACCCGACCCGGTCCATCTGTCCCAGGATCGCCGACCACACCAGCCCGTGGGTCGGATTGTCTGGCGTGCTGGGCTCGCCCTTGATGCCCATCACCGTCCGCACGCCTGCGCCCACCGGCGCACGGTGCCGGCCGAACATGATCACGGTCGGCGTGCCGTGGCCAGGGATGTAGGCCCCTGAGGTATCAACCACATGGCTCAGGTCCAGTCGCGGCAGCACCTGCTCGATCAGCTTCGAACCGAACTCGCGCTTCATGAACGAGTTGGCGGTAATCAGGCCGACGAAGCCGGCGGGATGGCCTTGTCGGCCCGTGACCGCCAGCTCGAAAAAGCGCTGGGTGAACGGTGCGCCGAGTGAATATTTCATGTGGCAGCTCGCGTACTTGCGGCGGTACGCGGCGTTCAGCGCCGCATCCCTGACGACGATGTAGGGCGGGTTACCCACCACCGCGTGGTACTGCACACCGAGGATGCGCTGCACGTCGGCCAGGTCTTCACTGGCGTAGGCATGAGCCAGTCCGGTGTCGGCGTGGCTTGCCGCTGCGTCGAAGAGTTCTTCGCTCGCGCTGCCGCCGAAGCGGGTCCCGTGCAACAGGCTGTCGCCGATGGCCACATGGATCTTGAAGTCGGGTGCGTTGGTCAAGGTCTGTACTTGGCTGACCTGAAGCGCTGCAAGCAGTAGCCGAAAGCGCGCGATGGCCACGGCAAACGGGTTCAGGTCGACGCCGGCGACCGCGTCGAGCGCCTTCTGCGCCACGTCGGCCGGGATGCGGCCAGGCTCGTTCCGCATCCACTCCTCGACCAGACGGTGGAACGCGCCGAGCAGGAAGTGGCCTGAGCCGCAGGTCGGGTCGATCAGCCGCACTTCGCGGTAGCCGAACTCCTGGATGGCGGGCGTCAAGGTGCGGTCGAGGATAAATTCCTCGACGAACTCCGGCGTCTGCAGCAACGCATAACGCTTGCGCGTGGCTTCGCTCAGGTCCTGGTACAGGTCACCGAGGAATCGGGTGTTCCAGGCCGGGTCGGTGAAGTCACGGACCAGCAACCCGGAATCGGCGGCGACCTCTTGCCAAAACTGCATCACCGCCATCGCGGCATCACCGCTGATGCCCAGCCGGAAGACCGGGTTGTGTGCTTCGTCGAAGAAGGTGTGCAGGCCGGGCAGCGCGCCGGCTTCGCGAAAACTGGCGATCAGAAAGTCGCGATCGTTCCAATGCGGATGTGCGCGAAAGTACGCGTCATGGCCGTCGCGCGCCAAGGCCAGCCGGCCCGACTGCGGTGTGCCGCTGATCCAGGGCCGGTCCACCAGCCCGTTGTCTTCGATGAAGCGCAGGAACACGCAACTTAGCAGCCAATGCACGCCAGCTTGCGTGATGACCTGCTCGGCCCAGGACTCGAAGGTCTCGGCCGTGCGATCGGCATCACGGGCTGTCTGCCACTCGGCTTGTAGTTGGCCGCGAAGTTCGGGCACCTCACTGCTGGGGCTGAGGGCACGCTCGCGCAGGTCGTCTTCCAGCCGCTTGAGCAGGCGTGTCAGGTCAGCGAGCAGGACTTTGGCATCGATCATCGGTGGGTTTGAATTCGTGCGGTTCAGGCGCGGTTCTGATTCAAGCCGTTGCGCGGTGCAGGTTCTTGGCCCAAGCCACAGGCACGCTGGCCCACTGGGAAGAGGTGAGAACGGGAACGGGGACGTCGTCGATGGTGGGCAGACCGGTTGCCACCATCGGCAGCAGCATCCAGAGGCTGCCGAGC
>JBBQAI010000001.1:0-110811 GCA_038316205.1 Burkholderiales bacterium
GTAGGACCAGCACATCTCCACGCCGGCAATCTTGGCCAGCGCGTAGGGCCGGTTAGTGGGCTCCAGCGGGCCGGTCAGCAGGTCACGCTCACGCATGGGCTGCGGTGCCAGCTTGGGGTAGATGCAACTGCTGCCCAGGAACAGCATGCGCTTCACACCGGCCTTGTAGGCGGCGTGGATCACGCTGGTCTGGATGGCCAGGTTGTCGCGGATGAACTCCGCCGGAAAGCGGTTATTGGCCACGATGCCGCCCACTTTGGCGGCCGCCAGGAAGACGTATTCGGGCCGTTCGGTCTCGAAGAAATTTTCAGTGGCGCGCGCGTCGGTCAAGTCCAGTTCAGCGTGTGTGCGCGTGATCAGGTCGCTGTGGCCGTTGGCCAGCAGACAACGCACGATGGCACTGCCGACCAGGCCGCGGTGGCCGGCCACGTAAATGCGGGCACCCGCACGCATCGGACCCTTCATTCGTGGTGGTCGTAAGCCTGAAACCCCGCCAGCTTGACCAGGCTGTCGCGCTTGGCGGCGGTGTAGTCGCTTTCGACCATTTCGCGTACCAGTTCGCTGAACGGCGTGGTCGGCACCCAGCCCAGCTTGACCTTGGCCTTGGTCGGGTCGCCGAGCAGCGTTTCCACTTCAGTCGGCCGGAAGTAGCGCGGGTCGACCTTGACGATGACATCGCCGACCTTGCACTTGGCGCGCAGATCGCCCTTCGTCTTGGCCACCGCCGTGACGACGCCGATTTCCTTCTCGCCTTCGCCTTCGAAGGTGATGGTCACGCCCAGTTCGGCGGCCGACAGCTGCACGAATTCGCGCACGCTGTGCTGTTCGCCGGTGGCGATGACGAAATCTTCGGCCACGTCCTGCTGCAGCATCAGCCACTGCATCTGCACGTAGTCGCGCGCGTGGCCCCAGTCGCGCAGCGCGCTCAGGTTGCCCAGGTACAGCGTGTTCTGCAGGCCCAGCGCAATGCGGGCGATGGCTCGGGTGATCTTGCGCGTGACGAAGGTCTCGCCGCGGATGGGGCTCTCGTGGTTGAACAAGATGCCGTTGCAGGCGTAGATGCCGTAGGCCTCGCGGTAGTTCACCGTGATCCAGTAGGCGTACATCTTGGCCACCGCGTAGGGGCTGCGCGGGTAGAAGGGCGTGGTCTCCTTCTGGGGAGTTTCCTGCACCAGGCCGTACAGCTCCGAAGTGCTGGCTTGGTAGAAACGGGTCTTCTTTTCCAGGCCCAGGATGCGGATGGCTTCCAGCAGGCGCAGCGTGCCGATGCCGTCGGCGTCGGCGGTGTATTCGGGCTGCTCGAAAGAGACGGCCACGTGGCTCATCGCGCCCAGGTTGTAGATCTCGTCGGGCTGCACCTGTTTGACGATGCGGATCAGGTTGGTGCTGTCCGTCAGGTCGCCGTAGTGCAGCGTGAAATTCTGGTGGTCAACGTGCGGGTCCTGGTACAGGTGGTCCACACGGTCGGTGTTGAACGACGACGAACGGCGCTTGATACCGTGCACGTCATAACCCTTCTTCAGCAGCAGTTCGGCCAGGTAGGCGCCGTCCTGGCCGGTAACGCCGGTGATAAGTGCGGTTTTGGTCATGTCGTCTGGGAGGGGTGAGCGTGTCTTCGAAGATATCACTGCCTGTGTGACGGGCGACGGCCGGCAGTGCGCACCATGTCGCACTTCCTGCGCAAGCTGAGTGCTGGCTGCTCGGCCATCGGGTGACAATCCGCGATTGTCGCGCGGCCGTGGGGCCGCGCTCAGGCTCAGGAGCACAGCACCGCCATGAAAGTCACTGTCGTCGGCACCGGTTATGTCGGTTTGGTCACAGGCGCCTGCCTGTCGGAGATGGGCAACCACGTGGTTTGCCTCGACATCGACGAGCGCAAGATCCGCATGCTTCAAGAAGGCGGCATCCCCATCCACGAACCGGGCCTGGAAGCCGTCGTCAAGCGCAACGTGGCCGCCGGCCGCCTGCAGTTCACCACCAACGTGGAAGAAGCGGTGGCCCACGGCACCATCCAGTTCATTGGCGTGGGCACGCCGCCCGACGAAGACGGTTCGGCCGACCTGCAGTACGTGCTGGCTGCCGCCACCAACATCGGCCGCCACATGACCGACTACAAGGTCATCGTCGACAAGAGCACGGTGCCCGTGGGCACGGCCGACAAGGTGAAGGCGGCCGTGCATGCTGCCTTGGTGGCGCGCGGGCTGGGCGACACCGATTTCGCAGTCGTGTCCAACCCCGAATTCCTGAAGGAGGGCGCGGCGGTGGACGACTGCATGCGCCCCGACCGCATCGTGGTGGGCGCCGACGACGAGCGCGCCATCCTGCTGATGCGCGCGCTGTACACGCCGTTCATGCGCAACCACGACCGGCTGCAGGTGATGGATGTGCGCAGCGCCGAGTTCACCAAGTACGCCGCCAACGCGATGCTGGCAACACGCATCAGTTTCATGAACGAGCTGGCCCTGCTGGCCGAGCGCGTGGGCGCCGACATCGAGATGGTGCGCAAGGGCATCGGCAGCGATCCGCGCATCGGCACGTCCTTCCTCTACCCCGGCACTGGCTATGGCGGCAGTTGCTTTCCGAAAGACGTGAAGGCGCTGATCCACACCGGCAAAGAAGCCGGCATGACGCTGGGCGTGCTGCAGGCTGTGGAAGATGCCAACGACCGTCAGAAGCACGTGCTGGTGAACAAGATCGTGAAGCGCTTCGGTGAAGACCTGGCCGGGCTCACGTTCGCCATGTGGGGCCTGGCCTTCAAGCCCAACACCGACGACATGCGAGAGGCGCCCAGCCGCGTCATCGTGGACGAGCTGACGCGCCGTGGCGCAGCCGTGCGCGCCTACGACCCGGTGGCCATGGAAGAGGCGGCGCGCGTGATGGAAGGCATCCCCGGCCTGCACTTCGCGGCCAGCCAGGCCGATGCGCTGACGGGCGCCGATGCGCTGGTGGTGGTGACCGAGTGGAAGGAGTTCCGCAACCCCGACTTCGACGCCCTGAAGGCGGCGCTGAAGCAGCCGTTGATCTTCGACGGTCGCAACATCTTCGACCCGGCCTTGATGCGGCTGCAGGGCATCGAGTACAGCGGCATCGGCCGCAGCGCGGCGCGGGCGGTCTGAGCGGCGGTTGCGGCAGCGCGGTTCGCGTCTTCGTGCCGGTCTTTGCTGGGGCGAAATGAGTGCGACTGCGTTTGCGGCTACATTAGCTGCGTAGATTTGAGCAAGACGGTTTTTTACAGACAGTGTTTGGCGTGTCCCGCTTCGCAGCGGTTCCGTTGGATTTCTTGATCGGTGATTCATCTTGGCCCGCATCTGCACTGCGCCAGCATGTGCTGCGCAGCAACCGTGAAAGGAAATTCAATATGACTACGCAAACCGGTGTTGTGAAGTGGTTCGACGACGGCAAGGGCTTTGGCTTCATCACGCCTGACGGCGGCGGCAAGGACCTCTTCGCTCACTTCAGCGAGATCCAATCGACCGGCGGCTTCCGCAGCCTGGCCGAAGGCCAAAAGGTCGAGTTCGAAGTCAAGCAAGGCCAAAAGGGCCCGCAAGCTTCGACCATCAAGGCGATCTGATTGCCTCGGGGCCTACGGGTCCCACCCAGAAAAAACGCAGCCTCGGCTGCGTTTTTTTTGTCTGCCCTGCGGCAAAGCAGCCGTTCAGCCGCCTGGCAATTCGGCGTCAGCCAGCAGGGGTGCAGCGGCATCCTTCGGTGCCACCAGCGGCGCCACGCCGCCCACCGGAATGGGCCAGGCGATAGCCAGAGCCGGGTCGTCCCAGCGGATGGCGCGCTCGCAGGCCTTGGACCACACGTCGGTGGTCTTGTAGAGGAAGTGGGTGTCGTCCTGCAGCGCGATGAAGCCGTGCGCATGGCCCTCCGGTATCCACAACTGGCGCTTGTTCTCGGCGTTCAACTCCACGCCGAACCACTGCCCGAACGTCGGTGAACCGGGGCGTATGTCCACCGTTACGTCCCAAGCTGCTCCGTGCACCACGCGCACCAGCTTGCCTTGCCCCTGCGGCGGCAGTTGGTAGTGCAGGCCACGCAGCACGCCGGCCTTGCTGGACGAGTGGTTGTCCTGCACGAAGCGCGGTGCCGGGGGCAGGCCGATGTCGTCCAGCGCCGCATTGAAGCGCGCTTCGTTGAAGCTTTCGTAAAACCAGCCGCGGTCGTCGCCAAAGACGGCCGGTTCGATGATGACGACGCCTGGCAGCTTGGTGGGCAGCAGCTTCATGGTCAGAACGCTTTCTCGCGCAACACTTGCATCAGGTACTGGCCGTAGCTGTTCTTCATCATCGGCGCGGCCAGCATTTCCAGTTGCGCGGCGTCGATCCAGCCGGCGCGGTAGGCGATTTCTTCGGGGCAGGCCACCTTCAGGCCCTGGCGCTTTTCCAGCGTGGCAATGAACTGACCGGCTTCCAGCAGGCTGTCGTGGGTGCCGGTGTCCAGCCAGGCGTAGCCGCGGCCCATGATCTCCACGTCGAGTTGCTGCTGCTGCAGGTAGTGCGCGTTGACGGTGGTGATTTCCAGCTCACCGCGTGCGCTGGGCTTGATGCTGGCGGCGATGTCGCAGACCTGCTCGTCGTAGAAGTACAGGCCGGTGACGGCGTAGTTGCTCTTCGGCGCTGTGGGCTTTTCTTCGATGCTGAGCGCGCGCTTGTTGGCGTCGAACTCGACCACGCCGTAGCGCTCGGGGTCGGTGACGTGGTAGGCAAACACGGTGGCGCCGTGCGTGCGCTGGTCGGCGCGCGACAGCAGATGCGCCAAGTCGTGGCCGTAGTAGATGTTGTCGCCCAGCACCAGTGCGCTGGGGCCGCCGCCAACGAAGTTTTTGCCCAGGATGAAGGCCTGCGCCAGGCCGTCAGGGCTGGGCTGCACGCAGTAGCTCAGGTTCATGCCCCAGCGGCTGCCGTCGCCCAGCAGGCTCTGGAAGCGCGGGGTGTCTTGCGGGGTGCTGATGATCAGCACGTCGCGCATGCCGGCCAGCATCAAGGTGCTGAGCGGGTAGTAAACCATCGGCTTGTCGTAGACCGGCAGCAATTGTTTGCTGATGGCCAGCGTGGCCGGGTGCAGGCGGGTGCCGGAGCCACCGGCCAGGATGATGCCTTTGCGTTGCATGTTGATCTTTCGTTCAGCGACCGAGTACTTCGGTGAGCATGCGCTCGACCCCCGCTTGCCAATGCGGCAAAGTAAGGCCGAAATTCGACTGCAGCTTGCGCGTGTCCAGGCGCGAATTCAGGGGTCGCTGGGCCGGCGTTGGGTAGGCGCTGGTGGGGATGGCCTTGACGGCGTCAGCGGCCACTTTGATGGCCACGCCGTGGGCACGCGCCCATTCGATGACGAAGCTGGCGTAGCCCTGCCAGTGCGTTTCGCCGCCAGCCACGCAGTGGTAGGTGCCGCCCAAGGCCGGCGTGGTGCGTGTGCGCATCAGCGTGTGGGCGGTGATGTCGGCCAGCAGTTCGGCGCCGGTGGGGGCGCCGAACTGGTCGGCAATGACGCTCAGCGCATCGCGCTCGGCGGCCAGCTTCAGCATGGTGCGGGCGAAGTTGCCGCCGCGCGCTGCGTAGACCCAACTGGTGCGCAAGATCAGGTGCTGGCAGCCGCTGGCCCGGACCCGTTCTTCGCCTTCCAGCTTGGTGCGGCCGTAGACGCTGAGCGGGCCTGTGGCTGCCGTTTCGTCGCGCGGCGCGCTGCCGCTGCCGTCGAAGACGTAGTCGGTGCTGTAGTGCACCATCAACGCACCCAGCATGGCAGCTTCTTGCGCGACGACGCCGGGCGCCGTGGCATTCAGAGCGCGCGCGAAATCGGGTTCGGTTTCTGCCTTGTCGACAGCCGTGTGCGCGGCTGAATTGACAATCACGTCGGGTCGCAGCGCGCGGATCAAAGGCCGCAGCGATTCAGGCTGGCCGAAGTCGGCTTTCAGATCGCCGGCCGAGTCGAAATCACAGGCGACGACCTCACCCAGCGGCGCCAGTGCGCGCTGCAGTTCCCAGCCAACTTGGCCGTTTTTGCCGAGCAGAAGAATCTTCATCGTGGCCCGTTCAACGCGCTGTGTAGTTGGCGGCGACCCAGTCCTTGTAGCCGCCACTTTGCACATTGGCCACCCAGTCGCCATGGGTCAAATACCACTGCACGGTCTTGCGGATGCCGCTGTCGAAGGTTTCGGCAGGACGCCAGCCCAGTTCGCGTTCGATCTTGCGCGCGTCGATGGCGTAACGGCGGTCGTGGCCAGGGCGGTCTTTGACGAAAGTGATCAGTCGGGCGTAAGGACCATCGGCGTTGGGTTGCAGTTCGTCGAGCAAGGCACACACCGTCTTCACGATGTCGATGTTGGCCTGTTCGTTCCAGCCACCGATGTTGTAAGTCTCACCCAGCCGGCCACCGGCCAGCACGGCGCGTATGCCGCTGCAGTGGTCGCCGACATACAGCCAGTCGCGGATCTGCTGGCCGTCACCGTACACCGGCAGCGGCTTGCCGGCCAGCGCGTTGACGATCAACAGCGGGATCAGCTTCTCGGGGAAGTGAAAGGGCCCGTAGTTGTTGCTGCAGTTGGTGGTCACCACCGGCAGGCCGTAAGTGTGGTGCCAGGCGCGCACCAGGTGGTCGCTGGCGGCCTTGCTGGCGGAATACGGGCTGTTCGGTTCGTAGGGATGCGTTTCGGTGAAGGCCGGTGCGTCGGGCGCCAGGCTGCCGTAGACCTCGTCGGTACTGACGTGGTGGAAGCGAAAGGCCGCTTTCGCGTCGCCGTCCAGCGTGTTCCAGTGTTGGCGCACCGCCTCCAGCAGCGTGAAGGTGCCGTCCACATTCGTTTTCATGAACGCGCCCGGGCCGTGGATGCTGCGGTCAACATGGCTTTCGGCCGCGAAGTGCACCACCGCGCGCGGCCGTTGCGTGGCCATCAGGCCGTCCAGCAAAGCACGGTCGCAGATGTCGCCCTTGACGAAGGCATGCGTGGTTTTGCCTTGCAGCGAGGCCAGGTTCTGCAGGTTGCCGGCGTAGGTCAGCGCATCCAGGTTGACGACGGGTTCATCAGACTGAGCCAGCCAGTCGAGGACGAAGTTGCTGCCGATGAAGCCGGCGCCGCCGGTGACAAGGATGGTCATTTGACGGGCACCCGGCCGTAGGTGTCTTCGAACCTCACGATGTCGTCTTCGCCGAGGTAGCTGCCCGACTGGACTTCGATGATTTCAAGGTCCATCTTGCCCGGGTTGCGCAGGCGGTGGACCTGGCCCAGCGGGATGTAGGTGCTCTGGTTTTCGGTGAGCATCAACACCTGGTCGCCGTTGGTGACTTCAGCGGTGCCGCTGACGACGATCCAGTGCTCGGCGCGGTGATGGTGCATCTGCAGGCTCAAGGAGGCGCCTGGCTTGACCATGATGCGTTTGGCCTGGTGGCGCGGGCCGTTGTCGATGCTGTCGTACCAGCCCCAGGGACGGTGCACCTTGCGGTGCAAGACCTGTTCGCCGCGCTGTTCGCGGCCCAGCTGGTTGACGATGTTCTTCACGTCCTGGCTCTTCTCGCGGCTGGCCACCAGGATGGCGTCGGGCGTTTCCACCACGATCACGTCTTCAAGCCCGACCACGCTGACCAACCGGCTGGTGGCGTGTACCAGCGTGTTGCGGCTGTCGCTGATGATGGCGTCGCCCACGCTGGCGTTGCCGGCGGCGTCTTTCTCGGCCACCTGCCACACGGCTTCCCAGGCGCCCAGGTCGTTCCAGCCGGCGGCCAGCGGCTGCATCCGGATGTCGAGCACGCCGGGGCACTGTTCCATCACCGCGTAGTCCACCGATTCGCTGGGCACGGCCGCGAATTCGGCCTTGGCCGGGCGCACGAACTTGGCGTCGGTGGCACGGGTTGCCCAGGCCGCGCGGCAGGCGCTGGCGATGTCGGGGCGGAAGCGTTCCAGCGCGGCCATCCAGACCGAGGCCTTCAGCACGAACATGCCGGCGTTCCAGTAGTAGCCGCCTGCAGCGACGTATTTTTCGGCCGTCGCCTGGTCGGGTTTCTCGACGAACTGCGCCACCTTGTCGCCGTCGGCGCGGATGTAGCCGTAGCCCGTTTCGGGACGGTCAGGCGTGACGCCCAGAATCGCGATGGCACCTTCGGCGGCCATGCGCACCGCGCCTTTCAAGGCCGCCGTGAAGGCAGCGCCGTCGGTGACGGTCTGGTCGGCCGACGTGACCACCAGCACCGGGTCGCCACCGGCGTCCAAAGCGTGCAACGCAGCCAGCGTGACGGCCGGTGCGGTGTTGCGGCCCACGGGTTCCAACAGCACCGCCGACGGCTCGGTCTTGATTTCACGCAACTGGTCCAGCACCAGGAAGCGGTGCTCCTCGTTGCCGACGATCAGCGGGTCGGCCACCACCGTGTCGGCATCGCCCAGGCCCTGCAGGCGCGAAGCGGCTTGCTGGAACAGGCTGGTGTTGCCCGACAGCACCAGGAACTGCTTGGGAAAGCCGGCGCGCGACAGTGGCCACAGCCGGGTGCCGGAACCGCCGGCCATGATGACGGGTTGGACTTGGGTCTGCTTCATGCTTGAAATCCGTTGGGGTTCATCAATTGCCAGCGCCAACTGTCGGCGCACATACGGGCCAGATCGTGTTGGGCCGTCCAGCCCAGCAGTGCTTCGGCGCGGGCCGGGTCGGCGTAGCAGGCGGCGATGTCGCCGGGCCGGCGCGGCATCACCTGGTAGGGCACGGCGCGGCCGCTGGCAGCCGCGTAGGCGGCCACGACTTCCAGCACGCTGTAGCCACGGCCCGTGCCCAGGTTGACGGTGAAGGAGCCCGGCGCGTCGAACAAGCGACGCAGCGCTGCGACGTGGCCTGCGGCCAGATCGACCACATGGATGTAATCGCGCACGCCGGTGCCGTCGCTGGTGGGGTAGTCGTCGCCATACACCGACAACTGCTGGCGGCGCCCGACGGCGACCTGCGCGACGTAGGGCATCAGGTTGTTGGGCACGCCACGCGGGTCTTCGCCGATGCGGCCGCTTTCGTGTGCGCCCACCGGGTTGAAGTAGCGCAGGCAGCCGGTCTGCCACAGCGGGTTGGCGGCACCCAGGTCGCGCAAGATCTGCTCACCGATCAGTTTCGTCTGGCCGTAGGGGTTGGTGGCCGACAGCGGGGCGGCTTCGGTCAACGGCAGTTGTTGCGGGTCGCCGTAGACCGTGGCGCTGGAACTGAAGTCAAAGCGATGCACGCCGTGCTGTTGCATCGCGCGGCAGACGGGCAACAAGCCGCCGATGTTGTTGGCGTAGTAGTCCAGCGGCTGGGCGGTGGACTCGCCCACCGCCTTGAAGGCCGCGAAGTGCACGGCGGCGTCGATGCGGTGGCGCTGGAACAACACGTCCATCGCCGCCGCGTCGCAAACGCTGGCGCGCTCGAAGACGGGTTCCTGCCCCGACAGTTCGCGCAGACGGTTCAGCACCTCGGGCGAACTGTTCGAGAAGTCATCGACGCCCACCACCTTGAAGCCCACCGCTTGCAACGCCAGCCAGGTGTGTGAAGCGATGTAGCCGGTGGCGCCGGTGAGCAGGATGGTGGGCATGACGGGTGGGTTCAAGAAGGCGCCAACAAGGCGTCAACAAGGCGAGATCAAGGGTCAGGGCTGAAACTGCAACTGGCCGAAGCACGACAGGCCGGTGCTGTGCAGCGGCGTGGTCAGTTCGCCCGATGCCGAGCGCCGTTCCTGCGTGGCATCGCAGCCCAGCGACACGGTGCGCAGCGGCGCCCAGCGCACGCCGATCGAGTAGGTGTTGCTGCTGTCCTTGCCGCTCGCATTCAGCGGCAGCAACGGGTTGACGATGGTCTGCACGATCGTGCGTTGCGCCAGCTGCCATGCGGCCGTGAAGGCGATCTTGGCGGAATAGTCGTAGCTGCCATCGACGCGGAAGGTGTTGACCAGGCGGCTGTAATCGGACGAGCCCGGCACGTTGCCGAAGACCGTGGTGGCGTAAGAGTCCTGGCCGGTGTCGCGCGACAGCCGGGTGCTCATCTTGAAACGGCCGGTGGCCTGCCAATTCCAGCCCAACGTGCCCGTCAGGCCCGAAAAATTGCGTGCGCTGTTCAGGTCGTAGCGCGTCTGCGACTGGCCGATTCGGAAGTCCACGGTGCTGGCCCCCGTGGGCACCAGCGAGGCCGTCAAGTCCACCGAGGTCTGCTTGTAGCGGTCGGCCTGGTATTCACCGTTGCTGAAGCGGAATTTCGGGTAGCGGCCGCGCGTGTCGTGCACGCCCAGGCTGAAGTTGGCAATGCCGCTCGGCCGCCAGCGCAGCGCGAAGCCACCGGTGTCTTGCGTGAAGTTGCGCGCCTGCAGCGTCAGGTTGTCCAGCGTGTTGCCGACCGCGCGGTGGCCGGCCGTGAACTCCAGGCTGTATTGCGTCACCAGGCCCACGTTGACCTGGGCATTCAAGCCCTGCGTGTCTTCGTAGTTCTTGTCGGCCAGCAAGCCGATCTGGTAATTGTTGAAGCTGGACAGGCTGCGGTTGGTATTGGCCGACAGGCTGCCGCTGATGCGTTCGGCGGTCGACCAGTCCAGGCCCAGGCTGCCGGTGTAGCCCTGGTTGTTGAACTGCGAGTTGTTGCTGTAGCGCACGTCGCGCAGCGACAGGTTGGCGTTCACGCGCTGGCGGCCGAAGGGTTGGTCGATGCCGCCCTGCAAGGCGGTGCTCATCGTCGTGTCGCCCCGGCTGTAGCCCGGGTTGGCCGGCTGTCCATCGGCCAGGCGCAGCAGGTTGCGGTCGTGGCTGACGCTTTCCGACACGCCGATGTAGTAGGGATGCGATTCGGCCGCAGCGGGCAGGCTCACCAGAGCGGCCAAACCCGCCACCGCGCTTGCCGCCAGCGCCACGGCCCTGCGTGCGGGGTCGGTTAACGGCCGGAGTTCGCGGGTCGGTTTCGTCACGGGGGAAGCTTCCTGCTGTCAGTAGGCGTTGCGGTCGAAAAACACCAGCTTGATGGTGCGCGCAATGATCTGAAGGTCCAGACCCAGGGACCAATTCCGCAGGTACTCCAGATCGTATTCGACGCGTGACTGCATCTTGTCGATGGTGTCGGTCTCGCCGCGCAAACCGTGGATTTGTGCCCAGCCTGTGATGCCCGGCTTGACCTTGTGGCGCACCATGTAGGCCTTGATGAGCTGGCGGTACTGCTCGTTGTGGGCCACGGCGTGGGGCCTCGGCCCCACGATGCTCATGCGGCCGTGCAACACGTTGACGAATTGTGGCAACTCGTCCAGCGAACTGCGGCGCAGGAAAGCGCCGAAGCGCGTGATGCGCGCGTCTTCCTTGGTCGCCTGCAGCACGATAGCTCCGTCGTCGGCGGCGCGCATCGAGCGGAATTTGTAGACAATGATTTCTTCGCCATCCAGCCCGTTGCGCCGCTGCGCGAAGATCACCGGCCCGGGCGAGCTCAGCTTCACGCCGATGGCCACTACCAGCAGCACCGGCGAGATCAGCACCAGGATGAAGGCGGCCAGTACCAGGTCGGACACCCGCTTGACGAGGCGGTTGGTGCCGGTGAAGGGCGTTTCCTGCAAGCCCACGACCGGCACGCCGTTCATGTCGTGCAGGCGGCCTTGGATGATGCTGATGCCGAACACATCGGGCACGAAAAACACGCTGGCCGTGGTGCCCTGCACCTGGGCCAGCAGTTCGACGATGCGCGGCTGCGAGCCCAGCGGCAACGTGATGTAGACCTCGTTGACGCCGTGCTCGGTGATGAACGGTGCCACCTGCCTCAGGTTGCCCAGGCGCAGGCCGGCGGCGTCGCTGTCCACGCGGTCGTCGGCGCGGTCGTCGAAGTAGCCGAGGAAGACCAGCCCCAGGTCGTCATGCGCCTGGAAGGCCCGCGACACTTTCACGCCCAGGCTGCCCGCGCCCACCACAACGGCCGTGCGGCGATTGCCCGGCACGCTGGCCAGGCGGCGCAGCGCCATGCGGCCGCTGAAATAGCCCAGCCACTGCAGCACGGGCGTGGCCACGGCCCACCAGATCAGCACGTCGACGTTGAAGAGTTGCAGGCTGCGCGTGGCGTAGGCACACAGCGCCAGTATCGCCAGCAGGCTCAGCCACGAACTGCCGATGTCGACAGCAGCATTCAGATGGCGGTCGCGGAAGCGATTGCGCCCCGGGAAGGTCAGCGCAAAGATCAGCAGGCACAGCGTCAGGTCGGACCGTCCGATGGGCTCATTGAACAACGCCGACACGGCCAGGAACACGAGCACCGTGATGGTGGGTTCCAGGAACGCCGCCACGAGCGAGGTCACCGACTGGGGCGCGCTGTAGAAAGTTCTTTTGTAGCCTCGGTCTTCGAACATCAGGGGCAGCGGGGGAGGCGGTTCAGGACGGTGGCCCACCCACCCTGTTAAAAGCTGGGGCGGGCTGTCGGGGTTCGACCGACCACTCGTAAGTCTGGGGATTCTCGCCCAATTGCCCGGGCTGTCCGCCGGGTGTGCGGCCGCCTGTTTTGGGGGTGCTGCCTACAATCGCCGGATGTTGCAAAGTCTTCAAGCCCTGTTGGCGCCGGCCCTGGCCGAACGGCTCACCCTGGTCATCAACCACGTCCTGGCCTCTGAACCTGTGGCCACTGCGCGCCTGCAGGCCCATGCTGGGCGAACGGTGGCTCTGGCCGTCACAGGCTGGCCCGCGCTGCTGCCCGCGCCACCGGCGTTGGCCTGGCGCGTCACCCCGGCTGGCATGCTGGAGTGGTGCGGCCCCGAGCCCCTGGCGACGCCCGATCTGGCGGTGACGCTGGACGCGCCGAATCCGGCTTTGCTGATCGGCCGTCTGGTGGGCGGCGAAGCGCCGGCGGTGCAGATCGATGGCGACGCCCAACTGGCCGCTGATGTGAACTGGCTGCTGCAAAACGTGCGCTGGGACGTGGCCGCCGACCTTGAACGCCTGTTCGGGCCAACGGTGGCGCAGCCGCTGCACCGCATGGCGTCGGCGCTCGCCAAGGCCTTGCGGTCGGCGCTCGACTTGGGCAGCCGCGGTGCGGCCGGGCTGGGCGAGCGCCTGCGCGGACGCGGCATCTGATCTTGGGCCACTTCGGCCGGCTGGTGACCATCGTCGTCACCGTCCTGCGCTTCGGCCTGGACGAGGTGGCGCTGTCGGCCTTTCGCCAGCGCTGGGTGCGCGGCCTGGTGCGCCTGGTCACCATTGGCCGCCGGCTCGATGCGCCGCGCGGCGAGCGCCTGCGGATGGGGTTGGAACGCTTGGGTCCCATCTTCGTCAAGTTCGGCCAGGTGCTGTCCACCCGACGCGATTTGATCCCGCTGGACGTGGCCGATGAACTGGCCCGCCTGCAAGACCGCGTGCCGCCGTTTCCGGCAGCGCAGTCGCGTATGTTGATCGAGCGCGCATTCGGGCGGCGCATCGACGAGGTGTTCTCCAGCTTCGACGCCGAACCGGTGGCCAGCGCGTCCATCGCGCAAGTTCACTTTGCGGTGCTGAAAGACGGTCGCGAAGTAGCGGTGAAGGTGCTGCGCCCGGGCATGCTGGAAGTCATCGACCAGGACATGAGCCTGCTGCACACGCTGGCGCGCTGGGTGGAACGCTTGTCGGCGGACGGCCGGCGCTTGAAGCCGCGCGAGGTGGTGGCCGAGTTCGACGGCTATCTGCATGACGAGCTGGACCTGGTGCGCGAGGCCGCCAACGGCGCGCAACTGCGGCGCAACATGGAAGGCCTGAACCTGGTGCTGGTGCCCGAGATGGTGTGGGAGTTGTGCACGTCCGGCGTCATCGTCATGCAGCGCATGAAAGGCGTGCCCATCGGGCAGGTCGAGCGCCTGCGTACGGCTGGCGTGGACTTCAAGAAGCTGGCCCGCGACGGCGTCACGCTCTTCTTCACCCAGGTCTTCCGCGACGGTTTTTTTCACGCCGACATGCACCCCGGCAACATCCAGGTGAGCCTGGATCCGGCCACTTTCGGGCGCTACATCGCATTGGACTTCGGCATCGTCGGCACGCTGACCGACAACGACAAGGAATACCTGGCCTACAACTTCCTGGCCTTCTTCCAGCGCGACTACAAGCGTGTGGCCGAACTGCACATCGAAAGCGGCTGGGTGCCAGCGAACACGCGCGTGGATGCGCTGGAAAGCGCCATCCGCGCAGTCTGTGAACCGCAGTTCGACCGGCCGCTGAAAGAGATCTCGCTGGGCCAGGTGCTGATGCGTTTGTTCCAGACATCGCGCCGCTTCAATGTCGAAATCCAGCCGCAACTGGTCTTGCTGCAGAAGACGCTGTTGAACATCGAAGGCCTGGGCCGCCAGCTCGACCCCGACCTCGATCTGTGGGTCACGGCCAAGCCCTTCCTGGAACGTTGGATGAACGAGCAGATCGGCTGGCGCGGCCTGCTGGAACGGCTGAAGAACGAAGCCCCGCGCTATGCCCAGTTGCTGCCAGAGTTGCCGCGCCTGCTGCACCAGGCGCTGCGCCAGCAGGGCGACCCCACCGAGCGCGCCGCGCTGCAGGCTCTGCCGGCACTGCTGGCCGAACAGCGCGCCACCCGCCGCCTGCTGCAAGGTCTGATGTGGGCCCTGGCCGGTTTCGTGCTGGGTTTGCTGCTGACCGCCTTCTGGATCCACGGCGGCTGAGTCCTGCGTCCGGGTCCGGCTGACCCCGGCCGCCTATACTTCGGCCCTTTTGGACGCCGTTCCCACCATGCCGATTTACGCCTATCGCTGTGCCACCTGCGGCCACGCGCAAGACGTGTTGCAGAAGATGTCCGACGACGTCCTCACCGTCTGCCCGGCCTGCGGTGCTGCGACCTATGAAAAGCAGGTCACGGCAGCCGGCTTCCAGCTGAAAGGCTCGGGCTGGTACGTGACCGACTTCCGCGGTGGCAACACGGCCGCCGGGCCAAAGGACGACAAGGACGCGAAAGACGCCAAGGACGGCGAGGTGGCCAAGCCAGGCGACAAGCCAGGCGACAAGCCGACTGAAGGCGGCGACAAGGCGGCAGCGCCTGCGCCGGCTGCTGGCGCTCCAGCCGCAGGCTCGACGTCGGCGCCGGCCCCGGCTGTATCGCCAGCCCCGGCGCCCCCTGCTGCGGCGCCGCCGTCGGGCAGCGGTTCTTGACCGCCGAGCGAGGCTGAAGCCGTGAGGAAATACATCGTTGCCGGCCTGCTGGTGTGGCTGCCACTGGCCATCACCATCTGGCTGCTGTCGTGGCTGCTGGGAACGCTGGACGGCGTCTTCGCCGCCTTGCTGTCGGCCACACAGGCCGTACTGCCCGAATCGACGCGAGCCGGCATCGAACAATTGCGCCATGTGCCGGGCCTGGGCGTGCTGGTGCTGGTCGTCAGCATGCTGTTGACGGGCGTCTTCGTCACCAACATCTTCGGCCAGTGGTCGGTGCGCCAGTGGGACAAGTTGATGGGCAAGATCCCCATCGTCAAAAGCATCTACAACTCGGTCAAGCAGGTCTCGGACACGCTGTTTTCCAGCAATGGCAATGCCTTCCGCGAAGCGGTCCTGGTGCAGTACCCGCGCCAGGGTTCGTGGACCATCGCCTTCGTCACCGGCAAGCCGGGCGGCGAGGTGGCGGCGCATCTGGAGGGCGAGCATGTCAGCGTCTATGTGCCGACGACGCCCAACCCCACCTCGGGCTTCTTTCTCATCATGCCCAGGCGTGACATCCGCGTCCTGAACATGAGCGTGGATGAAGCGCTGAAGTACGTGATCTCGATGGGCGTGGTGGCGCCCGATGGCGACGCCCCCGCGCTGGCGGCGCCGGCTGCTGCTCGAAATTGACGGGGCTGGCCGGCCCGGCAGCCCGCCAGCCCTGACGAGCGCGCGTGCACACGCCACGCAGCGCAGCATCAGCGCCGCGACAACCTTTCCCCCGAATTTCAGAAATCCGTTTGGAGTGAACCCATGAGAACCACCTACTGTGGCTTGGTCAGCGAAACGCTGATGGACCAGACCGTCACGCTGATGGGCTGGGCCCACCGCCGCCGTGACCACGGCGGCGTCATCTTCATTGACCTGCGCGACCGCGAAGGCCTGGTGCAGATCGTCTTCGACCCCGACCGTGCAGAAACCTTCAAAGTCGCCGAAGGCGTGCGCAACGAGTTCTGCGTCAAGGTCATTGGCAAGGTCCGCGCGCGCCCGCCGGGCACCGAGAACGCCGGCCTGACCAGCGGCAAGATCGAAGTCCTGGCGCATGAACTGGAAGTGCTCAACGCCAGTGTCACGCCGGTCTTCCCGCTGGACGACGAGAACCTCAGCGAGACCGTGCGCCTGACGCACCGCGTGCTGGACCTGCGCCGCCCGCAGATGCAGAAGAACCTGATGCTGCGCTACCGCGTGGCCATCGAGGTGCGCAAGTTCCTTGACGAGCAGGGCTTCATCGATATCGAAACGCCGATGCTGACCAAGAGCACGCCCGAAGGCGCGCGCGACTACCTGGTGCCCAGCCGCGTGCACGACGGCATGTTCTTCGCGCTGCCGCAAAGCCCGCAGCTCTTCAAGCAACTGCTGATGGTGGCCGGCTTCGACCGCTACTACCAGATCGTCAAGTGCTTCCGTGACGAAGACCTGCGCGCTGACCGCCAGCCCGAGTTCACGCAGATCGACATCGAGACCAGCTTCCTGGGCGAAGAAGAAATCCGCGCCATCACTGAAGCCATGATCCGCACCGTCTTCCGCAAGACGCTGGGTCTGGAGCTGCCGGTGTATGCGCAGATGACCTACGCCGAGGCAATGTTCAAGTACGGCAGCGACAAGCCCGACCTGCGCGTCAACCTCGAACTGACCGAGTTGACCGACGTGATGAAGACGGTGGACTTCAAGGTCTTCTCAGGACCCGCGACCACCAAGGGTGGTCGCGTGGCGGCCTTGCGCGTGCCGGGCGGCGGCGAGATGAGCCGGGGCGAAATCGACGCCTACACCGAGTTCGTCAAGATCTACGGCGCCAAGGGTCTGGCGTGGATCAAGGTCAACGACGCCGGCAAGGGCCGGGAAGGCCTGCAGAGCCCCGTTGTGAAGAACCTGCACGACGCGGCCATCGCCGAAATCATCGCTCGCACTGGCGCGTGCAATGGCGACCTGATCTTCTTCGGCGCCGACAAGGCCAAGGTCGTCAACGACGCCATCGGCGCCTTGCGCCTGAAAATCGGTCACAGCGAATTCGGCCGCAACCACGGCTTGTTCGAAGACAAGTGGGCGCCGCTGTGGGTGGTCGATTTCCCGATGTTCGAATACGACGACGACGCCAAGCGCTGGAACGCCGTGCACCACCCCTTCACGGCGCCGAAAGACGGCCATGACGAGCTGATGAAGACCGACCCTGGCGCTTGCATCGCCAAGGCCTACGACATGGTGTTGAACGGCTGGGAGATTGGTGGTGGATCCGTTCGGATCCACAGGGCCGAGGTGCAGGCCCGTGTCTTCGAAGCGCTGAACATCACGCCCGAAGAGCAGAAGGTGAAGTTCGGCTTCCTGCTCGACGCGCTGCAGTACGGCGCGCCGCCGCACGGCGGCCTGGCTTTCGGGCTGGACCGCATTGCCACGCTGATGACCGGTGCCGAGAGCATCCGTGACGTGATCGCCTTCCCCAAGACGCAGCGCGCGCAATGCCTGCTGACCGGGGCGCCGAGCTTTGTGGACGAAGCGCAATTGCGCGAGTTGCACATCCGGCTGAGGAACACCACAGCGGCGGCTTGATTGGCTAAAATGGCTGCATGTCCCGACAGGAGTTCAGCCATGGACGGCACCGCCACAGAAGCCAAGAGCCGCCTTGCGCACAGCGTGCTGATTTCAGCGGCACGCTTCGATGCGATGCTCGCCGCTAAAAGCTGGCTTGCACCGGTGGAGGTTGAGCCGCGCAACGGTGACGCGTTCTACGCCAAGTACAAAGACTGGGTGGACGAGCAGAACCGTCATTTCGAGGCTTACGGTCTCTGGAATGAAGCGTTCCGGACGTGGTAGGCCGGCATGGCGCAATGGGATGTGTATGCCAACCCGTCGCCGATGGCGCGGGCCTTGATTCCTAACGTGGTCTGTGGTTTCCTTGCGCCTTGAGGCGCACCGTCTCATCGACGCCTTAGCCACCGTCGTCAGCGGTGTCTGAGCCCCTGTCTCGGGCTGCGCGCCCGCCCAAGATTCCGGTCTCGGTGCTGGTGGTGATCCACACCCCGGCGCTGGACGTGCTGCTGATCGAACGCGCCGACAGCCCGGGCTCCTGGCAGAGCGTCACCGGTTCGCTGGATGCCATCGACGAGGCGCTGGACGCCACAGCACGGCGTGAGGTGTTCGAGGAAACCGGCATCAGCGACGGCCTGCTGACCGACTGGCAGCACCACAACGACTATGAGATTTACGCGAAGTGGCGACACCGCTATGGACCGCGCGTGATGCGCAACACCGAACACGTATTCGGTCTGTGCCTGCCCGAGCCACGCCCCGTGGTGCTGAGCCCACGTGAACACCTGGCGTGGCGCTGGCTGCCTTGGCGTGATGCAGCGGCGCTGTGCTTTTCGCCCAGCAACAAGGCCGCCATCCTCCAATTGCCGGACCGAACATCGAGAGCCGCATGAATTTGCGCAGCGCGCCATCCACGACCAGCAGCAGCAACGCCAAAACCAGCGCCGGCAGCGACACGCTGCGCGTCGCCACCTACAACATCCACAAGGGCGTGCGCGGCATGGGCCCGCGCAAGCGGCTGGAAATCCACAACCTGGGCGACGCGGTGGCGTCCTTCGACGCCGACCTGGTTTTCCTGCAGGAAGTGCGGCTCTTCCACACCCGCGAAGCGCGTCGTTTTGACCGCACCAGCTTCGGCTGGCCGGCCGAGGGGCAGGCCGAATTCCTGGCGCCGGCGGGCTATGAATCGGCCTACCGCAGCAACGCCGTCACGCGCGGCGGCGAGCATGGCAATGCGCTGCTGTCGCGCTGGCCGATGGGCGATGTCGGCCACCACGATGTCAGCGACCACCGCTTCGAACAGCGTGGTTTGCTGCACGTGCCGGTGCACTGGAACGGCCTGACTGTGCATGCCGTGGTCGTGCATTTCGGCCTGGTGCACCGCAGCCGCGTGCGGCAGGTGGAAAGGTTGGCGCGTTTCATCGCCGCCGAGGTGCCGGCCGGTGAAGCGCTGGTCGTCGCGGGTGATTTCAACGACTGGGGCGAACGCCTGGACGGCGCCATGACCGAGTTGGGCCTGACGCGCGCTGTCGATCCGCGCGCGCGGCGTGTCGACTGCGTCACCTTCCCGTCGCTGGTGCCGGTGTTCGCACTCGACCGCTTCTACCTGCGCGGCCTGTCCTGCCGCAACACGGCCGTGCCGCGCGGCGCGAGTTGGGCGCGCATGTCCGATCACCTGCCGCTGGTGGCCGAGCTCGGCCTGGCCTGACATGGCGCTGGACGCCGACCGCTTGCGCAGTTGGGCTACCGTGCCGGCGCCGCGTTTCGTCGGCGGCAACCGCGTGGACCTTCTGCAGGGCGGCGACGAGCTGTTTCCGCGCATGGTGCAGGCCATCGATGCGGCGCAGCACGAGGTCTGGATGGCCACCTACATCTTCCACGACGACCCGGCCGCCACCGCCGTGGCCGACGCGCTGAAGCAGGCCGCCGCGCGGGGGCTGGCCGTGCACCTGGTGGTGGACGGTTTCGGCTCCATCGCCACGCTGCCGGCGGTGCGCCGCTTGTTCGCCGGCAGCGCGGTGCAACTGGAAGTGTTTCGTCCGCTCGACCGCTGGTACGCCTGGCTGCAGCCGGGGCAGTTGCGCCGCCTGCACCAGAAGCTGTGCGTGTGCGACGAGACGGTGGCCTTCGTCGGCGGCATCAACGTCATTGACGACCGCCACGACATCAACCACGGCTGGTTTGACACGCCCCGTCTGGACTTCGCCGTGGCTGTCACTGGCCCGCTGGCGCTGGCCGTCCATGCCACCGCTCGCGCGATGTGGGCGCGCGCGCACTTGTGGCGCGGCTGGCGCCAAGAGGTGCGCAGGCTGGCCCGCAGCGAGCGCCCGGTGAAGCGCGCCATGGCCCTGGTGCGCGACCTGCGCGGGGCCAGTCCCAGTACCAGCACCAGCAGCGCGCCCACGCCACCGTTGTCGGCGCTGGAACCCGTGCGCGCCGCCTTCCTGGTGCGCGACAACGTGCGCCAGCGTCGCACCATCGAACGCAGCCTGGTCGAGGCCATACGCCACGCGCAGACGCGCGTGGACCTGGCGGTGCCGTATTTCTATCCCGGCCGCAGCTTCCGCCGGGCGCTGCGCGCTGCCGCCGATCGCGGCGTGCGCGTGCGCCTGCTGATGCAGGGCAAGTTCGACTACCGCATCGCCGCGCTGGCTGCCCGCGCCGTGTACGACGAACTGCGCGACAAGGGCGTGCGCATCTACGAATACACGCCCGCGCCGCTGCACGCCAAGGTGGCCTTGGTGGACAACGAATGGGCCACGGTGGGCAGTTCCAACATCGACCCGCTGTCGCTGCTGTTGAACCTGGAGGGCAACGTGGTGGTGCGCGACACCGACTTCGCGTCGGCGCTCTCTGCGCGTTTCGAAACCGTTTTCGCGGTGTCTACCGAAATCACCGGCGCCCCGCAGCGCAGCGGCTGGCGGCGCTGGCTGCACAGCGGTTTGGTGGCGTGGATGGCAACGGTCTATTTGCGCGTGGCAGGCATCACAGGCCGGTATTGACGAGCCCGACGTGAAACTGCCGACCTGAAACGGCCAACCTGAAACGCCCGCCTTCGCAAGGTGCGACGTGCCGCGCGGTTACCCTCGCTGCATGGCCCGCAAACCCCTCACCGCCCAACCCGTTGCCCTCAACCTCGCGCTGCAGGGCGGCGGTTCGCACGGCGCCTTCACCTGGGGCGTGCTCGACCGCCTGCTCGACGAGGACACGCTGATGTTTTCCGGCGCATCCGGCGCCAGCGCCGGTGCCTTGAACGCCGCGGTGCTGGCCACTGGGCTGGCCGAGGGCGGGCGGGCCGGCGCGCAGGCCGCCTTGCGGGCCTTCTGGATGGACGTGGCCGCGCAGGGCGCCTGCTTCGGCCACTGGCCGCGCCTGCCAGGTGCCGGGCTGGCGGGTACAACCTCGAGAGCAACCCCTTCTTTGCGTCCTTCTACAACGCGGGAAATCAGTTCCTGCGCGCTTTCAGCCCCTACCAGTTCAACCCGCTGGGCGGCAACCCGCTGCGCGCCGTGCTGCAGCGCCACGTCAAGCTGCACGCCTTGCGTGAAGGCGAACTGAAGCTCTTCATCACCGCCACGGCGGTGCGCACCGGGCAGCCGCGTGTGTTCCGCCGGGCCGACCTGAGCGTCGACGCGCTGCTGGCCTCGGCCTGTTTGCCGCAGATGTTCCGTGCGGTGGAAATCGACGGCGAACCCTACTGGGACGGCGGCTACAGCGGCAATCCCGCCATCTGGCCGCTGACCTACAACACCGCCGCGCTGGACGTGGTGCTGGTCAAGATCAACCCGCTGGTGCGACCCGATTTGCCGGACACGCCCGAAGAGATCGCCGACCGGGTCAACGAGATCACCTTCAACGCCGGGCTGATCAGCGAGATGCGCGCCATCAACTTCGTGCAGCGCCTGATCGAAGAGGGTCGGGTCGACAGTGGCGAGTACAAGAACCTGCGCCTGCACATGGTGGCCGACGACGCCGGCTTGGCGCCGCTGCGCGCCAGCAGCAAGCTCAACACCGACGGCGAATTTCTGGAAGCGTTGCACGCCCTTGGCCGGGCGGCGGCCGACCGCTTCTTGCTGGAACACCGCGCCGATTTGGGCAAACGCTCCACGCTGGACGTGCGCAAGACTTTCTTGCAGACGCCGGCCGTTGAATCGTCGAAGACGCAACCCTGAGCGAGCCATGAACGCCGGCACGGCCGACCTGATCGTCGAACGCCCCCAGGGCCTGTATTGCCCGCCGGGCGACTTCTACATCGACCCCTGGCGGCCGGTGCCGCGCGCCGTCATCACCCATGCCCACGCCGACCACGCTCGGCGTGGCCACGGCGCCTACCTGGCCACGGCCATCAGCGCTGGCGTGCTGCGGTCGCGCCTGGGTGACATCACGCTGCAAGGCCTGGCCTACGGCGAGACCGTGGGAATCAATGGTGTGACGATCAGCCTGCATCCGGCCGGCCACGTGCTGGGCTCGGCCCAGGTGCGCGTTGAACACGGCGGGCGCGTCTGGGTGGCTTCGGGTGACTACTTCGTTTCAGGCCACACCGATGACCACAACAGCACCTGCGCGCCCTTCGAGCCGGTGCGCTGCGACTGCTTCATCACCGAGAGCACTTTCGGCCTGCCCATCTACCGCTGGGCGCCACAAGCCGCCGTGATGGCCGAGGTCAACGAATGGTGGCTGGCGAATGCCGATGCTGGGCGGTCCAGCCTGCTGCTGGGCTACAGCTTCGGCAAGGCGCAGCGCCTGCTGGCGGGGGTGGACGCCGGCATCGGGCCGATCTTCGTGCACGGCGCGGTCGAACCGCTGAACGAGGCCTATCGCGCGGCTGGCGTCGCACTGCCTGCGACCCAGAAACTGGACGCGCGAGACAAGACCGTGGACCTGCGGCGTGCCCTGGTGGTGGCGCCGCCATCGGTGCTGGGCAGCCCGTGGGCGCGCAAGCTGGGCGAGGGCAGCGACGCCTTCGCCAGTGGTTGGATGCAGTTGCGCGGTGCCCGGAGGCGGCATGGCGTAGACCGGGGTTTCGTGTTGTCGGATCACGCCGACTGGCCGGGCCTGCAGCGCGCCATTGCGGGCACGGGTGCCGAGCGCGTCATCGTCACCCACGGCTACGAAGCCGTGATGGTGCGCTGGCTGCGCGACCAGGGCCTGCAAGCCGGCAGCTTCAGCACCGAGTACGGTGCGCCGGACGAAGAGACGCTGGTCTTGCCGGCGGCAAGCCCGGCGGCCACCGTTGAGGCGCCGGGGCTGCCACACTTGACCTAGGATATTTGCCCACGGCTGCAGCACGCTGTTGACCGTCGGGTTGTGTTGGGAGACAGCGGTATGGGTCAGGTCAGAACAAAGTTGGGCAAGGTGTGGGCGGTCGCATGGCTGTGCTGGATGGTGACCGGGTGGATGGCTGCAGCGGGTGCGGCCGAGCCCGAAAAGGCCGGGAGCAAGGCCGCATCGACCAAGGCGGCGCCGGCCAAAGCGAGGGCTGCAGGCGCGGCTGTGAACGCCAGAGCAGGTGGGGCAGCAGGTGCCGTTGCTTTGGCCGCTTGGCCGCGCCTGGTGAGCGGTGAATTCGCGACCTGCGCGCGCGAGATCCACCTGTTCCGGGGCTATATCCGTGCGCTGCGCGACGCCGATGCGCGTGAACAGTGCCAAGGCGGCGGCAAAGAGGTCGAGACCTGCGACGCCGCCGGCCTGAACTGCAAGAAAGCCAATAGCTGCACCGAAGGGCGCCGAGCGGCCGATGCCGAGAAGGTCGGCACCGATGTGGACTGGTACCTGCGCGGCAACAGCCGCTGCGAAGGGTCGCGCTACCCGTGCTGGGGCGAGAGGGTGGTCAACACCAACCCGGAAACCGACGACGACCGGCAAGGCTGGATCGACGGCCAGACGGACGCCGCGTCCATCCCCTACGAACTGGCCAAGCTGAAGCCGGCACCGGCGCGGCTGGAAGCCGGGCAAGACTTGCCCGAAGAAACTTTCAACCAGGTCGATGCCGCTGTGCGGTCTTGTCTGGCCAAGACCTGGCTGACCAAATACCGCAACCAGAAAAAGTCGGCTGGCGGCCTGGCCCAGCCGGCTGCGGCTGCTGCGGCAGTGCCGACGGCGGATGCGGCAGCGAACGCGGCGAACGCAGCGAACGCAGCGAATGCAGCGAATGCAGCGAATGCCGCCAACGCGGCGAACGCAGCCCATGCGGTGGGCACCATCAACCCGAACAAGGGCGCTTCGGCGGTGGGTGCTGTGTCCGTCGGCGCCGTGGCGGTGGCTGCACTGCCGGTTGCGGTCCCCGCCGCCGCAGCGCCGGTTGCGGTGGCAGCGACGGCCGCTGCGGCGGCCAAGGCTTTGGTTGCGCCGGCGCCAGCGCCTCTACCGGTACCGGCATTGACACCCGCGCCGGCCAAGCCCGTAGCCGTGCCCGTCGCGCCTGTGGCCGCACCCATCCCCGTTGCAGCCCCCGTGGCCGTACTGATCAACCCACCGGCCCAGCCAGTGGCCGTCGAAGTGCCGCCGCCGCCGATGAACGGGTTGCAATGCCAGGCCGAGATCGTGAAGGTCCACCGCGAGGCGCGGGCGGCCGTACAGGCCGTGCCCAACCCGGTGGCCGTGCGGGCGGTGAATACCGAGATGGCACGGCGCCAGAAGGCGCTGTTCACCACCAGTTGCGCGCAGCAGCCCGACGCCGCCGAGTACGTCACCGCCGCCGACCGCCTGCTGGCCGCCAATGTCACCCCGCCGGCCGCAGCGGCGCCGCCCGGCGGCCTTTTGGGCGGTTCAGCCCCGGTGGGTGAAGTGCCGGTGGGCGCGATGGTGGCGACTTCAGCCGCACCGTCCAACGACTGCCTGCGCGTGCTGGAAACAGGCCTCTACGGCGGCTTCATCAACAAGTGCGCCTACAAGGTCAATGTCGCCTACTGCGTGTCCAACCCCAAGAAGGGCAGTTGGACCGATACCGACGCCTTCCGCTGCCTTTCGGCGACGAACACCAAGGCCAGCAACGTCTACCTCAGCCTGGCCGCCAGCAAGACCGAAGCCCAGCACACCAAGGGCGGCGACGCGGTGATCTGGCTGGCCTGCAAGGACCCTGCTGTGCCCTACCAGGTGCGCTTCGACGCCGGGCGGATGCTGGGTTCGTGCAAGGACCGCTGACCGCGCTGACCGCGCTGACCGCACCCACCGCCTGACGGGCCCACACCGCGTGCAGCTTTTCGCCCGCCTCTACCGCGACCTGGACGCCAGCACCGCCACCGGTGACAAGGTGGCCGCGCTGGTGCGCTACTTCGCGCAGGCACCTGCGGCCGATGCCGCCTGGGCCGCCTACTTCCTGGCCGGCGGCAAGCCGCGCCAGGTGGTGCCCACCGCGCTGCTGCGCGCTACTGCCTGCCGTGTCGCTGGTGTCGACGACTGGCTTTTCGAGGCCTGCTACCAGGCCGTCGGCGACCTGGCCGAGACGCTGTCCTTGATCCTGCCGCCCGGCGTTCACAACAGCCAGGCCGGCCTGGCCGAGTGGATGGAGGAACGTCTGCTGCCACTGCGCGGCCTGTCCGAAGCCGAACAGCAAACCCGCATCGAAGCGGCCTTTGCCGAGCTGGACGCGGCCGGCTGTTTCCTGCTGGTGAAGCTGATCGGCGGCGGCTTTCGCGTGGGGGTCAGCAAGCTGCTGGTGCAGCGCGCCTTGGCCGAACACGCGGGGCTGGATCCCAAGCTGCTGGCCCAGCGCCTGGTGGGCTGGACCGACGCCCGCAGCACGCCCAGCGCCGCGCGCTTCGCGGCCCTCGTCGCACCGGTGAATCTGAACGCGGCGCCCGGCACCGAGGCCGTGCCTTCGGGCCTGCCGTATCCGTTTTTCCTGGCGCACGCGCTGCAGGCCGATCCCGCAACCTTGGGATCACCGGCCGACTGGCTGGTCGAATGGAAGTACGACGGCATCCGTGCCCAGGTGGTCAAGCGGGCCGGGCAGGTATGGATCTGGTCGCGCGGTGAAGAGCTGATCACCGAGCGCTTCCCGGAAGTCGTTGCCCGTGCCGCCCACTGGCCCGATGGCACTGTCGTTGATGGAGAGTTGCTGGTCTGGTTGGATGGCAGCGAAACGCCGGCCACCTTCAACTTGTTGCAGCAACGCCTGGGCCGCAAGTCGGTGCCCAAGAAACTGCTGGCTGACGCGCCGGTGATCCTGCTGGCCTACGACCTGCTGGAGCAGGGCGGACAAGACCTGCGCGAGCGGCCGCAACAGCAGCGCCGCGCCGCGCTGGAGGGCTTCGCAGCCCGCCAAGCGCTGCGCCTGTCGCCCGAGGTGCAGGCGGTCGACTGGCCCGCGCTGGCAGCGCTGCGGCAGCAGTCTCGCGCTCGCGGCATGGAAGGTTTCATGCTGAAGCACCGCGACGCGCGCTACGGCAGCGGGCGCACCAAGGCCGATGGCACTTGGTGGAAGTGGAAAGTCGACCCGCTGACCGCCGACGCCGTGCTGGTCTACGCCCAGGCCGGTCACGGCCGCCGCGCCAGCGTCTACACCGACTACACCTTCGCCGTGTGGAGCCGCGCGCCGCTGGACGCCGCTGAAGCGCAGGCTGTGATCGAGGCCATCGCGCGCAAAGAACCGGCGCCGCCGCGCGACAGCGCCAAGCTGCAACTGCTGCCGTTCGCCAAAGCCTATTCGGGTCTGACGGACGCCGAGTTCGCCGCCGTGGACAAGGTCATCCGCGCCACCACGCTGGAGAAATTCGGCCCGGTGCGCAGCGTCAAGCCCAGCCTGGTTTTCGAGATCGGTTTCGAAGGCCTCAACAGCAGCCCGCGCCACAAGAGCGGCATCGCCGTGCGCTTCCCGCGCATGCTGCGCATCCGCCACGACAAGCCGCTGCACGAAGCCGATACGCTGGCCACGCTGCAGCGGCTGGCGCTGACGGGTGTCTGATCGGCTCCTTACCGACGCCGGAAAATCGGACTTCAGCCCGGCTGTTTGGTGGTCCGCAGATAGGGCTTCAGCGTCTTGAAGCCACTCGGGAACATCGACTTGGCGTCGTCGTCAGACACGCTGGTGACGATGATCACGTCATCGCCGTTCTTCCAGTTCACCGGCGTGGCCACTTTGTGGTTGGCGGTGAGCTGGATGCTGTCCAACGCGCGCAGGATCTCGGGCACGCTGCGGCCGGTGGTCATCGGGTAGGTCATCATCAGTTTGATCTTCTTGTCCGGTCCGATGATGAACACGCTGCGCACCGTGGCGTTGGTGGCGGCGGTGCGACCGTCGCTGGCCACGTCACCGGCCGGCAACATGTTGTAGAGCTTGGCCACGGCCAGGTCTTCGTCGCCAATCATCGGGAAGTGGGGCATGTGGCCCTGCGTCTCCTCGATGTCCTTGGCCCACTTGTCGTGGTTGGCCACCGGGTCCACGCTCAGGCCGATGAGCTTGGTGTTGCGCTTGGCGAACTCGGGCGCCATCTGCGCCATGCTGCCCAGTTCGGTGGTGCACACCGGCGTGAAGTCTTTGGGGTGTGAAAACAGGACGGCGTAGCTGTCGCCTATCCACTCGTGGAAATGGATGGCGCCCTGGGTGGTCTGGGCGGTGAAATCGGGTGCGATGTCGTTGATGCGCAGAGACATGAGGTGGCTCCTGGGTTGTTGAAGACTGCCCTCCATGCAGGGAATCTGGCAAGCGGGCGGCGATTACAGCATGGCGGCCGGTCCGGCGCCGCGTGGCGGTGTTCGCCCCTGGGTGCGCGCCGCGCAGCGTCGGAATAGCGCGGTCTAGCCGCCTTTCATGCGGCTTTCCCGGGCCGGCCTCCTGCCTAGCATCGCCCGGAGCCATTCCCTTTTTAGGAGCCCCGTGGACCTTGCCATTGCCCCTGTCCGAACCGCCACCGCGAGTGCCGCTGCCACTGCCATTGCGCAGGCCCGCAGCGGCAGCCTGGCGTTGGGCTCTCTGATGGACCAAGCGCAGGCGCTGCAGAGCGCCGGCCGGGCGGCCGACGCCGCGCTGCTGTACGAATCGTGGCTGGCGCACACCGTGTCGCCCTACCGCCATGTGGTCTGCTTCAACTGGGGCACGGTGCTGTCGTCGCTGCAGCGGGAGGCCGAGGCCGAGAACGCCTACCGCGAAGCCCTGAAGGCCCTGCCTGGCTTCCCGCCGGCCAGCCTGAATTTGGGCCATCTGTGTGAACGCAAGGGCGAGGTTGAAGCCGCGCTGGCCCTGTGGCGCGAGGTCTACGACGCGCAACCGCCACAGACGCTGGAACACCGGCTGCACGCGCTGAACAATGGCGCGCGGCTGCTGGAAATCCAGCGCCGCTACCCTGAATCGGAAGCGCTGATGGCGCGCAGCCTGAAACTGAAGGCCGCGCAGCCCGACGTCATCCAGCACTACGTTCACATCCGCCAGAAGCAATGCGCCTGGCCGCATGACCTGGCGGTGGGCGATGTCACGCCCAACCAGTTCCTGCTGGGCACCTCACTGCTGGCCACGATGGGCCTCAGTGACGACCCTGTGCTGCAACTGCTGTCGGCCACGCGCTTCGTGCACGAAAAAGTGCCCAAAGCTCCGGCTGTGGCGCTGCACACGCAGGCGCCGCCGCGCAGTGGCAAGGTCAAGATCGGCTACCTCAGTGGCGACCTGCACATGCACGCCGTGGGCTTGCTGACGGCCGAACTTTTCGAGCTGCACGACCGCAACCGTTTCGAGATCTGGGCCTTTGACTGGACGCCCGAAAGCGGCATGGCCCAGCGCCAGCGCCTGATGAAAAGCTGGGACCACCACGTGCGCATAGCCGGTGTCGATGACGCCACCGCTGCCCGGCTCATCGCGCAGGCCGGCATCGACGTGCTGGTGGACCTGCAGGGCCTGACCAACGGCGCCCGCCCGGCCATCCTGGGCCACCGTGCGGCGCCCATCCAGGTCAGCTACCTGGGCCTGCCCGGCACCAGCGCGCTGCCCGGTGTGGACTGGATGTTGGCCGACCGTTTTGTGATGCCGCCCGAGTTGCTGCCCTACTGCACCGAAAAGCCCATCTACCTGCCGCACTGCTACCAGGTCAGCGACCGCCAGCGCGAGGTGGCGCCCAAGCCGCTGCGCGCGCGCTACGGGTTGAAGGACGAGCAGTTCGTCTTCTGCAGTTTCAACAACAACCACAAGTTCACGCCCGAGATGTTCGGCGCCTGGATGCGCATCCTGGCCGGCGTGCCGGGCAGCGTGTTGTGGCTGCTGGCCGACAACGACACAGCGCGCGACAACATGCTGCGCGTGGCGGCTGAACACGGCATCAGGCCCGAACGCCTGGTCTTCGCGCCCCGCGTGGCGCCGGCCGAATACCTGGCCCGCTTTCAGCTGGCCGACCTGATGCTGGACACCTTCCCCTTCAACGCCGGCACCACCGCCAGCGACGCGCTGTGGATGGGTCTGCCCATCGTCACCCGCGCCGGCCGCACCTACATCAGCCGCATGGCCGGCAGTTTGTTGAACGCCATCGGCCTGCCCGACCTGGTCACCACCAACCTGGCCGACTACGAACGCCTGGCCATCACCTTGGGTCTGAACCCGGCGCGCGTGGCTTCGCACAAACGCTACCTGGCCGAACATGGCCGCAGCTCGCCGCTGTTCGACCTGCCGCAAACGGTGCGCGACATCGAAGCCCAGTTCGAGCATCTGGCGATGGCCGCACGCGCCCAGCAAACTGCCGTTGGAGCCTGAAGCCCCTGAGCCATGAATGAGCCATGAGTGACGACCACGCGCCGGGTGACCCGGCCGCGCCACCGCCTGTCGAACACCCGATCTGGGACGTCGAGAACGACGCGCTGGCCCATGCCCTTTCGTGGTTGACGCAGCACCACGGCCGTGAACGATCGCCCGAATCGCTGCTGGCCGGCTTGCCGCTGAACGGCCCGGTACGCCCCGAACAAGCGCTGCGCGCGCTGCGTGACGCCGGCTACAACGCGGGCGTGGTGCAGCGCGATGTGGCCGACCTGCACCAACTGCTGCTGCCCGCCGTGCTGCTGCTGCAAGGCGACGACGCCTGCGTGGTGGTGGCCCGCCGCGCGGGCGGCGATTACGACATCGTGATGCCCGGCCGCCAGCACCATGCCTGCACCGCCACGCAGGCTGAACTGGAAGCCGAATACACCGGCATGGCCCTGGTCTGCACGCCGCAGGTGGCCGATGCACCGGGCCACACGGCCGAAGCGCCATCGCTGCTGCGCAACCCGGGCGCGCACTGGCTGTGGGGCACGATGCGGCGCTACATCCCCTACTACCGGGGCGCGCTGCTGGCGGCCATGCTCAGCAACATCCTGATGCTGGCCACCGGCATGGCCACCAGCGTCATCTACGACAAGGTGCTGCCGCACCAGGCCTACGTCACGCTGTGGGCGCTGGCCATCGGCAGCGGCTTGGCGGTGCTGTTCGACCTGATGTCTCGGCAACTGCGCACCTACCTCATCGACATGGCCGGCCGCAAGGCCGACCTGATTACCGGTTCATTGCTATTCCGGCAGACCCTGGGCATGCGCATGGAGCACCGCCCCGAAAGCGCCGGGGCCTACGCCCACACGCTGGCGCAGTTGGAAATGGTGCGCGAGTTCTTTGCCTCGGCCACGCTGTCGGCGCTGTCCGACCTGCCGTTCATCCTGGTCTTCATCGCCATGGTCTTCATCGCCGCCGGGCCGCTGGGCTGGGTGTTGGTGGTGGCCGTCCCGGCGCTGATGCTGATGAGCTTCATGATCCAGGACGCGCTGCGCCGCGCCAGCAGCCGCCACTTGAAGCAGCAGGCCGACCTGCACGGCGTGATGGTGGAAGTGGTGGATGGCATGGAAGACGTGAAAGCCGCCGGCGCGCAGGGCCGCTTCCTGCGCCGTTACGAAGAGAGCACCGCCGCCGCCGCCGCCGCGATGCTGCGCACCCGCACCATTTCCAGCTGGACGCAGAACATCACGTCGGTGTCGCAGCAGATCGTCACCATGGTGATGCTGGTCTGGGGCGTCTACCTGATCGAAGACAAGGCCATCACCAGCGGCGCGCTGATCGGCGCGGTGATGTACGCCAGCCGCGCGCTCAGCCCACTGGCCAGCGTGACCGCGTTGGCGTCGCGCTACCAAGGCGCGCGCAATGCCATGCGTTCGCTGGATCAGTTGATGGCCAAGCCGCAGGACCGCGAGGCCGGCAAGGTCTATGTGCCCCAACGCGATTTCGAAGGCCGCCTGGCGCTGAACGAGGTGGGCTTTTCCTACCCCGCGCAGAAGCCGCCGGGCAAGCCCATGGCGCGCACACCGCGCGAAGGGCCGCGCGTGCTGAAGGGCATGAACCTGCAGATCAATCCTGGCGAACGCATCGCGGTGCTGGGCCGCATCGGCAGTGGCAAGAGCACCGTGCTGCGCCTGCTGGCGGGGCTCTACCTGCCCAGCGAAGGGCAGGTCGAAGCCGACGGCATCGACCTGCGCCAGATCGACCCGGCCGACTACCGTGCGCGCGTCGGCTTCGTCGCCCAGGACCCGCGCTTGTTCAACGGCACGCTGCGCGACAACGTGCTGCTGGACCGCCCCACGGCCGACCCATCACGCCTGGGTGAAGTGGCCCGCGTGACCGGCCTGGACCGCCTGATCAGCACGCACCCGCAAGGTTGGGAACTGCCGGTGGGTGAATCGGGCGCCCTGCTGTCAGGTGGCCAGCGGCAACTGGTGGCGCTGGCGCGTTGCCTGATCACCAAGCCCACGGTGCTGCTGATGGACGAACCCACCAGCAGCATGGACGCGCAGAGTGAAGTGGCCTTTCTGCGCCAGTTGAAAGAAGCCTGCGGCAGCTGCACCTTGGTGATGGTGACGCACCGCCCGGCGGTGCTGGAACTGGTCGGCCGGGTGGTGGTGGTGGACGCCGGCCGCGTGGTGATGGACGGGCCCAAGGCGCAGGTGCTGGCAGCCCTCAGCGGACAACGGCCGGCCATGCCGCCGCAACCGTCGTCGGCGGCGCCCAGCAACTTGCACATGCACCCGTCGGCGCAGCCTGTCGAGCGTGAGGCCTCGGTGTGATGCGGGCCTGCAGCCACGCCTTGAACCAGACACCATGGACGTTCTGAAACCTTTCCGCCGCAAGCCCAGCACCGCGCTGGCGCTGCAGCGGCGCGACATCCCCTATGTGTCGCCGGTGGCCGCCGCCCAGGTCATCGAGCCCGCGCCGGCCGCGCTGTGGGCGGTCTACCTGCTGCTGGGCGCCATCTTTTCGGCCCTGACCTGGGCCGGTTTTGCGCAGGTGGACATCGTCGCCAAGGCCAATGGCCGCATCGTGCCGGACGGCCGCGAACAGATCATCGCCAGCCTGGAAGGCGGCATCCTGCGTGAACTGCTCGTGCGTGAAGGCCAGCAGGTGGCCGAAGGCCAGGCGCTGGCCCTGCTGGACCCGACGCGCTACGAAGCGCAGCAGGCCGAAGGCACGAGCAAGAAGCAGTCGATGCTGGGCACCCAAGCCCGGCTGCAGGCCGAGGCTGCCGGCCATGCGCTGGAATTCCCTGAAGGCTTGCCCGAAGAGGTGGTGAGCGGCGAGGGCGAGAACTTTGAAGCCCGCCAGCGCGCGCTGAACCAGGCCGTGGAAACCAACCGACGCAGCGCCAAGTTGTTGCAGCACGAACTGCAGGTGGCAGAAGGCCTGTCGGCCAAAGGCTTGATGAGCGAGGTCGAAGTGATGCGCGTGCGGCGCCAGCTCAACGACCTGGAATTGCAGACCCAGGAGCGCATCAACCGCTACCGGCAAGACGCCGCAGCCGAACTCGTGCGCGTGCGCAACGAACTGGCCCTGATGGAAGAACAGGCGGTGGTGCGTGACGACGCGCTGCGGCGCACCACGCTGGTGGCGCCGGTGAAGGGCATTGTCAAGACCATCCGCAACAGCACCGTGGGCGGTGTCATTGCGCCCGGCGCGCCCATCATGGAATTGATGCCGCTGGGCAACCGCATCCTGGTCGAAGCGCGGGTGCTGTCCAGCGACATCGGCTTCGTCAAAGTCGGCCACCCGGTGAAGGTCAAACTCACCGCCTACGACTACGCGCTTTACGGCGCGATGGAAGGCACGGTGTTGTCGATCAGCCCCGATGCGGCCAGCGACCCCGAGAAATCAACCAGCGCCGACGGCACCTGGTACCGCGCCATCATCAAGGCCGACCGCAGCAAACTGAAAACATTCGACAGGCCGGTGGACCTGCTGCCGGGCATGACGGCCAGCGTGGAAATCCGGACCGGCCAGCGCAGCGTGCTGGGCTTCCTGCTGCGGCCATTGGTGAAAACACAGGAAGCGTTCCGCGAGCGGTGACGCGTCGTTCAGCCTTAGCATCGCGGCCGGCACCGCTGTCCAGGTGCGCAGACAGCCGGAGTTGCCCCATGAAATACCGCATCCATCGCGCAGCCAGCGTCGTCGCTTTTTTGTGGACCCTGGCTCCGCTTGCCATGGCCGCCGATCTCGAAGCCGGCAAGGCCAAGGCGCTGGCCGTCTGCGCGGCCTGTCACGGCGCAAACGGCGTCAGCGTCAGCGACGCCATTCCCAACCTGGCCGGCCAGCGCAGCGCCTACCTGGCCAACCAGCTGAAGGCCTGGAAGGACGGTTCACGCAAGAACCCGATCATGAATGCCATCGGCACGCAGCTGAGTGACGACGACATCCAGAACGTGGTCGCCCATTTCGCCGCGCTGCCGCCCGGCGGTGGTGCCGTCAAGTCGGCGCAACTGCCCAATGTCGCCAAGTCGGGCGTGACCTTCCCGGCCAACTGGCGTGCCGACCACAAGGCCTACGAAGTCATCGACTTCCCGGCCACCAGGCAGGTGCGCCACTACTACGCCGATGCGGTGGCACTGCAGGCCGCGAAGGCGGGCAAGCCGATACCCGACGGCGCGTCGCTGTTGGCCGTTGTCTACTCGGCACAGCTTGACGCCAACAAGCAGCCCTTGAAGGGTGCCGACGGCCATTTCGTGGCCGACCAGCCCCTGTTCTATACCGCCATGGCGCGCGACGCCGGCTGGGGCGCCGACATCCCCGAGATGCTGCGCAACGAGAACTGGAACTACGCGGCTTTCACCAACGCCGGCCAGACCCGTTCCATCAACCAGGCCGAATGTCTGGCCTGCCACAAGCCGCTGGACAAGACGAGCTATATGTTCACGCTGGACAAGCTGACGGCTTACGCCAAGGCGCACTGAGACGCACTGAGACGCACTGAGACGCACTGAAGCCGCTGACAGCTGGGCATGGACCCGCGCATGCCCAAGCGCCCCGACATCGAACTGCTGCGCCTGCTCAGCGCCTTCGGCATCGTCTGTTTCCATTCGGGGCCGGCTGAGGCCTGGGGCGCTTGGGGCATCCCCTTCGCCTACAGCGGCCTGGTCGTGTTTCTGGTGTTGTCGATGGCCCTGGGCGGGCGCTCGGGCGCACCCGATGCGGCCACGGTGCGCCACCGTGCGCTGCGGCTGCTGCGGCCCTGGCTGGTCTGGTTCGGCATCTACGCGGCCTTCAACCTCGTTCGCGGCCTTCCGGCGCTGCCCACCGATCACGGCCTGACGGCCGCCATCCTCGCTGGCCCCAGCATCCACCTCTGGTACCTGCCTTTCGCCTTCGTCGCCTTGCTGACGCTGGACCTGCTGCGCGCCCACGTCCCGCTGCGCACCTTGGCTGGCGTCGCCTTCGTGCTAACGCTGGTGTTGATAGCCACGGCGCCGGTCTGGCGGCCGGTGACATTGATCCTTCCCTATCCGGCCCTGCAGTGGGCCGACGCGCTGGCACCGGCGCTGGCCGGCGTCTTCGTGTTGGGTGCCGGCTTGTGGCCGCGCCGGGTGGCCTTGGCCATGGCCGCGCTGCTGGTGTTCACGGCCGCCGTGCTGGCGGCTTTCGAATGGGTCGGCGCGCCCTATGCGGTGGGCCTGGCGGCGAGCCTGTTCGTGCTGCTGCGGGTGAGCGGCCCGGTGGCGACCTGGCCGGTGAATCTCGGCGCTTTGACCGATTGCACCTTCGGCATCTACCTGTCGCACAGCCTGGTCTTTGCGCTGTTGCTGCAGCACGCCCCCGGGCTGCCACCCGAGGCGCTGCCGGTGGCCATCTTCGCGTTGGCGCTGGCCGCCACCTGGGTGCTGCGGCGCGCGCTGCCCCGCGTGGCGACCTACGTCACCTGAGCGGCCGCGCCAGCAGCCTGCGACGCCCTCAATGCAGGTCGCGCAGCGGGTGGCGGTCGGCAGACCAGGGGCTGACGAAGAAGGCCTGCACCATGGCCGGCGTGATCTCTGCAACGGTGGCCGGGTTCCAGCGCAGCCGGTGGTCTTTGGCGATGGCCAGCGCGCGCATGCCTTCCATGGTTTCCGAGCCCGCGTCTGGGCGATCGTGGAGGCAGTGGTGCACCATGTCGCGCTCCATGCGCAGGTCGTCAGCCAGGCTCATCTGTCGACCTCGACGCACCCGCAGCGGCCAACGACGACATGATCGTCGGCAGATCGGCCCCCGAAAAGTGGCGGTCGATGGCTTCGCGCAGGCCTGCCGATGCGGCCGGTGGCGCGCCGGTCATGCGCGCCTGGACGGTGGCCAGCACGCGGTCCGCATCCGGCTGCGGGCCTTGCCGCCGATCATTCAACAGCGCGGGCAAATCTGCGCTGCGCATGCCCACATCGCCCAGCCCGAAAACGATGGCGTCGCCCGCCTGGATCGGATCACTCGACAGCGCCAGCCACTCGGCCACATGGCCAGGGCAGGCCGCCAGGAAGTGCCCGCCGCCGACGTCGGGGAACAGGTCGATGTTGGTTTCCGGCATGGCCAGGCGCGACTGCAAGGTCAGCACGCGCTTCAGGTCAGCTTGGCCTTGAAGAACGCCATCGTCCGCGTCCACGCCAGCTGCGCCGCTGCAGCGTCAAAACGCGGCGTGGTGTCGTTGTTGAAGCCGTGTTCGGTGCCGGCGTAGATGTGGCCCTCGTGGCGCACACCGGCCGCCTTCAATGCGGCCTCGTAAGCCGGCCAGCCGCCGTTGATGCGGTCGTCCTTGCCGGCGTAGTGAATCAGCAGCGGCGACTTGATCTTGGGCACTTCGGCCACCGGCGGCTGGCCACCGTAGAAGGGCACCGCCGCGGCCAACTCGGGCACCTGGGTGGCCAGGTAGTTGGCCATGCCGCCGCCGTAGCAGAAGCCCACCACGCCGACCTTGCCGTTGCCTTCGGGCAGGGTCAGCAGCGCGCGCGTGGCGGCCACGAAATCGGCGCGCGCCTTGGGCTGGTCCAGCTTGCTGAAGGCATCGCGGGCCTTGTCTTCATCGCCGGGATAGCCGCCCAAGACGGCCAGCGCGTCGGGCGCGTAGGCCAGGTAGCCGTCCACCGCCAGGCGGCGCGTAATGTCTTCGATGTGCGGGTTCAGCCCGCGGTTCTCGTGCACCACC
Organism: Burkholderiales bacterium; assembly: GCA_038316205.1. Taxonomy (GTDB): domain Bacteria; phylum Pseudomonadota; class Gammaproteobacteria; order Burkholderiales; family Burkholderiaceae_C; genus Rubrivivax. Next base: position 36,010 of record JBBQAI010000001.1, read on the forward strand.
AGCACCACCGGCAGCTTGCCGTTGGCTGTCTTCACGTTCGCCGGTTTGGCCAGCAGACCGCTCACCTTGCCATTGCCCAGCGGTGAATCGAAGGACTGCAGGCGCGTGACGATGCGCGGGTCGTTGGCCGGCACCACCGTGGCCTGCGCGAACTGCGGGCTCAGTGCAGTCAGCAAGCCGACGGCGGCGGCGCTGCTGCCGGCATACCGCGTGGCCTGTTCGACGAAACCGCGTCGGCTGAGGTCGCCGTGCACATAACGGTCGAAGAGCTGCAGCACTTCGGGCTGGAAGTCTTGGGCAGTGAGTCGGGTCATGCGGAGTCCTGGTGGAGTTGGGGGTGACGGACCCCAAATCCTAAGCGCCGCTGCCAAACTGCAGCCGAACTTCAGCCGAACGTCAGCGGAACAAGCCCAGGCGTTGCGCTTCCAGCGCCGCTTCGGCACGCGAGCTGACATTCAGCTTGCGGTAGATCTGTTTCACGTAGTCGGCAATGGTGTGCCGGCTCAGGCCCAGTTGCACGCCAATTTCAGGCAGCGTGTAGCCCTTGGCCACGCGCAGCAGCACTTCGCTTTCGCGGTCGGTGAGGCTCACGTTGGGCATCGCGTGGTTGTTGGGCTGCGGCTTGGCCTTGGCGCTGAAATAGGCCATCACGCGGCGCGCGATGCTGGGGCTGAGTGGCGGTTCGCCCTGGCTGATGCGCTGCAGTTGTTCGGTGATCAGTTCGCGCGCCTGTTCCTTCAGGATGTAGCCGAAGGCACCGGCTTGCAGCGCCGGGAACAGGTGCTCGTCGTCGTCGTGGATGGTGACCACCACGCTCTGGGCTTCGGGCTGCATGTCACGCAGCCGCGTGACCACATCCACACCGCTGCCATCGGGCAGGCCCAGGTCCACCAGCGCCAGATCGAATTTCACGGCGGCCACCAATTCGATGGCGTCGTGTACGCGGGCGCTCTCGGAAATGGTCGCGCCCGGAAACACTTCCAGCACGAGCTTGCGCAGCCAGGCCCGGATCTCGGGCAGGTCTTCGAGCAGAAGGATCGTCTTCATGGGGGTTCTTCCAATAGCCATCAGATGTTATCGGCCGCTGTTGTCGTTTTCATGGTCTTTCATGCGCCTTCGATCGCTCTGTCGAGCGGAAGCGTGAGGCGTATCACGGTTCCGTAGCCCGGACCCGATTCCACCAGGCACTGGCCCTGCAATTGTTTGGCCCGGTTCTTCATGCTGGCCAGGCCGTGGCCGCGGTCCAGCCGGCCGTCCACTTCAGCGGCTATGCCGTTGCCGTTGTCTTGAACGACGAGGTGGAAGTCGCCTTCGGTGATGCCGGCCGTGACCGAGCAGTGGTCGGCGCCGCTGTGCTTGATGATGTTGCTGGTGGCCTCGCGCAGGATGCGCGTGGTCTGCACGTAAGCGCGTGCCGACAGTGTCTGCGGCAGGTCTTCGGGGGCTTCCCAGTCGCCTTCGATGCCGGCTTGCGCCAAGCGCGAAACCACTTCAGCCCGCCAGTCGCCCAGTGCGTCGGCCAGGCGCACCGGCCGGCCGGTCAGGCCGCGCACGCTCAGGCGCATTTCTTCCAGTGCTTCGCGGGCCAGCGTGCTGATGCGTTCGCTGTCGCTGGTGTGAACGATGGTCAGCAGCTTGGCGCCCAGGTCGTCGTGCAGGTCGGCGGCAATGCGCTTGCGTTCGCGTTCGGTGACCTGCTCAACCCGCAATTCGGCCAGTTGGCGGAAGTTGCGTTCGATTTCGGCCGTGGCCTCGCGCACCCGCAATTCCAGTTGCGCCTTGCCCTGCTCGGCCTGGTAGAGCGCGCGGCCGTGCTGCTGCACCAGGCGCAGGCCGACCACAGCGTAAATCACCGGCACCACCAGTTGCGCGATGTGCGCCGCCAGGGGCCGTGCGCCCGTCCACTGCGCCACGAATTCAATGCCGCCGGCGACGATGACGGTGGCCAGCAGCACCGCCATCAACCACACCGAACGCGAATGCCGCTGGTGGTGCAGGTGCCAGACCGAAGCGGCCACCACCTCCAGCGCCAGCACCAGATACCAGACGCTGGCCACGTTGTACAGGTGCGCGCTGCCGGCCAGCATCAAGGACAACGCCAGCACGGCCGACTGCACCGGCAGGCCGACATCCACCGTGCGGTGGCGCGTGCGGGCATAACGCAGCAGGAACTGCACGGCGGCCCAGGTGATGAAGCCCAGCATGGCGCAGAGCAGGAATTCAGTGGCCGAATGGCCCAGGTGCAGCACCGGCACGCCACGCAGCCACAGCCGCGAATCGATCAGCGCCCAGCCCACCGACAGCGCGCCGAAGTAGGCCAGATGGCTTTCACGCCGGTTGATGAAACCCAGCACGAACATGAAGCTGCCCATCAACAGCAGCGTGGCACTGACGGCCTGAGGCGCCCAGACCTGCAGCGCCGTCAGGCGGGTGTAGCGCAGCGCCAATTCAGACTGCGGCCCGAGTTGTAGCGCCGACAGCGCACCGGACCGCTGGCGCGAGCCCACTTCGCCCAGCCGGTAGCCCGCAACCTTGATGTCGATGAGGTTGCCGGTGGGCTTGATCAGCGCGGCCGGCAGGGCCACCAACTGCGGGTGGTTGCAGTTGTTGCTGAGCGGCTCCGCCATGCGCCCGGTGCTGTGCACCAACTGGCCGTTCAGGTAGACATCGACGCTGCTGCAGACGTGTTCGATGAACAGCGCCATCAGGTCGTCGTGTGCCAAATCGGTCAGCGGCTGGAACTGCACGCGGTACCAGAACGGCCCGCTGCGCCCGGGGTGGCTGCGCGCCCATTCGTCGGGCAGGCTGACCAGCACCGGCTGGCTCTGTTCGGGAAAGGCCCTGCCGTTGTCCTGGAGCGCCGGGGCGCTCAGGGCGCTGCGAATTTCCAGCGTCGCGGCGTGGCCCGCCGGCACCCAGGCGGCCAGAGCCAGCAGCAGCGCGGCCAACATGACACGACAGCAGTCCAGGGTCCTTTGCACCCGGACGATTGTGCATGTCGTCGGCGTGCCGAACCGACTGCGACAATGGCCGGCCGTGCCGTTTTGCACCCACCCAGGCACCCCGTTCGCCGCCCCCACACCTGTGATCCGACGCCACGTCTTCGACAACCCCGACAACCGCCGCCTGGCCCATCTGTGCGGCCCGCTGGACGCCCACCTGCGCAGCATCGAGACCGCTTTGGGTGTGCTGCTGGTGCGCCGCGACGCCAGCTTCCGCATCGACGGCCCGCGTGACGGCGTGGAGCGCACCGTGCGCCTGCTGGACGCGCTGTACGAAATGGGCCGTGTGCCGATCAGCGAACGCGCCTTGCAACTGGCGCTGCTGCAGTTCATGCCTACGCGCCACGGTGGCTTGCCCACGTCGCCGCAGGTTGCGATGGCCGACGGGCATGCCGACGCCCGGGCCGCGCCCATCGTGCTGCACACCCGCCACACCGACCTGAGCGGCCGCACGCCCAACCAGGTGCAGTACCTTCAGCAGATGCTGGCCCACGACATCACCTTCGGCATCGGCCCGGCCGGCACTGGAAAGACCTTTTTAGCGGTGGCCTGCGCGGTAGACGCACTGGAACGCCACGGCGTGCAACGCATCGTGCTGACCCGCCCGGCGGTGGAAGCTGGTGAGCGACTGGGTTTTCTACCGGGTGACCTGGCGCAAAAAGTCGACCCCTATCTGCGCCCGCTCTACGACGCGCTGTACGACCTGATGGGCTTCGACCGGGTGACGAAAGCTTTCGACAAGGGCTTGATCGAAATCGCCCCGCTGGCTTTCATGCGCGGGCGCACGCTGAACCATGCCTTCGTGATCCTGGACGAGGCGCAGAACACCACCCGCGAACAGATGCAGATGTTCCTGACACGCATCGGCTACGGCACGCGCTGCGTGGTCAACGGCGACACCAGCCAGGTCGATCTGCCCAAAGGCACGGCCAGCGGCCTGGTCGATGCGATGCAGGTCTTGAGCGACGTGAACGGTGTCGCCTTCACCCATTTCGGCGGCAGCGACGTGGTGCGTCACCCGCTGGTGGCGCGCATCGTGGAGGCCTACGAACGTGATCGAAACGGCCACGCCGAGCGGGTCGAGCGTTGAGCCAGCCCGTACGACCCGCGAAGGACGCGAAGGCCGCGCGGCCTGAACTGAGCCTGTCGCTGCAGTTCGCCGACCCCGCGCACCGCGCCCACTTGCCGCGCCACAAGGTGCAGCGCTGGATGCGCGCGGCGCTGGAGATGCCGGGCCAGATCACGGTGCGCATCGTCGGCACCGACGAAGGCCGCGCGTTGAACCGCGACTACCGCCAGAAGGACTACGCCACCAACGTGCTGACCTTCGACTACGAACACGAACCGGTGGTCAGCGCCGACCTGATCCTGTGCGCGCCGGTGGTGGCACAGGAAGCACAAGAGCATGGCCTGACGCTGGAAGCCCACTACGCCCACCTGCTGGTGCACGGCACGCTGCACGCCCATGGCTACGACCACGAAGTAGACGACGAAGCAGCGGCGATGGAGTCGCGCGAAAGCGCCATCTTGCTGGCGCTGGGTTACGCCGACCCCTACGAACGCGGATGACGTCGGATTTACTTCGTGCCGAACAGCCGGTCGCCCGCATCGCCCAGCCCCGGCACGATGTAGCCGTGGTTGTTCAACTGGCGGTCGATGGCCGTGGTGTAGACCGGCACATCGGGGTGGTGGGCGTGAAAAGTCTTCAGGCCTTCGGGCGCGGCCAGCAGGCTGACGAAGCGGATGGACTTTGGCTTCGTTTCCTTCAGGCGGTCCACCGCAGCCACCGCTGAATTGCCGGTGGCCAGCATCGGGTCCAGCACGATGGCGTCACGCTCGTGCATGTTGTGCGGCATCTTGAAGTAGTACTCCACCGCCGTCAGCGTCTTGGGGTCGCGGTACAGCCCGACGTGGCCGACACGCGCGCCCGGCACCACTTCCAACATGCCGTCGAGCAGGCCGTTGCCAGCCCGCATCACCACCACGAACACCGTCTTGCGGCCTTCGATGACCGGGCTCTGCATGGTCTCCAGCGGCGTCTCGATCTCGATCAGCTGCGTCGGCATGTCGCGCGTCACTTCGTAGGCCATCAGCATGCTGATCTCGTGCAGCAAACGGCGGAAGCTGCTGGTGGACAGGTCTTTCTGGCGCATCAGCGTCAGCTTGTGCTGCACCAGCGGGTGGCTGATCAGGTGAACGATGGGGGTGGACATGGACATAGACATGCGCGTGCTTTCCGGGTGCATTCAGGTTTCAAAAAATCGTGCCGTCGCTGTCGATCTTCAGCGGCGGTGAACCGTCTTTGCGTTGCTCCAGCGCGATCTCGCGCCCGGCCGCCCAGGTGCCGCCTTCCAGGATGCAGGCCAGCGGCAGTTCGTCGGCGGTCTTGCCCAGTTGCTGTCGCACCAGCACGGCCACTTCATCGAGCAGCGCCACGGTCAGTGCGCGCCATTCGATGATGAAGTCGTCTTGCACCTTGAAGGTCTTCAAGAGGTCACGCGGATGGCGCGGCACGATGACGCCGCCGTCCAACAGCAAGCCGCCGTTGCGGTATTCGGGCAGGCCAGTCAGTGCGTCCAGCCCGGTCACCGTCACGCCGGCCCACTGCAGCGGTTCCAGCAGCGAATAGGTGAGCCACTGGCTGAGCTTGTGGAAGGGCACCCAGCCGCCGGTGGTGGCGTCGGATTTGGCGTCAGACCTGGTGTCTTCGCTGCCATCGGCCACGGCGGCGCCGGCCCAGCGGTGCGGCCACACGTCGCCGGCCATCAAGCCCTGCACGTTGCGGCCGCTGGTCCAGATCGGACCCAGCGTGCGCAGCACCTCGCCCAGCACGGCGCTGGCGCTGACGGTGGTCAGCGTGCCGCCTGGGCTTCCCCACCCGGTCAGGCGGTCGAACATCAAGGCGGGCCGCGCCTCCAGGCCGCTTTTCGTGGCCTCGATCTGCAAGGCTGCGCCCAGGCGCGACAGCAGGCCGGCACGTCCTTCCAGACCGACCAGCGGGTTCGACGGGCTGGCCTGAAAGATGGCACGCAAGACCGACGTGTCGATGCGGCTCAAAGTGGCCGCATCGGCCCGCAAGGGGTCGGTCGCCGACGAGGAAAACCGGCCGTCGAGGAAGGCGTGCCAACTGGCCACGCCCAGGCCTTCAGAGCGGCCCAGCACCTGGCCTTTTCCAGTTTCGGTAGCGGCTTCGCTGTAGGTCCAGGCGGCGCCGGCACCAGCGTCGAGCAGCACGCTGACCACGGTCAGGTCGAAACGCACGCGCGCCGCGTCGGCGGCGCTGCGGCTGGCCAGCAGCGCGTCCAACACCGGCTTGCGGTCCAGGCCGCCGGACTCGAAGTGGCGCCAGCGGCTGTGGTACGGAATGCGCAAGTCCGGGTAGCGTTTCAGCGTCAGCGCCGCCACCCGCGCAGCCACGGCGGGCAGGGCAAGTCGGTTGACGGTGAAGTGTTCGCTGACGTTGGCTTCCACGGCCCGCAAGATGGCCGCACAGCGCGCGCGCACGGTGCCTGGGTCGTGCAGCGGGGCTAGGGGGTGCAGGGAAGGGGCGCGGGTGGACATGGCGTTTGCGGACGGTGTGCTGGAGGTCAAGCCGGTCTCACTCAAGCGCACGCCCCTGCACGCGGGACAAGTCGTCTTGCGTGGGCACCACGCCCTCGGTGAAATACCCGGCGGCGATCTTGGCTTCCATCTCGACCTTGGCGTCGGCCGGGATCAACGCGTCGGGTATCGCCACTCTTTCACCCACTTCGATGCCGCTGCCGGTGATGGCGTCGTACTTGTCGTTGGACATGCTGACCAGGCGATGGATTTTCCGGATGCCCAGCCAATGCAGCACGTCGGGCATCAGTTCCTGGAAGCGCATGTCCTGCACGCCGGCCACGCATTCGGTGCGCAGGAAATACTTGTCGGCGCGGTCGCCACCGACCTGCCGCTTGCGCGCGTTGTAGACGAGGAACTTCGTCACTTCACCCAGGGCGCGGCCTTCCTTGCGGCTGTAGGCGATCAAGCCCACGCCACCGTTTTGCGCGCCGCGTATGCATTCTTCGATGGCGTGCGTCAAATAAGGCCGGCAGGTGCAGATGTCGCTGCCGAACACGTCGGAACCGTTGCACTCGTCGTGCACGCGGGCAGTCAACGTCACGTTGGGGTTGGCCAGGTCGCGGATGTCGCCGAAGACGTAGAGCGTCTGCCCACCGATGGGCGGCAGGAACACCTCCAGGTCGCTGCGCGTGACCAGCTCGGGGTACATGCCGCCGGTCTCTTCGAACAGGGCGCGGCGCAGATCGGCCTCGCTGACCTTGAAGCGTTCGGCAACGCCGGGCAGCCACCAGACGGGCTCCAGCGCCACTTTGGTGACGGTGGCGCTGGCGTCTTCCAGCAGCACCTTGCCGTCGATGGCCAGGCGCTGGAAAGCCAGCGCCTGTTTGATCTCAGGCAGATGAATGTGGGCCTTGGTGACGGCGATGGTCGGGCGGATGTCGTAGCCCTTCTCCAGGTAATCGGCGTAGACCGTCTGCACGCTGGCGCCCCAGGGGTCGATGCTGACGATCTTCTTCGCGTCGCCCCACTGCGGGTAGGGCCCGACGGGGTCGGTGGGCGCGGTGTTGGTCAGGTCGGCGCGGTGGCCGCGTTCCAGGTTGCCGGCGGCCACGGCCAGCGCACGGTAGACGCCGTAGCTGCCACTGTGCGTGCCGATGACGTTGCGCTGGCTGCGGCTGCTGGTGCTGCCAACGACAGGCCCACGTTCCTGCGGATCGGCCGCTCCCCAGCGCAGGGCGGGTGCGGCGTCGGTGCCCTGCCCGGGGTGCGAGGTCAGGCGGATGTGTCGTGTGGGCGTTGCGCTGTCCATGCGTGAGGGGCCTTGTGCGTGCTGGAAAGCAGCGGAAGATACGCCATGTTGTGGACCCGCCGGTGTGCTGGGCTGCACAGCCCGTTGCAGCCGGCATCGTTTGCTTGCAAATGAACGGCGATTCTTCAGAATGCTGCGAACCGCGCAGGGGCGCGCAGAGAAAAACAGCTTGGAGGAACGAATGTCAAGAAGCAAAGGTCGTGGCTGGGCAGCCCGCGTGGGTGTGTTCGGTCTGCTGTGGGGCCTGAGCGCGGCCGCCGCCGCAGCCAGCGTCAACGTCACCGTGTCGGGTGGTGCCGTGAGCGTGTACCCGTCCAGCGTCACGGTGGCGGGAACCGACGACTCGCTGGTCTTCCAGCTCAGTGCGACGGGCTACGCCTTCCCCGCTTCGGCTGCGGTGGTCATCACGGGCACGGGATCGACCTTCCGGTGCGCCACCTCGGCGAACAAGATGAGCGTCAGTTGCCGCAAGTCGGGCACCGGCAACGGCATCGCGCAGGCCTATCAGATCAATGTCGTGCCGACGGGGTCTTCGCAGCCGCCGGCGCCAGCGTCGGACATCTGGATCCAGAGCGAGTGACGCGCACGTCTGCGGGTGCCGCGTCTGCGGGTGCCAGGCGGCATCAACCAGGCGGCAGGCCGAACTGACTGCGGATCTGCTTTTCCAGCAGGGTGTTGCCCATCATTTGCGACAAGCTGAGGGCTCGCGCGACGTGCGTCTCGGCCTCGGCCGTTTGGCCCAGCGCGGTGTGGGTCAAGCCGATGTTGGCCAGGGTGACGCATTCCAGCCGCGCATGGCCCAGGGCCTGGGCGACGGCGAGCGCCGACCGCGAGGCTGCCAGGGCCTGCTCGTGATGGCCTTGCAGGTGGCACATCATGCCCAGGCTGCTCAGTCGTTCGCCTTCGCGTTGCAAGTCGCCCAACTGTCGGTTGATGGCCAGGGCCTGCTCGCAATGCGCGCGGGCCATGTCCAGATCGCCGACCTCGGCATGCACATTGCCCAAGTTGCCCAGCAGGCTGCCTTGCAGGCGCAGGTCGCCCGCAGCGCGAGCCAGCGCGAGTGCCGCCTCGTAGTGGGTTTGCGCAAGGCCCGGCTGATCGCGTTCGAAGGCTGCCGTGCCCAGGCAATTCAGCACCGTGGCCTTGAGGGCATCGTCCTTCAAATTCTGGGCCAAGGCCAAGGCTTCCTGCAATTCCTGCAACGCCAATTCGGTGAGCCCGGCGCGCTCGTGGATGGCGCCCAGCCGGGCCATCGCCAAGACCTCGCAGCGCGGGTCACCCGCGATGCGCGCGCTCGTCCTGGCAATTTCATACAGCGCTGTCGCCCGCTGCTTTTGTCCTGAGGCTTCCAGGGCCCCGGCCCAAGCCATGTGGGCGCTGGCCGAGCCGGCATGGTCGAGCGATTTCATTTCAGCGACCCGTTCGCCGAGTTCAGCTGCGGTGCCGAACGGCCCACGCAGTTTCAGCGCAGCCCATGCGCCTTCCAGTGCGCCGGCCGCCACGGTGCCATCGCCAGCGGCCACTGCTCGGCGGCAAGCCACGACCAGGTTGTCCAGGTCCGCACAGGCCCCACGCACCGCGCGTTGCGGTCCCAGAGCGGCGAACCAGGCGGCGTGCCGGGTCTGGGCCGCCAGCAAGGCCTGCGGGCCGCTGCCAGGGTAGCGGCCTTCGGTGCGCAGGTGCTCGTCGGCGTAGGCCTGCACGCTGACCAGCATGTCGAAGCGTTCATCGCCGTTGGGCCGCACGAAAGACTTGTCGACCAAGGAATGGATGACGTCCAGCGTCCACGGCGCGTCGGCCAGGGCCTGCAGGTCGATCACGCCTTCGGCGGCTTCCAGCGTGAAGCCGCCTTCGAAGACCGACAACTGCGCCAACGCCGCTTTCTCGGCAGCGTTCAGCAAATCCCAGGACCAGTCGAAGGCCGCGCGCAGCGTGGCCTGGCGGTCGTGGCGGCCGCCGGAACTGGCCAGCAACTTGAAGCGTTCGCTCATCCGCGCCAGCAGCGTGCGGGGGGCCAGCGTGCGGGCGCGGGCGGCGGCCAGCTCGATCGCCAGCGGCAGGCCGTCCAGCAGCTTCACCAGCATGGCGATGGCGGCCTGGTCGTCGGGGCCGGGAGCGAAATCGCGGCGTGCGGCGGCGGCGCGGCGCAGGAACAGCGTCTCGGCCTCGGCGGCCGGCAGGGGCGGCAGAGCCAGCGCTTCTTCGCCCGGTATGCCCAGCACCTCGCGCGTGGTGACCAGAAAGTGCGCCTGGCCGGCGCGCTCCAGCCAGCGGCCGACGCTGATCTCGGCATGCCGCCACAGCTGCTCGAAGTTGTCCAGGATCAGCAGGCAGCGCCCGCGCCCGGCGATGGCGTGACCCAGCTGCACGGCGGGGTCGTCCTGACCCAGCGGCAGTTCCAGCCCTTGCGCCACCGCGCTGTACAGGCCTTCGACGGTGCGCGCCGGGGCCAGGTCGCAGAACCACACGCCGCCGGGGTAGTCGCCCATCCAGGCGCGACCGAAGCGTGTGGCCAGGCGCGTCTTGCCGCAGCCGCCCATGCCCAGCAGCGAGACCAACCGCGCGCCGTTGTCGTAGCGCCGCGCCAGCTCGTTCAGGCTGCTGTCGCGGCCCACGAAGGCGTCGCGCTCGGCGGGCAGGTTGTGGCGGGTTTCGCGGGCCGGCAGCCAGAGTTCACCCTGGCGCACCACGCGGTAAACCTTCTCGGCGTCGGGCGGTGGCCGAAAGGGCGCGTGCGCCTCACCCACTTCGAACAGTTCCAGTGGCTGCGGCAGGCCCTTGACGCGCCAGTGGCCGTGCGACACCGAGCGGTGGGAAAGCACACCCTGTGCACCGAGCGCGTCCATCGCAGCCTGGGTCAGCAGCGTCTGGCCGCCCAGCGCGGTGGACATCACGCGGGCCGCGATGGGCTTGCTGACGCCGTCGGCCTCAAACGGTTTGGCGCCCAGTGCCACGTCGGCCTGCGGCGTGGCGCGCAGCGTGATGGCGCCCACATGCAGGCCAGCACGGGCCAACAGCGGCGGCTGCAATTGGCCCAGCGCGCGGTGGTAGGCCAGCGCGTAGCCCAGCGCGTCGTGGGCTTGTTCGAAAACCAGCAGGAAACCGTCGGTCTTGTCGATCTCGCGGCCGCGCCACTCGCGCAGCAGGTCGCGGGCGACGCGGTCGTGGGCGACCCAGACACGTGCCATCTCGGCGTCGCCGAGTTGCTGGGCCAGGGCAGCGCTATCGACCAGGTCGGTCAGCAGCAGGGCAACGTTTTCTTCCATCGCGCCAGTATCGATCAGGCTGGCCCCGGCGGGCTGGTTGACTGGGCCTGTTCGAGGCCGCGCACCGGGAAATCGGCGCCGCGTTGCAACCAGTTTTCAGGCGCGTAGGCGGCGCGGCCGTCGGTGACGTGCAGCGTGTAGGCCAGGCGCGACCGGGCCGACCGGTTGGCCGCGCTGCAGTGGGGCAGCAATCCGTTGAAGACGACCAGCGTGCCCGCCGCCACCGGCAGCGGCACGGCCTGCGCGGTGGCCGGCCAGGGCGTGTCGCTCAGCGGGGCCATGCGCAGCGTGCCGGCCGCGTGGTCGCAGACGTACTGCTCGCGCAGCGCACTGCGGTGGCCGCCCGGCTCCACCCACAGGCAGCCGTTGTCGAGCGTGGCGTCTTCCAGCGCGAACCAGAAGGTGACCACGCTCTGCGGCGTGGTGAAGAAGAAGCTGGCGTCCTGGTGCCAGCCCACTTCACCGCCGATGCGCGGTTGCTTGAAGATCAACTGGCTCTGCCAGACCTGCAGGTCTTGCAAGCCCAGGTCGACGGCCAGCGAAGCCAGTTCGGGCCCGTGCGAGAAGGCGCTGAAGACCGCGTCACGGTCGTGCAGCGCGTGGCCGATCTTGTTGATGGATTGCGACTTCGGCACGCGCAACTGGCCGGCTTCGTCCAGCGCCTCTTCCTCGAAGAAACACTGCACGCCGTCGGCCGAGGCCAGCAGCGCGGCGTCGGCGACCAGGCTGCGGTCGCGGGTGGAAAAGCGGCTGGCGCCAGCGCTGGGCTTGAAGGCTTCGACCAGGGTTTGCGCGCGGGCGGTGGCCGCCGCGCAGTCGGCGGGCGACTTGAAGCCCGGCAGAACCAGGTAGCCGGCGTCGTGCCAGGCGGCGATCTGTTGAGGTGCAAGCATGTTCGATTGTTGCGTGGATGTTGCATTGCGGCATCGCAAGCGTTGCCACACACAGCCTTGTCATGAAGCGCGGGGTTCGTCGCGGCATCATCTGTCTCTTCACCCCCGATCCCCCACAGGAGTTGTCATGCCCCGTTTGCACTCGGCCCATGCCTTGAAGCCCCACCATGCCCTGGCGGCCGTCACACTGGCGGTGCTGCATCTGGCGGCGACAGCGCAGACGGCGAGCCCGGCGACCCCAGCCGGCCAATTACAAACCATCACTGTCACGGCCGAACGGCGCGTGGAAAACATCCGCGAAGTGCCCAGCGCCGTCAGCGCGCTGCAGGGTGAAGTGCTGGAGGTGCTGAACACCAGCGGGCAGGACGTGCGCCTGCTCAGCGGCCGCGTCCCCAGCCTGAACATCGAATCGTCGTTCGGCCGCGCCTTTCCGCGCTTCTACATTCGCGGTTACGGCAACACCGACTTCCGCCTGAATGCCTCGCAACCGGTGTCGCTGGTCTATGACGACGTGGTGCAAGAGAACCCCATCCTGAAGGGCTTCCCGATCTTCGACATCGACCGCGTTGAAGTGCTGCGCGGCCCGCAGGGAACGCTGTTCGGCCGCAACACGCCGGCCGGTGTGGTGAAGTTCGATTCGGTCAAGCCGACGAAGAAGCTGGAAGGCTACGCCAGCGTCGGCTTCGGCACCTACAACACCATCAACGCCGAAGGCGCAGCCAACGTGCCGCTGGGCAGCGGTTTGGCGATGCGCGTTTCGCTGCTGAACCAGACCCGCGACGACTGGGTCACCAACACCTACAGCGCCGGCCCGACGCAAAAGCTCGAGGGCTACCGTGACAGCGCGTTGCGGGCGCAGTTGCTGTACGACGGCGGCAATGCGCTCAGCGTGCTGGCCAATGTGCATGCGCGCGACTACAAGGGCTCAGCCCGCTTGTTCCGCGCCAACATCATCCAGCCGGGCACGAACAACCTGGTGGCGGGCTTCGACCCGGCCAGTATTTCCATCGACGGCAAGAACACGTCCGAACTGCAGAATTACGGGGCCAATCTGCGCGTCAAGCTCGACCTGGGCGGCATGGCGCTCTACTCGGTCACCGGGCTGGAATCGGTGCACACCTACAGCCGGGGCGACATCGACGGTGGTTATGGCGCCAGCTTCCTGCCCAAGAGCGGCCCGGGCAACATCCCCTTCGCATCGGAAAGCGCCGACGGCATGCCCGAGCACAACCAGTTCACGCAAGAGCTGCGCCTGGAAAGCAACATCGCCGGCCCGCTCAGCTGGCAGGCCGGTGTCTTTTTGTTCCGCGAAAGCTATAAGGTCGAAAGCTTCAGCTACGACAGCCTGGGCGGCAACGCGCAGAACGGCTACGAGCGCGTGAAGCAGACCAACGACGCCTACGCCGCGTTCGGCGCTTTGAATTACGCCGTCACCGCCGACGTGAAGCTGCGCGGCGGCTTGCGCTACACCAAGGACAAGAAGAGCTTCAACGTCGAGGCTTACAACAACAGCGACTTCGTGCCCTGCGTGTTGTCGGCCAAATGCACGCTGGCGCAATTGGCTGCGGCCGGGCCGCTGAGCGCATCGCCCAGCGACGGCAAGTTCAGCTGGGACCTGAGCGCCGGCTACGCGCTGGACAAGAACACCAACCTCTACGTGCGCTACGCCAACGGCTTCCGCGGCTCCAGCGTGCAGGGTGCCGGTGCCTTCAACAACCAAAGTGTCGCGAAGGCCGAGACCAACGATTCCATCGAAGCCGGCATCAAGGCCGACCTCTTCAACAAGCGCGCACGCGTCGCCTTCAACGTCTTCAGCTACACCGTCAAAGACCTTCAGTTGACGGCGGTGGGCGGTGCAGCCAACGCCAACATCCTGCTGAACGCGCAGAAGGCCAGCGGCCAGGGCTTCGAGCTCGACTTCCAGAGCTACATCACCGACCAGTTGTTGACCACGGTCAGCGTCGGCTACAACGACACCAAGATCAAGGACCCCGGCCTGGCCGTGGCCGTGTGCGCGGCCTGCACGGTGACCAACCCCAAGACCGCCGGCGGCCTGGCTTTGGTCAACGGCAACCCGCTGCCGCAAGCGCCCAAGGTGACGGGCAGCTTCACGCTGAAGTACAGCCAGGCGGTGGCCAACGGTGAGCTTTACGCCTTCACCGACTGGGTCTACCGCGACAAGGTCAACTTCTTCCTCTACCAGTCCACCGAATTCACAGGCAAGGCGCTGATGGAAGGCGGCCTGCGCGTGGGCTACACCTGGGGCAATGGCAAGTACGACGTGGCGGGCTACGGCCGCAACATCACCAACCAGATCCGCGTGGTGGGTGGCATCGACTTCAACAACCTGACCGGCTTCATCAACGACCCGCGCACCTTCGGCGTGCAATTCAAAGCGAGCTTCTGACGCGATGAAACGACCTTTGCTGGCGCTGTTGGGCGCGCTGCTCAGCACGCTGGCAAACGCCCAGCCGGCCATCATCTTCGAGCTGGGCGGCAAGAACGACAGGAGCTTCGGCCAGGCGGCCTGGGAAGGCGCCGAGCGCTGGAAAAAGGCCACCGGCAAGCCTTACTTGGAATTCGAAATCGCCAATGCCGCGCAGCGCGAACAGGCTGCGCGGCGTTTTGCCGAGAAGGGCGCGAACCCGGTGGTGGGCGTCGGCTTTCCGCAGGCCAGCAGCATCGAAGCGGTGGCGCGTGATTTTCCGAACACGCGCTTCGCCATCGTCGACATGGTGGTGAAGCTGCCGAATGTGCAGAGCTTCATTTACCGCGAACACGAGGGCGCTTTTCTCGTTGGCCTGTTGGGCGCGCTGGCCAGCAAGACGGGCAAGCTGGGCTTCGTCGGCGGACAAGACATCCCGCTGGTGCGCAAGGTGCTGTGCGGCTACGAACAAGGCGCGCGTTATGCGAACGCGAAAGTGCAAATGGTGTCCGCGATGACAGGCACCACCAACGCCGCCTGGACCGACCCGGCGCGCGGTGCCGAGTTGACGCGCACGCAAGCGGCGCAGGGCGTGGACGTGATCTTCGCGGCGGCCGGCACCACGGGCCTGGGCGTGCTGCAGGCGGCCGCCGACTTGAACCTGCTGGGCATCGGCGTGGACAGCAACCAGAACGGCCTGCACCCGGGCCACATTTTGACCAGCCTGCTCAAGCGCACCGACGTGGCGGTGGAACAGGCCTTCCGGGGCGTGCAGCCCGGCGTCACCGCGCTGGGTTTGAAAGAGGGCGGGCTGGACCTGGCATTCGACGAGAACAACGCCAAGCTCGTGACGCCCGAGATGCGCCGCCGCGTGGACGCGGCCAAGGCCGACATCATCGCGGGCCGCATCCGCGTCATCGACTACACGGCCGCCAAGGCCTGCCGCTGACCCCCGGCTGTAGCCCCGGCCCTAGCCGGCGCGCATCGCTAGACTTGCTGCGCCATGCAGACCCAGCTTCTCGGGCTTAGACCCTATGCCGAAACCGACACCGCCATGCGCGCCTTCACGGCCGCGCGCGGGGCCGACACCGAAGACGCGTTGTGGCTGGTCGAACACCCGCCGGTCTACACGCAAGGCATCGCAGGGCGTGACGCGCACGTGCTGGCAGCCGGCGAGATTCCCGTTGTCTGCACCGACCGGGGCGGCCAGGTCACGTACCACGGCCCAGGCCAGGTGGTGGCCTACCCGCTGGTGGACTTGCGGCGCATCGGCATCTACGTCAAGGAATACGTTTACCGCATCGAAGAAGCGGTGATCGGCACGCTGTGGGCTTACGGCGTGGTGGGCCACCGCGTGCGCACCGCGCCAGGCATTTACGTGCGCCTGGCCAACCCGTTTTCACACGCGGTGCTGCACCCCGAAAGCCTCGACCCACAGGACCTTTTCGAAGGGCTGGGCAAGATCGCGGCACTGGGCATCAAGGTCAGCCGGCACTGCACGTACCACGGCGTGGCGCTGAACGTCGCCATGGACCTGGAGCCCTACACCCGCATCGACCCCTGCGGCTACGCCGGCCTGCAGACCGTGGACCTGAACAGCCTGGGCGTGGCGGTGGGTTGGGACGAGGCGGCAGCCGAACTGGCGCGGCAACTGCAGCAGCGTTTGCAGCCCTGAGCCTCAGCGCTTGCTGCGGCGCATGCCGATCAAGCCGGCCACGTCCGCGAGCATCAGCGCCCAGGTGCCCGGTTCCGCCACGGCAGCCGCGACACCTGGCGAGCCTACTTCGGCCTGGGCGGAGCCGGCGACCAGCGCGACGGCCAGGCCAGCGCGGGTTGGGGTGCGGTTTCGCCGGCGGCGTGCGCCAACAGCCAGCAAGCCCAGCCCGGCCAGCAGCAGCGCGCTGGTCTGCATTTCGGGCACGGCGGCGGTGGGCGTGTAGACCCACAGCTCGGGGTGGTTGATGTCGCCACCGCCGTTTTCGGCCACCGTATACAGGTTGCCGGCGTCGTCCATCGTCAGGCCCTCGTGCTGCTGGTCGGCCACGTTCAGATTGCCGGCCACACCCGGCAGCAGCGGAATGGTCAAGCTGCTGTAGATGTTGCCCAGGCGGTCCACCTCGACGATCTTTCCCGACTCCTGGCTCAGCAGCAGCAAGTGGCCCTGGTCGGCGGCGCTGATGCCGTTCAAGGCCGACAGCGCAAACACGTCTGCAAAGTCCAGCAGCCCGGCCAGTGCGGGGTTGAAGAGGTTGGTCGAATTGACGGTGGTGGCCGAGCCGTTGCTGGCGGTGCCGGCGGCGAAGTTCAGCGTCGTGCTGAACACGCCTGACGGCGAGATTTCCTTGGCAGCCACGATGCCGCCGGTCAGCGGGTCGTAGGCGATGCCCTCGATGCCGATGTTGCCCACGGTGGTGCCCAGCTTGATGTGCAGCGAGTCGGCGTAAGCCAGCGTGGTGCCGGCGGTGTAGGTGAAGCGGCTGACCACGCGCAGGCGCTCTTCCACCAGGATGAACTGGCCGCTGCCGATGGCGGTCAGGCCTTCGGTGTCGTAGTAGGCCGTGCCCTGCGGTTTGGTCGCGTCCTGGGCCAGTGTCATGCTGTTGATCAGCGCACCGGTCAGGCCGACCTGCACGATGGCCGTGCTGCCGTCGCCCACGATGAACAGCGTGTTGGTATCGCGGTTCGCGCAGTCTCGCGAGCCGCCGTGACGGTGCGATGACGGCGAAGTGACCGTCTCGTGACAGCCTGGTCGCGGCTGTCTTGCGGGTGTCTTGCGGGTGTCTTGCGCGTGTAGCGCGGCTGGGTCGCGGTGGTGTTGCCTCAGCGGCCCGCTGGGGTGAGTGCCTGCAGAGCCAGGGCCGCCTCAGGCCGCGCGGGCTACGCCAGCATCAGTTCGCGCAGCAGCGCGTGCACCTGCGCCAGCATGTCGACCCCATCGGCCGTGGGGCGCACCGTGCGGCCAGCGGCGAAGCTGCCGAGCTGGGCGTAGGAGTCGGCCACTCCGAATTCCGCCAGCCTTTGCGCCAAGTTGTTCTGGGTCAGGCGCTGCTGCAAACCGGCAGCAGCCAGAAAGCCGTCGCCAACACACCCAGCGTGGCACCCATCGCGGCGGTGGCCGGCAGCAGCAGGAAGGTGGAGGCGAAGGCCCCTGTCCATTGCCACAGTGATGCGGGCTGCGCGCCGGTGGCGTCCAGCATCCAGCCGCTGGCCGGTGCCACGGCCAGCACGGCCGCAGCCTCATGCCCCAGCCCCAGCGCCAGCGCCAAGCGGCGTTCAGCCGCCAAAGGTGACCGCGTAGCCCCAGCTGTCCAGCCGCAGCGGTATGGCGTTGAAGGCCATGCTGATGCGCCGCGCGCCGGGGTTGGGCGGCACGGCGTGCATCAAATAGCTGGGGAAGAGCACCAGGTCACCCGGCTGCGGTGCCGGGCTGACCCATTTGTCGGCGTTGTAGGGGCCGGGTGTGGTGCCGGCGTGGTCGTTGCGGAAAGCGAAGTCGGTGCCGCCCGGCGACTTCATGAACACCGTTTGCGCCGCAGGGTGGGTGGGCGTCAGGTAGGCCACGCCCGACACGAAACTGTTGGCGTGGTTGTGCATGGCCTGGTAGGCACCGGTGTCCAGCACATTGACCCACATTTCCTTGATCGCCCAGCCCAGCCTTTCACCGAACAGCAACAGCCCGAAGTCGGCCAATTTGGGTGTGATCAGGCCGGCGGCTTCGACGAACAAGGGGCTGTCGGCCGGCCGCAGCATTTCGGTGTGCGACAAGCGGGGCGACGTGTTGTTGTCGCGCACGGCCAAGGCACCGAAATGCGCCAGCAGCTGGTGCACCAATGGTGCGGGCAGGGCACCGGGCACGCGCAGAAACGGCGTCGGGAACAGCGCGATCACTTCATCCATGAAAGTAGTCTGGGTGCGGTGCGTCAGTCACGCTCGCGGCGTTTGACAAAGGCCACGGCCAGCAGCCCGGCGGCCAGCAGCACATAGGTCTCAAGTTCGGGCACCGCGCTGATGTTGAGGTTGATGTTGTCGTAGGCTACGTTCAAGGCATTGCCGCCGAAGTTAACCGAGTGTGCGACACCGGCGAACTTCACGCTGGTCAGGTCGAAGCGGCAGAAGGCCGTGTCGCTGCAGCCCAGGCTGGCGTTGCCGAACAGGCTCAGGCTGGCCAGCAGCGTGCCGGTGCTGTTCAGGCCCGAATAGATGTTCACCGCGTCCAGCACGCTGCGGTCAGACGCGTAATAGAAAGTCAACTGGCCGGTGAAGCCGTTGGCCACGTTCATCGTCGCCGTCGTGTCGTAGGCGAACAGCACGCTGCCCGCCGTCGGCGCGTTTGAGTAGTAGCTGAAATCAGCGTCGTTCGACAGCCCCAGCGCGGCGTCAAAGAATGAGACGCCGAAGTCGGTGCCGCTGTTGCCGACGCTGTCGGTGCCACCGTTGTAGAACTCGGCGATGGCGTTGGCGTAGCCGGTGGCGCCTTCGAACGTGAGGGTCACGGGCGTGTCCGCCCAGGCCGAGGTGGTGGTGGCCAGAACCAGTGCGGCGGTGGTGAGCAGCTTCATCGCGAACTCCTGTGCAGGGTGTAGAGGCGACGGCCACGGTCTGTCGAGCGACACAGCGGTACCGTCTTCAAGTGGCAGCGGAGTCTAGGAAGCCATCCGCGACAGGCGTGTGACAGTGCGCCGTCGTCAAGTTGTCATCTGCCGTCTCTAGCGTTGAGCCTTGCCAGACCGACCGCAAAACAACCCACCCAGGAGAAGTCCCCCATGTCCAACCATTTCAGCCGCACCCCGCTGGCCCTGGCCGCGCTGGCGGCCATTGCCACCACCACCTTGGCCACGGCGCCGACCTTCGCCACCGCCGCCGGGGCCGCCGGCGTCGTGGTGGCCAAGACGCCGGGTAAGTACGTGGCCGGCGACTTCCACAACCACACCACCTGTTCCGACGGTTCCATCTCGATGCAGAAGCTGGTGCAAAAGTCCACCGTGCAGTGGGGTCTGGACTGGTTTGTGCAGGCCGGCCACGGTGGCAGCGGTAGCCGCAACTGCACGCTGGCCGAAGACGCCACGCTGGCCACGCCCGCTTACCCGCTGACGGCCCAAGGCCCGACGACCACCTGGCAAAACAGCACGCCGCCCGTCGCGCCCAAGGGCCTGGTCTCGGGCAGCGCGCCCAACCAGAACATGTGGCGTTGGCAGTCGATACAGGAATTCCAGTACCCGCTGATGGAATACCTCAGCGCGGTGAAGAACGTGCCGATGTTCCTTGGCATCGAATCGGTGGTTGCCGGACACGAACATGCGTCGATGTCGGTCATCACCGGGCAGATTCCGCTGTCGCTGGACACTGCCACGCTGCCCACGTCGCCGGTCATCGCCGCCAACACCAGCCGCTACACCGCTTTGGGCAATGCCACGGCGCTGGCGCAGTGGGAATACTGCTTCGACCGCAACGACAACGACACCAGCCGGGGCAACACGGCGGTGGGCAGCGCCAGCGGCAACAACTGGAATTGCTCGGTCACCGGCAGCCTGAATGCGGCCGACACCAGCTGGAGCGCCACCGCGCAAAAGCTCATCCCCACCGGCAGTGGCGTGGGCAGCGGCGTCGGCATCAAAGGCCATTTGAAGACGGTGGAAGCCGTGAAATGGATGAAGGAAAACCACCCCGCTGGCAGCTATTACGTGCCGGCCCACCTGGAGCGTGCGGGCCCGTTCAACCCCGACGGCAACAACGGTTTCAACGTCGAGCACCTGCGCAACTTCAACAACGCAGCGCCTGCCGTTGCCTTTGGCTTTGAAACCCAGCCGGGGCACGGTGCTTCCAGCGACCGGGGCGAATACGCGGTGCTGCGCAATGGTTTCACCGGCAGCGCCACCAATGTGGACTCGGTCGGCGGCACCACCTACGGCGGCACCGGCATCTATGGCGCGCAGGTCGGCGGCGTGTGGGACGCGCTGCTCGGCGAAGGCCGTGGCTTCTGGTTCTTCGCCAGTTCCGACTGGCACAACCGGGGCAGCTTCGGCCCTGACGACCGCCGCAGCACGCAAGACTTCCAGCCCGGCGAATACCAGCGCAACTACACGATGGTGCGCAATGGCAGCGACAAGCTGCGCCCGCAGACCATCGTCAACGGCCTGCGCACCGGCAACAACTTCGCGTCCAGCGGACAGTTGATCGACCGCCTGGGTTTCATCGCTTGCGCCACTTACCCCGGGCTGGCCGATCGCAAGAATGCGGCGGTGGAAGCCTTGGCTGTTGCCGCAGCCACCAACAGCACCGACGTCACCGCAACCGATTGCGCCACCATGGGTGAAAAACTCGTCGTGCGCCCGGGTGCGCAGATCATCGTGGCCATCGCCGTACGCGACCCGGCCGGTGCGAACAATTCGCCCTATACCTTCGCCAACCCGTCGCTGCTGCAGGTTGGCATCAACCAGCCGCTGAACGCGCCGGTTCTGGACCACATCGACCTGGTGCGCGGTCTGGTCACGGGCTACAAGACACCGGGCAACGCCGACTACGCGGGCGAATGGCCGCGCAACACCGCCTGGCTGAAGGCCGACGGCACGACGGCCGATTTGTCGGTGGTGCCGGCTGCGGCCAAGAACACCAGCGCGGCGGTCATCAAGACCTTCAACGGCGCCGGTGGCACACCGTGGGTGGCCTTCAATTCCGGCGTGGACAACACCGGCTTCCTGAAGATGAGCTACCGCATCCCGGCGGTGACGGCTTCGCAGTACGTGCGCTTGCGCGGCAGCAACCTGCCGGCCAGCGTGCCCTTCGAAACCGACGCCAACGGCAACCCGCTGTCTGACGTCTACACCAACGCCAGCAACCTGAGCCGCCTGGCCATTCCTTGCACGACGGTGCACAGCACAGGCAACCCGTTCGACGGTTGCCCTGACCATCTGGGCGTGAAGACCGGCACCACGCAAAAGCATGTCAGCTACGACATCGCGGCGTGGTCCGATCTCTGGTTCTACAGCAACCCGATCTTCGTGCAGGTGCGCGACTCGGTTGTGGTGGTTGGCGTTCAATGAGGCAAGGATTGCAGCGGCTGAAAGGGTCGCGAGCGCTGAAATGGGCACGTGAACCGCTGCTGCACTTCGCGGTGTTGGGTGCTTTGCTCTTCGCGGCCGACCACCTGTTGGTCGGTCGCGCCGACGACCCGCGCCACATCGTCGTCGGTGCGGCGGTGGACGCCGAGGCGCGCCAGATCTTCGCGGCTTCGCGCGGCCACGAGCCCAACGCCGAAGAGCTGGCCGCGCTGCGTCGCGTGTGGCTGGACAACGAGGTGCTTTACCGCGAAGGTCTGGCCCTGCAAGTGGACAAAGGCGACACGGCGATCCGCGAACGCGTGATTTTCAAAGCGCTGAGCGTGGTGGACGCCAACGTCAAGCTGCCGCCTTTCGACGACGCCGTGCTGCGCGTCTGGTTCGAAAAAAACCGCAGCAAGTACGACGAGCCGGCGCGCTACGACTTCCAGGAAGCAGTGTTGGCCGAGTCCACCTCGGAAGACGCCGTGCGGGCTTTCGTGGCCGCGCTGAATGCGGGCACGCCGGGCGACGCACAAGCCGGCTTGCGCGTGTTCAAAGGCCGGCCGCATGCCAATCTGGTGCAGAGCTACGGCCCCGATCTGGCGAAGACGCTGGAGGCCGTACCCGTGGGTGTCTGGCAAGCCGTCGCCAGCCGCGAGGGCCTGCGCGCGATGCGGCTGGACGCCGTTCACGCGCCCCAGCCTGCGGCTTTCGAGCCGCTGCGTGGCGTGGTGTTGCAGGACTGGACCGACGCGGTGATGGCCGATCAGCGCTCGGCTGCCGTGCGCACGCTCGCCAAGAAGTACACCGTGAAGTTCGAGACGGTGACACCATGACGATGCTGCCGTTGCCCTGGCGCAAGATGCTCTTCACGCTGCTGGCCTTGCTGTCCGGAGCGGCCAGCGCCCACGAAATGAGCATGGCCGAAATGCAGATCCGCGAGGTCACGCGCGGTGAATTCCTGTGGCAATGGACGGCCAGCAGCGACCGTAAATCGGGTGTCGATCTCACGCCGGTCTGGCCCGATTCCTGCGCCGCAGAAGGCAACGTGCTGCGCTGCGGCGCGGCCGGTCTTCAAGGCAAGTTCGTGATCGAAGGCGTGGGCCAGCGCTACTCGGCCGCGATGGTGAAAGTGCAATGGCTGGACGGCCAGAGCCGCGTCTACACGCTCACCGGCAGTCAACCTTCGGTGCAGCTGTACGGCGCGGCCGACGACCCGCGCGGCGTCGGCGACATCGCCTCGGCCTACCTGCTGCTGGGCATCGAACACATCCTCAGCGGCTACGACCATTTGCTCTTCGTCATCGGCCTGCTGTTCCTGGTCGGCTTCCAGCGTCGCCTGGTCTGGACCATCACCGCCTTCACCGCCGCGCACAGCCTGACGCTGGCCAGCTCGGCCGTCGGCTGGCTCACGCTGCGCTCGCCGCCGGTGGAGGCCTGCATCGCGTTGTCCATCGTGCTGGTGGCCTCGGAAGCGCTGCACAAGCGCGACACGCTGGCGCGGCGCTGGCCGGCGCTGTTGGCTTTCGTTTTCGGCCTGGTGCACGGGCTGGGCTTTGCCGGCGCGCTGCAAGACATCGGGCTGCCGCAGCAACACCTGGCGGTGGCTTTGCTGACTTTCAACCTGGGCGTCGAGGCCGGCCAGTTGCTGACCGTGGCGGCGGCTTGGCTGTTGGTGCTGGCCTTGCGCAAACAACCTTGGGCGCTGCGTTGGCGCAACCCGGCGCTTTACGGCATCGGCTCGCTGGCGGCGGGTTGGACGTGGCTGCGTGTCGGGGCCATCTTCGGCGTTTGATTCGACACAGCACAAAGGAAAAAGCCGACCTCTTTCGGGGCCGGCTTTGCTTCATTCAGCGTGAGCTCAAATCGGCAAGGGTGCTTCGGTTTCGGTGGTCGGCGGTTTGGTCTGGTTGATGTCCAGACCCACCGCAGTTTCGCTCTTGCGCAAGCCTGCCGCAAAAGTGGTGTAACCCGCCGCTGAGGCTTTTGCAGCAGCCGGTACTTCGTCAAAAGCAACCGGTGGGTTTTGCGGATCGTTGATGCTGCTGGAGTCGGAGCCACCGCCGCAGCCGGTGAGGCCCAAAGTCAGCAGCGCCAGCGCGGCCCAGTGCATTCTTTTCAAGACGAGGTGTTTCATGGTGGGTTTCCTTTTACTTGCTGCCGGCGTTCGGCGTGTTCAGGTACGGGAAGCCGGCGAGCAAAGGCACGACTGCTTGGTCGACGGCGTCGTGCAGCTTGAAGGCCGTGGCGCCCAGGGGCACAGCCGAAGGCTTGCAGGCCGCGCCGAAGCCCAGCTTGTCGGTGTCGCCGTTGGCCACGCACAAACCACCCATCACAGCCACCAGCGAGATGTCCACCACGTCGTCCTTGGGGCGGCGGCCGTTCGGGTAACCCGCGTTGTCGGTGCCACCCGCCAGGATGTTGCCGACGATGCCCAGGCGGTTCTGCTGCGCAAACGGCACGGCAGGGATCGCGGTGTTCAAACGCAACTGCTCACTGCCGACCACGTTCTTCGGCTTGTTGACGCCCGTGATGCCCGTCAGGAAGGTCGTGACCAGGTCATTGCGCGGGAAGTTGGTCGGGGCCGCGCCGGGAAGTGCCAGCGCAATTTCCAGCAGTGCCGGCAACGTGGGGTTGGTCACGTAGTCGATGAATTGACCATCGCCCGACGGTGCGGAGGCGTTGAACTTGTCCTTGTCCTTCAGGCCAATGACCACCTCGTTGACCAGGGGCATGCCCAGGCGCGAAACCTGCACCCAAGCGCCGCCCGGCTTTTCGAAGGTTTGGTGCCCTGATGGGGGGCTCGGGTTCAGCAAGCGCGCCTGGCGCAAGCTGGCCGTGGTCCAGCCGCCAATGACGGTGTCGCTGCTTGAAACCAGGCAGGCCTTCGGCACTTCCAAGGCCAGCGTGGTGACGTTCTTGTCCTGGATCGAGTTGGCGGCAGCGGCGTTGATCAAGGTCGGGTCGGTGATGACGCTGACCGGTGCGTTGACCAAGTCAAAGATCACGCCCAGGTTCACGGCAAACGACTCTTGACGCTGGCCGACGAAAACCTTGCCCGGCGTTGCGCAACCCGGGATGTTGACCGTGTAGATGTGCTTGCCGGCGTAGGCCGCGTAGTTGGGGATGGTCTTGACGCCGATGTTGTCCACCGGCTTGTCGAAGGTCGTGCTGCCACCACTGGCGTTGGTCACGGCAACGGCGGTGCCGGTGCGGCGGTCACCACGCACCAGGGTCAGCGTGAAGGACTCGCCCAGGTTCAAGTTGCCGTCTTTGACATTGGAGACTCCGCCAGCCTGGATCAGCGGAATGGCCACGTTCTTGCCGCCAACGGGCAGCGTGATGCCGTTGCCACCGGCAGCCAGCGTGTTGGTGAAACGGAACTGGAAGGTCAGGTCTTCCTTGGCGTCACCGTTGTTGTCGATGTGTATCTCGTACAGCGCGTTGGGGTCCAGCGAGAAGTAGTTCGGGCCGCCGTAGGCGTCTTGCAGCGGCTGGTAATTGGCGATCATCGTGACGTAGTCCGAGCGGCCCGTCTCGTAGCTGTTGAACATGTAGAAGTCGGTGCCGTCAACCTTGGGGCTGGTGGCAATGGACGGCGCTTCACGGTGGCTGGATGCCTGGGCCAGGGTGGTGAAGCCCAGGATGGCGGCGGTGGTGGCGGCGGCCAACAAGGTGGCACGGTGTGGGGTGCGCAAAGCAGTACGGGTCATGGGTCTCTCCTGTGGATCGGTGGGGTGGCGGTGTGCGGCGGCTGGCCGGCAAGTCGCTTTACGCCTGGACTTTTGAAATGGATGCGGTGCGCTTGCAGCCGACCTGCAAGCAGGGTCTTGCCGTCGCACGCATCCGCCGCACAAAAGACCGCGTAGGGCAGGGGTCAGGCCGCGCTGTCTGATCCCCTACCCGAACCCGCTACAACCTCCAGGAGTTACGCCATGGTCACTTTTCCGCCTCTCGCCCGCCGCTTGCTGATGGCCGCCACCCTCGTTCTGAGCGCACCGCTGGTGGCGCAAGCCGAGCCGGTCTCGCTCTTCGTGCCCTATTCGGGCGCCGGCAACCTCAGCGTCTTCGACGCCAGCGCCGGCACTGGCGGCTGGGTCGGCAGCATCGACCAGACGGCTCCGCCCGTCGTCGACAACCCGCTGGCACTGGTTTCCTTCGTGTTGTTCACCATCGACCCCAGTGCGCTGACCCTGAGCGGCAGTTTCGAGTTCACCACCACCGACCTGATGTCCACCCTGTTCGGCAACGTGAGCGGTACGGTCAGCAAAGCCGACATCCTGACCAGCGGCGGGCAGTTCGGGCTGGACTACACCATCCTGGGCGGCACGGGCGCCTTTCTTGACGCCAGCGGCTACGGCCTGGCCTTTGTCGACTACGACCCGGCCGGCACTTTCAACAACTACACCGAAAGCGGCCTGCTGGTGGCCACCGTGCCCGAGCCTGGCACGCTGGCCTTGCTGGCCGCCGGTTTGGTGGGTGCGGGCTTCAGCCAGCGCAGCCGTCGGCGGGTCAGCGCCTAGCCGGTGCAAAGCCCAGGTGGCCGTTAAACTGAAGGCTTGTTTTCTTCAGTGAGCCCGGTGCCACCGCACCGGGTGCCCGCATCCCGATGAGCACGGCCTACGACCCCACCGCCAAGCAGAAATCGCAGGCCAAGACCAGCCGCATTCCGATCAAGATCGTGCCGGCCGAGGCCGGCACGGTGCTGAAGAAGCCCGACTGGATACGCGTCAAGGCGGGCTCGCCTTCAACCCGGTTTTACGAGATCAAACAGATCCTGCGTGAGCAGAAACTGCACACGGTTTGCGAAGAAGCCAGTTGCCCGAACATCGGCGAGTGCTTCGGCAAGGGCACGGCCACTTTCATGATCATGGGCGACAAGTGCACCCGTCGCTGCCCCTTCTGCGACGTGGGCCACGGCCGGCCCGACCCGCTGGACGCGGCCGAACCGCTGAAGCTGGCGCAGACCATCGCCGCGCTGAAACTGAAGTACGTGGTCATCACCAGCGTCGACCGCGACGACCTGCGCGACGGTGGCGCCGGCCACTTCGTCGACTGCATCCGCAAGACCCGCGAGTTGTCGCCGGCCACGCGCATCGAAGTGCTGGTGCCCGACTTCCGCGGCCGCGACGACCGCGCCTTGTCCATCTTGCGCGAAGCGCCGCCCGACGTGATGAACCACAACCTGGAAACCACGTCGCGCCTGTACAAAGAAGCGCGGCCCGGCAGCGACTACCAATTCAGCCTGAACCTGCTGAAAAAGTTCAAGGAACAGGTGCCCGGTGTGCCAACCAAGAGCGGCGTGATGGTGGGCCTGGGCGAGACCGATGAAGAAATCTTGCAGGTGATGCGCGACATGCGCGAACACCACATCGACATGCTGACCATCGGCCAGTACCTGGCGCCCAGCGGCCACCATTTGCCGGTGCGCCGCTATGTGCACCCCGACACCTTCAAGATGTTCGAACGCGAAGCGGCGGCCATGGGTTTCACACACGCCGCCGTCGGCGCGATGGTGCGCAGCAGCTACCACGCGGACGAGCAGGCCCACGCGGCGGGCGTGCCCGGCGCATGGGCTGATCCGGCTGGCGAGTTGGGCGCAGTCACCTGAAAGTGCGGATATGACCACCACCGACCTGTCGCGCCCGGCCCTGCATGCGCTGCTGCGCGACATGCCCAAGGCCGAGTTGCACATCCATATTGAAGGCTCGCTCGAACCTGAATTGATCTTCGCACTGGCCCAGCGCAACGGTCTGACGCTGGCTTACCCGAGCGTCGAAGCGCTGCGCGCGGCGTACGCATTCAGTGACCTTCAGAGCTTCCTGGACATCTATTACGCCGGCGCCAGCGTGCTGCTGCAGGAACAGGATTTCTTCGACATGGCGTGGGCCTATTTCCTGCGCGCCCAAGCCGACCACGTGGTGCACGCCGAACTCTTTTTCGACCCGCAAACCCACACCGACCGCGGCGTGCCGATGGCGCACGTCATCCATGGTTTGAAGCGCGCCTGCGACCGGGCGCAGAGCGAATTGGGCATCAGCGCCAGCCTGATCCTGTGCTTCTTGCGCCACCTCAGCGAAGAGGCCGCCATCCAGACCCTGGAAGCCGCGATGCCCTACCGCGACAGCTTCATCGGCGTGGGGCTGGACAGCAGCGAACAGGGCCACCCGCCCGAGAAATTTGCGCGCGTGTTTGCGCTTGCCCGCGAACGGGGTTTGCACGCCGTGGCGCATGCCGGCGAAGAAGGCCCGCCGGCCTACATCTGGGCCGCGCTGGACGTGCTGAAGGTGGAACGCATCGACCACGGCGTGCGCTGCACCCAAGACGCCGCGCTGGTGCAGCGCCTGGCGGCCGAGCGCGTGCCGCTGACGGTGTGCCCACTGTCCAACGTGAAGCTCTGCGTCTACAAAACCATGGCCGAGCACCAGTTGCCCGCGCTGCTGGAAGCCGGCCTGTGCGCCACCGTCAACAGCGACGACCCGGCTTATTTCGGCGGCTACATGAACGACAACTTCATCGCCACCTTCGATGCCCTGCCGCAACTGGGCGCGGCCCAGGCCTACCAATTAGCGAAGAACAGTTTTGAAGCCAGCTTCGCCACCACCGAGGCCAAGGCCGGCTGGCTGCGCGCGCTGGACGCCAGCTTCGCGCGCCTGGCGCCGGGTCAGGCTACACGCGCCTGACGCAGGATCCAGCCATTGCCGTCGGGGTCTGAGAACGTCGCGTAACGACCCCAGTCCTGTTGCCCGATGGCCGACAGCAGCAGTCCACGAGCCGTCAACTCGGCATGCGTCTGCGCTATGTCGTCGACGTTGAGCATCACGCCCTGCAAACCGCCCGGGCGCATGGTGTCGAACCAGGTCACCAGTGCGATGGTGGTGCTGCAGCCCTTGGGCGCCAGCTGTATCCACTTCTGGCCCGGGCCCATCGGCTCTTCGCGCAGCAGGTCCATGCCCAGCATGTGCTGGTAGAAATCCCGCGCCTTGTCGGGGTCGGTGACCGGAACGGAAACGATCTCGAAGCTGGTGATCGCCATGCAGAGCCTCCGGCTGGATGACTTGATTCAGCGCGCCAGCGCGCGGCCGCGACGGTGCAAGGCCGCGATCCCACCCAGACCCGCCAGCAGCAACCAGGGGCCAGCAGGTTCGGGCACCGGGCCGACGGCGCTGAGGCTGTTCAATCCCCAGCCCTCGTCGCCCAAGCCCTGAGAGCCCGCGCGCGCTGTGCCTTCAAAAGCCGATGGGCTGTCGTAGGCGACTACCAACGTGTTGCTGCCAGCGCTGAAGTTGATCGGCAGGCTGACGTCCACCGTTTGATTCGCCACGTTGTGGCTGACGGTGGCGCCCAGGATGTCGATCAGGGTGCGGTCCGTGCCGCCGCCGCCCAGATCCCAAGTGCCCGAGAAGAGCAGGGTGCCATTGAGCGTGACGCTGAGGATGTCGATCCAGAAGTTGTCGCCGTCCAGCGTGCCGTAGCCCTGCAACTGCAAGCTGATGTTGCCGACGCCAGTGCCAGAAACAAAGCTGGCGCTGAGGCTGTCGGGCGAGACCTGCGCGGGCGTGGCGCCAGGCAACTGGTACAGCGTGTCGGCATGGCTGCAGACTGAGGCAGCGACCAGGGCCGAGCAGGCAGACAGGCGGATCAAGCTGGCTTTCAAGGGTGGCTCCAAGGCAGCGCTCCGGAATGCGCAGCGTCCACAGCTTATCGCAACGAATGCCACCCAGGCCAGGGGTTAGACCGCCAACTTCGCCGTCCCGGCGCCGAAGGCGTAGCTGTCCATCCCCAGGTCACCGAGTTCCAGGCTGGCGTGCACGCGCTCACCCGAGCTTGCGCCGGGGTGCGTGCCGATGCCCGCGCCGGCGGCCACGAAGAAGGGCAGCAGGTGCTCGTCGGTGGGGTGCATCAGCGCCGCGTGTGGGGCTTGTGCGCGGTAGTCCAGCAGGGCCGGCCAGTCGGCGGCGGCCACGCGGGCGGCGAACCAATCGCGGAAGGCGGTGCTCTCGGGCGTGGCGGCGCGGTCCGCCGGGTGCATGCCGCCGCCGGCGAATACCCGCCCCAGGTTGTGCGTGATGGCGCCGCTGCCGACGAACAGCACGCCTTCGTCGGCCAGTGGCGCCAGCGCCGCGCCCAGGGCGTAGAGCTGCGCCGGCGTCCAGTTGGGCGGCCAGCCCAGCGGCAGCACGGGCACGCTGGCGTCGGGGTAGACGTAGCGCAGCGGCGTCCAGATGCCGTGGTCCAGCCCGCCTTCGTCCACGCGGTGCACCGGCAGGCCGGCGGCCCGCAGCAGCGTGGCCGCGCGAGTGGCCAACTCGGGTGCGCCGGGGGCGTCGTAGCGCATCTGGTTCAAGCGCGCGTCGAAGCCGCCGAAGTCGTAGACGGCCGCGTGCTGGCTGGCCGCCAGCAGCACCGGTTCGCGCGTCAGCGTGTGCGCCGACGCCACCAGGATCGCCCTGGGGCGGCCGAACGCCGCGTCGATGGCAGGCCCAAGTCGCTGCATAAAAGCGCCGGCTGCGCGCGGTTCCAGCGCGATCAGCGGCGAGCCGTGGGACAGGAAGAGGGACGGCAGGCGGGGCGTGGGGCTGTGCAGGGTGTTCATCGGGCATTGAAGCACCCTTAGCAAGCGGGCGGCTTCAGCCGGCTTGCACGCAGGGTTCAAGCCGCGCAAGCCGCCAGTGAGCGCGAGGCTGCGGGTTTTCCGCTACCGTCCCTGGCATGAACACCCCGCCGCTGCCCGTCCCGCCTTCCATCTTCACCCTGGCCTGGCGCCAGACCCGCCGCGATTTCCGCGCCGGTGAATTGCGTTTGCTGGTGGTGGCCGTGCTGCTGGCGGTGGCCGCGTTGACCGCGGTGGGCTTTTTCGCCGACCGCCTGAACGCTGGCTTGCAGCGCGACGCGCGGCAGATGCTCGGCGGCGACGCCGTGGTCAGCAGCGACCAGCCCGCGCCGGCCGAATTGCTGGCCCAGGCCGACGCGATGGGCTTGCTGACATCGCAAAGCGCGGGTTTCCCGAGCATGGGCCGCGCGCCCGACGACAAGGGCGGCGCCACGCGCCTGGTGGCCGTGAAGGCGGTCGGCACGGCCTACCCGCTGCGCGGCAAGATCCAATTGCAGGACGCACCGGGCGGGCCCGTGCAAACCGTGGTGGCCGCGCCCAAGCCTGGCACGGTGTGGGTGGACGCTGCGCTGCTGGACGGCCTGCAATTGAAGGTGGGCGACCCGCTGCTGCTGGGCGACGCGACGCTGACCATCGCCAAGATCATCAGCATCGAGCCCGACCGCGGCACCGGCTTTTCCACCTTCGCGCCGCGCGTCATGCTGGCCGTGGCCGACCTCGAAGACACCGGCCTGATCCAGCCCGCCAGCCGCGCCGGTGCGGCTGAGCGGCAGCCAGGGCGACGCGCAGGTGCGCGAATTCGTGCGCTGGACCGAGGCCCGCATCAAGACCGCAGCGCTGCGCGGCTTGCGCGTGGAAAGCGTCGAAAGCGGCCGGCCCGAGATGAAGCAGACGTTGGACCGCGCCGAGAAATTCCTCAACCTTGTGGCGCTGTTGTCGGCCTTGTTGGCGGCCGTGGCGGTGGGCATCGCTGCGCGCGAATTTGCGTCGCGCCACCTCGACGACTGCGCCATGCTGCGCGTGCTGGGCCTGAGCCAGCGGCGCATCGCCGGCGCCTACGCGCTGGAGTTCGGTTTCGTCGGTCTGCTGGCCAGCGGCCTGGGCGTGTTGATCGGATTGGCGGTGCACTTCGTCTTCGTCAGCCTGCTGGCCGGTTTGGTGTCGGCCACGCTGCCCGCGCCGGGGCCGTGGCCGGCCGTGTTCGGCATGGGCGTGGGCTTGACGCTGTTGATGGGTTTCGGCCTGCCGCCAGTGCTGCAACTGGCCAGCGTGCCGCCGCTGCGCGTCATCCGCCGTGATGTCGGCGGCTTGAAGGCTGCGTCCTTCGGTGTGTTGGCCGCCGGCATGCTGGGCTTTGCCGCACTGCTGCTGGCGGTGTCGTCCGACCTCAAGCTGGGCGCCATCGCGGTGGGTGGTTTCGCTGCCGCTGCAGCGGTGTTTGCGGCCTTGTCGTGGGTGGCGGTGCGGGTGCTGAAGCGCGCCGTGCCGGAAAGCAGCGCGCCGCGCTGGCTGGTGCTGGCCACGCGGCAGATTGCGGCCCGGCCGGCCTTCGCCGTGCTGCAGGTGTCCGCGCTGGCGGTGGGCCTGCTGGCGCTGATGCTGCTGGTGCTGCTGCGCACCGACCTGATCAGCAGTTGGCGCCAGTCCACGCCGCCCGACGCACCCAACCGTTTCGTCATCAACGTGCAGCCTGAGCAGGCCGATGAATTCCGTGCCGCGTTGACCCAAGCCGGTGTCAAGCGTTACGACTGGTACCCGATGATCCGCGGCCGCCTGGTGGCCATCAACGGCAAGGAAGCGACACCGGCCGACTTCGCCGGCGACGAGCGCGCCAGCCGCCTGGTCGAACGCGAATTCAACCTCAGCAACAGCGCCACGCTGCCGGGGCACAACAGCGTCGTCGGCGGCCGCTGGGTGAACGAGGAAGCGGGCGGTCTGAGCGTGGAAGAAGGCATCGCCAAGCAATTGCGTTTGAAGCTGGGCGACACGCTGCGCTTCGACATCGGCGGGCAGATGAAGGAAGGCCGCATCAGCACGCTGCGCAAGGTCGATTGGGGTTCGATGCGGGCCAACTTTTTCGTGATGTTCCCGGTGGCCTCGGTGGCCGATGTGCCGGCCACCTACATCAGCGCTTTCCGTGCGCCCGATGCGCTGCCCGGCGCTGCTGCCGCGAAGGGCGATAAGGGCGAGAAAACCCCCAGCTTCGACAACCGCCTGAGCCGCGACTTTCCGAACGTCACCAGTGTGGACGTGTCGGCCAGCATCGCGCAGGTGCAGCGTGTGCTGGACCAGGTCATCCGCGCGGTGGAATTCCTCTTCGGCTTCACGCTGATCGCGGGGCTGGTGGTGCTGTTTGCGGCCATCTCGGCCACGCGCGACCAGCGCTCGCGTGAATTCGCCATCATGCGGGCGTTGGGCGCCAGCAGCCGCCTGCTGGCCCAGGTACAACGCGCCGAGCTGCTGGGCGTCGGCGCCTTGGCTGGCGGCCTGGCGTCGCTGGCTGCGATGGCCGTCGGCTGGGGCCTGGCGCACTACGTTTTCGATTTCGAATGGAGCCCGTCGCCCTGGGTGCCGCTGGCCGGCGCCGTGACTGGCGCGCTGCTGGCGCTGATGGCCGGTTGGTGGGGCTTGCGTGAAGTGCTGCGCCGGCCGGTGGTGGAAACGCTGCGCAGTTCGGCGGCGATTTAGGCCACCGACTTGCGCGCCCGCTCAGGCGTGCTGAGGCCGGTCCGTGCCCAGCTGAAAGCGGCTCAACACCTCGGCCAGGCGCGTGGCCTGGGCGCGCAAGCTTTCAGCGGCAGCGGCCGATTGTTCGACCAGGGCGGCGTTCTGCTGCGTCATGCCGTCCAGGTCCGACACCGCGCTGTTGACCTGGCCGATGCCGGCACTCTGTGCGGCCGTGGCGGCGCTGATCTCGCCGATGATGTCCGACACGCGGCGCACGCTGACGACGATCTCGTTCATGGTGGCGCCGGCGGCGGCCACTTGTTGCGTGCCGGTCTCGACCCGTTCGGTGCTCAGGCCGATGAGCTGTTTGATCTCACGCGCCGCAGCAGCGCTGCGCTGCGCCAGGCTGCGGACTTCAGCCGCAACCACCGCAAAGCCACGGCCTTGTTCACCGGCCCGCGCGGCTTCCACGGCCGCATTCAGCGCCAGGATATTGGTCTGGAAGGCGATGCCGTCGATGGTGCCGATGATGTCGGCGATGCGCTTGGCACTGCCGTTGATCTCGTTCATCGTGGCCACCACCTGCGACACGGCCGCGCCGCCCCGCTCTGCCACGCTGCTGGCCGATGCAGCCAACTGGTTGGCGGTGCGCGCTGAATCGGCCGTCTGGCGCACGGTACCCGTCAGTTGCTCCATCGAACTGGCGGTGCGCTGCAAGGCACTGGCCGCCTGCTCGGTGCGGCCGCTGAGGTCGGTGTTGCCGGTGGCAATTTCATGCGCGGCGTTGCTGATGCTGTCGTTGGCCAGGCGCACGGTCTGCATCGACGCACGCAGCTGGCTCACCATGTGGCTCTGTGATCGCAGCAGGTCGCCGATCTCGTCGTCACCCCGACTGGGCACGTCCACCGTCAATTCACCGGCCGCTACCGCCGCGCTGACTTGCACCGCACGGGCCAGGTCTTGCATCACGCGGCGTTGCATCACCCAGGCGGCGTAGACCGCACCGGCCGTGGCCAGCAGGCCCAACCCGCCCAGCAGCAGCAGGGTGTTGAAGATGCGGCTGCGCGTGGCTTCCACGTGGTTGGCGTGCAGGGTGTCGCGGCGCTGCAGCAGCAACTGGATGGACTTGGACAGATCGACGTAGGTCTTCTCGGCGCTGCGCATCGCGGCCACGCCCATATTGGCTTCGACCTCTGTCAACTCCAGGGCCTTGTCCACTTGCTTGGCGTAGGTCTGCGCCAGAGCTGTGGCCTGGGTGACGTGGCCGGCCAGTTCACTGTCGGCCGCTTCGCCCAGTTCACCGGCCAGGCCGACGATGCGTTGTATGCCTTCCACCTGCTTTTTGGTGTCGGCGCGAAAGGCCTTCACCTCATCCTTCTTCAGCGAATCGAAGATGGCCTGGGTTCGGTACACGCCAGCGTGCGCCTGGCCCAGTTGGTTGCGCGCATCGCTCACCGAGCGCAGCAGTTCGCCGTCGGCTTCGGCATTGCTGCGTTCCAGTGCGGCTTCGCGGGTCATCAACACCGCATTCAAGCCGCCTGCGCTGAAGGCGATGAATGCCACGCCCAGCGGCACGATCAGGAGTTTTTTGGCCAGTTTCATGGTGTCGTGCCGCTTGTTCGGTGGCGTACTGGCGCTATTTGTACACGCCGCCGCAGACAGCCACATCGCCGGCCTTCTCGCAGTACATCACCTTGGGTTCGATCTTCTTGCTCACCGGGTTGGTGAACTTGTATTCCTGCCAGGCGCCGGTCGGCTTGGCCTTGACCATGGCGACGCGGTCCTTGACGAAGTACTTGCCGTCGATGTCGGTCAGCTCGATCAGGTCGCGGCCCACCTGCTTGGGGTTGGCGCCGTGGGCCACGCATTTGCCTTCCAGGGTGTAGGCCACCAGGTAAAGGTCGCGGTCGATGAAACTGCCTTTGGCGTTGTTGATCTCGGCGTAGGTCTTGTCGGCGCCATTGGCCTTCAGAAAGGCCACGCCTTTCTTCACCATCGCCATGGCTTCGTCCTTGGTCGCTGTCGCGTTGGTGTTGCTGTGGGCAGGACCTGCGGCCAGCAGGCCCAAAGTGCCAATGGCGATCAGGGCAGGGACCAGGGTGTGGGCGATGGTTTTCATGGGGTTGTCTCCGAACAGTAGGGCGCGCAGTGGTGTGGGGATCAGTCGCCGATCAGGCCCATGTCGGCGCTGCTCATCAGGCCTTCGATGTCCATGAGGATCAGCATGCGTTCGGTGGCGTTCTCGCCTTGGCCGTTCTTGGTGGTGCCGATGCCGGTGATGTAGCTGGCGTCCACGCTGCTGTTCAGCTCGGGCGCCGGCTTGATGTTGTCGCGGCTGAGTTCCAGCACGTCAGACACCGAATCGACCACCGCACCCACCACGCGGCCACGCACGTTCAGCACCACCACCACGGTGAAGGTGTTGTATTCGGCGGTGTCGCAACCCAGCTTCAGGCGCAGGTCGATGATGGGCACGATGACGCCGCGCAAATTCACCACACCCTTGATGAAGGACGGTGCATTGGCGATGCGCGTGGGCGGTTCGTAAGAGCGGATCTCCTGCACCCGCAGGATGTCGATGCCGTACTCCTCGGCACCCAGGCGGAAGGTCAGGAATTCACCGCCCTGAGCGGCGCGGCTGGTGGCACCGGCCCCGCCGGCTGCAGCGGTACGCACCGTTTCTTGGCGGGTGACCTGAGGGGCTTCAGCGATCATTTCCATGGCTATTCCTTGCGGTATGAGAGGGGCATCAGCTGTTTTATCGGCAGGCGGGTTGGTGTTCTGCAGCCATTTTTAGAAGGTTTCCCAGTCGTCGCTGGCACCACTGCTCGCTGCAGCCGCTGGCGCGGCGACTGGCGCTGCGGATGCTGCAGGCACCGCGCGCGGCGCAGGCTTGTTGAAACTGCCGGTGGCTTTTTTCCCTGCAGCGCTTGGCTTGGCGGTGACGGCCTTGGCCGGGACGGAAAGCCCTGGGCGGGCGCTGCTGCGGGCTTGTTGTATGGCGTTGCCGGCCAAGGCCTTGGGCGCCGCCCATGGGGCCGTGGCGGTGCCGCCAGGGTGCGCAGGGGCGATACGGAAGGTGGCCACCAGATTGGCCAACTGCTGAGACTGCTCCTTCAGCGATTCGGCGGCTGCGGCACTCTCTTCCACCAGCGCGGCGTTTTGCTGGGTGGCCTGGTCCAGCATGGCCACGGCCTGGTTGACCTGGCCGATGCCGCTGCTCTGTTCCGACGCCGCAGCGCTGATCTCGCCGATGATGTCGCTGACCCGCTGCACGCTGGCCACGAGCTCGGCCATGGTGCTGCCGGCGTCGGCCACCAGGCGCGAGCCCGATTCCACCTTGTCGACACTGGCGCCGATCAGCGCCTTGATCTCGCGGGCCGCTTCGGCGCTGCGCTGGGCCAGCGAGCGCACTTCGGAAGCCACCACCGCGAAGCCGCGGCCTTGCTCGCCGGCGCGGGCGGCTTCCACAGCTGCGTTCAGAGCCAGGATGTTGGTCTGGAAGGCAATGCCGTCGATGGTGCCGATGATGTCGGCGATCTTCTTGCTGCTGGCGTTGATGTCGTCCATGGTGCAGACAACCTGCGCCACGACGGCACCGCCGCGCTGCGCCACTTCACTGGCCGAGTTGGCCAACTGGTTGGCGGTGCGGGCCGAGTCGGCCGTCTGGCGCACCGTGCCGGTCAACTCTTCCAGGCTGCTGGCGGCCTGTTGCAGGTTGCTGGCCGTTTGCTCGGTGCGTGAGGACAGGTCCAGGTTGCCGCTGGCAATCTGCGTGCTGGCGGTGGACACCGAGTCGCTGCCGGCGCGAACGTCGCCGATCAGCTTGCGCAGCGCGTCCTGCATCGTTTTTTGCGCGTGCATCAGACGGCCGGTTTCGTCTCGACCTTCGGGCACGATGGGGTGAGTCAGGTCGCCGCCGGCCATGGCCGTGGCGGCCTGCAGCGTGCGGTTCAGGCGCGTGGTCAGCACGCGGGTGAAGAGCCAGCCCATGCCGGCAGCCAGGGCTGCGGACAGTGCCAGAAGGCCCCCGACGATGAACTCCGCAGATGCGACCGTGGCCGCCATCTCAGCGGCCGTCTCTTTCACGCGTTCATCCTGGTAGGCAGCCAGCGCCTTGATGCTGGCCGCATAGGCCTCTGACATCGGTATCAACTTGGTGTCCAGCACCTGCTTCAGACCGGCCGCGTCCTTGGCCTTCAGTTGTTCCAGCAGGTCCTTGCGCGCGCTGACGTAACCCTGTCGTTTTGCTGCAATCTCAGCCAGCAAGGCCTTGCCCTTTTCGCTGTCTATTTCGTCACTCAGCCGTTTCTGAAAGGTGTCGATGCTGGCACTGGTGGCCGCCATCGGGGCTTCGAAATAGGCCGCCATATCGCTGGTGGTCGCGTTGGCGATGGCCTGCGTGCGGGTGATGTTCAAGATCGCGTTGGCCCGCCATTCATTGGCCTGGTGCGCGCGGGTCTGCAGTGCGGCTTCCAGCGTGGCGTCGTTGCGCACCGTCTGCAGGCGAAGCACGGCCACGCTGGCCACCAGCGCCATGAGCCCGATGACCACGCCGAAGCCGAGCGCTTGTCGGGTGCCTGTTGAGAGATCTTGCAGTTTCATAGCGAGGCTTCCTCTGAGTGATGGGGTGCTTGGCCCGGCTGAGGCCGGGAGTTCAGTGGCGCGAGCGACGCACCAACGAACCGATATCGAGAATCAGCGCGACACGGCCGTCGCCCATGATCGTGGCGCCCGAGACGTCGTCCACGCGTCGGTAGTTGCTTTCCAGGTTCTTCACCACCACCTGTTGCTGACCCAGCAATTCGTCCACCAGCATGGCCACACGGCCGCCTTCGGCTTCCACCACGACCATGATGTTGCTGACGTGCTCGAAGTCGAAACGCGGCACGTTGAAGACGCGCTCCAAATCCAGCACCGGCATGTACTCGTCGCGTACTTCATCGACGCGGCCGCTGCCGCCGATGGTCTTGATCAAACCGGGCGTCACCTGGAAGGACTCGACCACGCTGGACAGCGGCAGGATGTAGACCTCGTCGCCCACGCCCACGCTCATGCCGTCCATGATGGCCAGCGTCAGTGGCAGGCGCACCCTCACCGTCATGCCGTAGCCCTCGGCGGAATCGATTTCCACGGTGCCGCCCAGCGACGTGATGTTCTTCTTCACCACGTCCATGCCGACGCCGCGGCCGGACACGTCGGTGACCTCGTCGGCGGTGGAAAAGCCCGGCGCGAAGATCAGGCCGTAGACCTCCTGGTCGGTCATCGCGTCCGACACATCCAGGCCGCGTTCGCGGGCCTTGGACAGCAGCTTGCCGCGGTTCAGGCCCTTGCCGTCGTCGCGCACTTCAATGACGATGCTGCCGCCCGCGTGGGTGGCGATCAGCGTGATGGTGCCCTGCTCGGGCTTGCCCTTGGCGATGCGCTCGGCCGGCATTTCGATGCCGTGGTCGCAACTGTTGCGCACCAGGTGGGTCAGCGGGTCGGTGATCTTCTCGACCAGGCCCTTGTCCAATTCGGTGGCTTCGCCCACCTGCAGCAGTTCGACCTTCTTGCCCAGCTTGGCGGCCAGGTCGCGCATCATCCGCGGGAAGCGGTTGAAGACCAGTGACATCGGAATCATGCGGATCGACATCACCGCTTCTTGCAAGTCGCGGGTGTTGCGTTCCAGGTCGGCCAGGCCGCTGGCCATCTGCGCGTTCACCGCGGCGTCGACGTCCTTGCTGTTC
The DNA here is from genome assembly GCA_038316205.1 of Burkholderiales bacterium. Taxonomy (GTDB): domain Bacteria; phylum Pseudomonadota; class Gammaproteobacteria; order Burkholderiales; family Burkholderiaceae_C; genus Rubrivivax. Next base: position 74,495 of record JBBQAI010000001.1, read on the forward strand.
TGCGCCAGCATGGCTTGGGTGATGACCAGTTCGCCCACCAGGTTGATCAATTGGTCGACCTTTTCCACCGACACGCGCAGCGTGCTCGATTCGGGCGCGGCGGCGGCCTTGTCGGGGCGCGGCGCTGTTGCCTTGGCCGCTGGCGCGCGCTCCTCGGCGGGTGCTGCGGCTTCGGCCGCGCTGCGCGTGGTTTGGGGTGCGCCTGGGGCGTTGTCGAAAAAGCCGTAGCCGGCTTCGGCGTTGCTGGCCGCAGCCGGCTCGGCAACGGGCGCGCCGGGTGCGCCTTCGTGGAAGCCGTAGCCTTTGCCAAGCGGCGCCAGCTTGAGGTGTTCACGCGCGACGTGAAAGCCAAATAGGTCGTAGAGGTCGCCGTCGGTGGAAGCGGTGTGCACCTTGAAGCGCCGCATGCCGTCGCTGGCACGGCCGGCGTCCAGCGGTTCGATGGTGCCCAGGTCGGTGATTTCCTTGAACAGATCGATCAGGTTGTCGGCCAGGCTGGGGTCGTCCAGCGGCCCCACGGTCAATTCCAACTGGCGCACGCCTGCGGGCACTGGCGCTGCGGCCGGGACCGCAGCGGCGGCCGATGTCAATGCCGAACGCGGAACCGCCATCGGTGCCACGCCCCCGGCCGACATGCTGCGGATCGAGACCAGCAGGTCGGTGGTGTTCAGCGCGTCGGCACCATTGCCTTGGTGGCGGGCCAGCTGGGCCTTCAGCGCGTCGCCCGAGGCCAGCAGCACATCGACCATCGCGGCGGTGGGTTGCAGTTCATGGCGGCGCAGCTTGTCCAGCAGCGTTTCCATCTGGTGCGTCAGCTCGGCCACGTCGCTGAAGCCGAATGTGGCGGCGCCACCCTTGACCGAGGGCGCGCAGCGGAAGATGGCGTTCAGCTCTTCGTCGTCGGCGTGGTGGATGTCCAGGTTGAGCAGCATCTGCTCCATGGTTTCCAGGTTCTCGCCAGCTTCTTCGAAGAACACCTGGAAGAACTGGCTCAGGTCGATGCCCGCGGACATGCTTGCGTCGTTCGTCATTTCGCCCATCGCGGGTCTCCTGCTAGATACCGAAAGTCAACCGGGGTAGATATAGCCAGCAAGCGGTCAGCGGACGACCTTGCCGATGACCTCGATCAACTTGGCCGGGTCGAAGGGCTTGACCAGCCAGCCGGTGGCCCCGGCGGCGCGGCCGGCCTGCTTCATCTGGTCGCTGCTTTCGGTGGTCAGGATCAAGATCGGCATGGTCTTGAACTTGGGGCTCTCGCGCAGCTTCTTGGTCAGGCTGATGCCGTCCATGCGGGGCATGTTCTGGTCGGTCAGCACGAGGTTGAAGTCGCGGCTGTTGGCCTTCTCCAGCGCGTCCTGGCCGTCGACGGCCTCGACGACATGGAAGCCAGCGTTCTTCAGCGTGAAGCTGACCATCTGGCGCATGGAGGCGCTGTCGTCAACGGCAAGGATCGAGTGCATGGTGTTCATCTCCGGAAAACTGTGTTCGGTGGCCTGTGTGGCATGTGATGGGGCGTCGTCGGGTCAGAAGAGCTCGATCGACCCGGCGTCCACTTCGTCCTGGGTCACCGGGTTGGGCTTGAGCGGTGTTTCATCGACCACGCCAGCGCCGTCTTCGTCGTCGCCCATGCTGTCCTGGGCGATGCGGTCCACGCAGTTGCGCAGGCGCCGCGAGGTGTGCGCGATCAGCTGTGTGGCCATGTCCTGGAACTGCATCGCGGTGATCGCGCCGGCCATGTGTTCCATCGCCTTGTTCAGGCCGTCAGCGGCCGCGGCACTGCCTTCGTTGGCCGCCGGTGCGGCCTGCCGCAAATCTTGCAGATGGCCCGAGGCGCTGTAGAAATGAACCATCAGCGACTGGCCCGCGTCGTCCAGCAGGCGTTGCAGTCGTTCCAGGTCGTTACCGGCCACCATCAGGTGGTCCTGCAGGTCGGCCGCCAGCAGCAGGGGCATGCTGCCGCCCGTGTCCTGCTGTTCAGCAGGCTGGGGGTCGTGCAGGAGCGTGTCTTCCTGGGCGATCATCCGTGCTCCAAAGGGGCGTGGTGCGGGTTCCGTCAGGGGCAGGCTTTGGCGATCGGCGTCGCCAGGACCTTGCCGAACGGGCGAGGGCTACAGGGCTATTTCGGCAGCGCGGCCAGCCACATTGAGCGAAAGATGCGCCGGCAAATGCGCTTATATCCACGCCGCCCCGCGAACTGCGGCGGGGCTGCAGTCCGCTTTGCGATACTTCAAGCCATGAACAGCGCCGCGAACACCTTTCGCCTGCTGCATCTGGAGGACTCCGAGCCCGACCACGCGCTGGCCCTGGCCCACCTGCGGCGCAGTGGCATCCGCGTCGATGCCTTGCGCGTCGACACGCGGGCCGAATTCGAAGCCGCGCTGGACCAGCCCTGGGACCTGGTGCTGTCCGACTACCACCTGCCGGGCTTCACCGGGCTGGACGCGCTGCAGATCCTGCGCGAGAAATGCGCGCAGGACGGCCGCAACCTGCCCTTCATCCTGGTCTCGGGCCAGATCGGCGAAGACACCGCTGTACAGGCCATGCGCAATGGCGCCAGCGACTATTTGCTGAAGCACAACCTGGCCCGTCTGGCGCCGGCGGTTGAACACGCCATCGAGGCCGCGCGCACCCAGCGCGCCCGGCTTGCCGCCGACCGCGACCTGGAAGTCTCGCGCCGGCGCCTGTCTGAACTGGCGCAGCACTTGCAAACCAGTGTCGAGGCCGAGCGCCAGGCCATCGCCCGTGAAATCCATGACGACGTGGGCGGCTCGCTGACGGCGCTGAAATTCGAGTTGGACTGGATACGCCGCCACGCCGTCGCGCCCGAGGTTCAACAGCGCGCACTGTCGGCGCTGGAAACCGTGACCCACGCCATCGAGGCCAGCCAACGCATCATGCAGAACCTGCGTCCGGCGATCCTGGAACAGGGCCTGGTGGCGGCCTTGCAGTGGACCTGCAGCCGCTTCGAAAAGCGCACCGGCATCGTTTGTGAGTTCCGCACCAGCCACGAAAAAGTGGTGCTGCCGCCAGGCGTGCCGCTGGTGGCCTACCGTGTGGCGCAAGAGGCGCTGACCAACGTGAGCAAACACGCGCACGCCGGGCGCGTGGTGGTGGACTTGTCGCTGTCGGGCGGCGTGCTGTCACTGGAAGTCAGCGACAACGGCCGGGGCCTGAGCCAAGCCGACCTGGCCAAGGCGCGCAGCTTCGGCATCCGCGGCCTGCACGAACGCGCGTCCACCGTGGGCGGCTGGGTGGACCTGAGCAGCAGCGCGGCCGGCACCACGCTGATCCTGTCGGTGCCGCTGCAGACCGATGGTTCGGCAGCAGGCCAGAATGGACCATCGGGTGCGGCAGCGCTGTCAGCCGACAGCAACGACCCCGACAATCCCAACAGCGCTGAAGACACCGCCTGGAACCCCATCTGATGCACAGCGCGCCGGCCCCATGATCGACGTCATCCTTTGCGACGACCACGCACTGATCCGTCGCGGCATCCGCGACACCCTGTCTGACGCCAGCGACATCCGCGTGGTCGGCGAGGCCGGCGACTACGGTGAACTGCGCGTGCTGATGCGCAACATGACGGCTGCCAGCGCGGCGGCCGGCGAGGTCAGGGCCACCTGTTGTGACGTGCTGCTGCTCGACATCAACCTGCCCGGTCGCAGCGGCCTGGACGCGCTGCACGCGCTGAAGGACGAGGGCTCGGCCATCAAGGTGCTGGTGGTCAGCATGTACCCCGAAGACCAGTACGCCATCCGTGCGCTGCGCGCCGGGGCCTACGGCTACGTCAACAAGGGCGGCGACCCGCAATTGTTGGTGCAGGCCGTGCGCACGGTGTCGCAGGGCCGCAAATACGTGACGCCCGAGATCGCGCAGATGCTGGTCGAAAGCCTGACCGCGCCGGCCAACGAAAGTCCGCACAGCAAGCTGAGCGACCGCGAACTGCAGACCCTGGTGATGATTGCCAGCGGCAAGCGGCTGGCTGACATCGCCGAAAACCTGACGCTCAGCCCCAAGACCGTGTCGGTCTATCGCGCCCGCGTGCTGGAAAAGCTGGGGCTGGCGAACAATTCCGAGTTGACGGTGTATGCCATCCGGAACGGGCTGGTCGGCGAATAGCGGCGGGTCGGTGACGGGACTTCAGGCTGCCGGCCTGGACGCCCCGCAGGCCATCCAGCATGCCGGGCGCGACCTGCTGTCGCTGGCTTTGATCGACGCGCGCAACCTGCTGTTGCAGCGCCTGGCCGAAGACGAATCGCCGCCAGCCTTGCGCCTGGCGCTGAGTGCCGGCTGGTATGCCGACCGCTGGATCTGCCGCCACGTGCAACGCCAGCGCGGCGAAGCCTGCGACGCCAGCGCGCCGCGCCTGGCCGGTATCGAACCGCGCGCCGATGCCTGGGCCGCGAACGTCGGCGAGCCGCCCACGCCCGAGGCGCTGCGCGGCTATCTGGCCGAGACGCTGGACATCACGCTGGACCTGTTGGCCGCGATACCGGCGCAGGGCGAAACCGACGCCGCGCTGTACTTTTACCGGCAGGCCCTGTTGCACGAAGACCGCCTGGGCGAGGCCCTGGCCGAGCACCTGCACGCTGACGCGCCACCGGCCCGTGCCGAACGCCCGCCGCTGTGGCTGCCGGCGCAACGTTGGTCGCTGGGCAGCCTGGACGCGCGCCGCGCAGTTGGCGCGGGCGATGGCGACGGCGACGGCGCTGGCCTGGTGCCGCACAACCAGCGCTGGGCGCACGAAGTGGAAGTGCCGGAATTCGAGATCGACGCGCAGGCCGTGAACTGGGCGCGCTATGTGGAATTTGCCGAAGACAGCGGCTACGACCGACGCGAACTGTGGTCCGAGGCTGGCTGGAACTGGGTGCAGGCGCAGGGCCGGCGCGCGCCCGGCCAGGTCGAGCAATTCCACGGTGCCGTGCTGGTACAGCGCGGCCATGGCGCGAAGGCGGCGCTGGCCCGCGCGGCGGCCGGGCAGCCGGCGATGCACCTCAGCCGCTACGAAGCCGAGGCTTGGTGCCGCTGGGCTGGCCGCCGTCTTCCCACCGAACCCGAATGGGAACTGGCCGCTGCGGCCGGTGCACGGCGCGGCTTTCTGTGGGGTGATGTCTTTGAGTGGGTGTCCGGCAGGGCCCGCGCCTGGCCAGGTGCCGGCGAGTCGCCACCCGGCTGTCTGGACGCACCGCCCGATGCGGGCCACACGCTGGGCGTGCTGCGCGGCGCTTCGCATGTCACCCGCCACCGCCGGGCCTATCCGCAGGCGCGCCGCTACGCGCCGCCCATGCAAGATACGATGTTTTGCGGCTTTCGCAGCTGCACCCTTTGATCCAGTTTCACCGAGCCAGACCGAGGTCTTTACCCATGTCCCCACTTGCTTTCACACTCAACGGCCGCGCCACCGCGACCGCTGCCGAATCCAACACCCTGCTGATCGATTTGTTGCGCGGCACGCTGGGCCTGACCGGCACCCACCAGGGTTGCGACACCGCGCAGTGCGGGGCCTGCACGGTGCTGCTGGACGGCCTGGCCGTGAAGAGCTGCAGCGTGCTGGCGCTGCAGGCGCAAGACCGTAGCGTGACCACCGTCGAAGGCCTGGCCGCGTTGTCTGCGCAACAAGACGGCACGCTGCACCCGGTGCAGGAAGCCTTCATCGCCTGCCACGGCCTGCAATGCGGTTTCTGCACGCCGGGGATGATGATGGCGGCGGCGGGCCTGCTGCAGCACAACCCCCGCCCGACCGAGGCCGAGGTGGTCGACGCGCTGGAAGGCAATCTGTGCCGCTGCACGGGCTACGTCAACATCGTCGCGGCTGTGCAGCAAGCCGCTGCGGTGATGGCCACGGCCACGGCGAAGGAAGCCGCATGAACGCGCCCGCTGATCTGTCCAAACTTGGGATCGCTGCGCGCTTCGGCAGCGGCCAGGCGGTGCGCCGCATCGAAGACCCGGCGCTGGTGCAAGGCCAGGGTTGCTACACCGATGACGTGACGCCCGTGGGCGCGGTCTTCATGCGCTTCGTGCGTTCGACCAACGCGCACGGCCGCATCGTCAGCATCGATACCGCCGCCGCCCAGGCGATGCCCGGCGTGCTGGGCGTCTACACCGGTGCCGACCTGGCCGCCGCCGGCGTCAAACCCATACCAGCGGCGGCCGGCTTCAAGCGGGCCGATGGTCAGCCCATGAGCCCGCCGACCAAACGCGCGCTGGCCGTGGACTTTGTGCGGTTTGTCGGTGAAGCCATCGTCGCTGTGGTGGCCACCACGCGCGACGGCGCGCGGGCCGCAGCCGATGCGGTCGTGGTGGACATCGACGCGCTGCCGGCGGTCAGCAACGCCACCGACGCAGTGGCGCCCGGCTCGCCGCAGGTCTGGCCGGAAGCCCCGGGCAATGTGCTGGCCGAGATGCGCCACGGCAATCCCGACGTTGTCGCCGCTGCCTTCGCGCAGGCCGCGCACACCGTGACGCTGGACCTCGTCAACCAGCGCCTGGCACCCAGCACCATCGAACCGCGCTCGGTGCTGGCCTACCCGGAAGGCGACCGTTTGACGATGCGCCTGTCCACCCAGATGCCCACCGGTGAACGCGCCGCGCTGGCGCACTGCCTGGGCTTGAGCCTGGAGCAGGTGCGCGTGGTGGTGGGCGACGTCGGCGGCGGCTTCGGCATGAAGACGGGTGCCTACCCGGAAGACATCGCCGTGGCTTTTGCCGCCCGGCAGTTGAAGTTGCCGGTGAAGTGGCAGGCCGACCGGCTGGAAGATTTCCTGACCGCCGTGCACGGCCGCGACCTGCTCAGCCATGCCGAGATGGCGCTCGACGCCGCAGGCAAAGTGCTGGGCGTGCGTGTGCGTTCGCTGGCCAATGTGGGCTGCTACGTCACCGGTGCCGGTGTGGCCATCCAGCTGATGATCGGGCCCTGGGTGCTGACCAGCATTTACGACATCCCGGCCATCGACCTGACCATCAGTGCCGTACTGACCAACACGGCGGCCACGGGTGCGTATCGCGGCGCCGGCCGGCCCGAGGCCATCTACGTCATCGAACGCCTGTTCGAAGCCGCTGCGCGCGAGATGCAGATGGACGCGGCCGAACTGCGCCGTCGGAACATGATCCGGCCTGATCAAATGCCCTACCGCAACCCGATGGGCCAGACCTACGACTGCGGGCAATTCGCGAGCCTGCTGGCGCAATGCCAGTCGCTGGCTGACTACGGTGGTTTCGACGCGCGCCGCGCCGAATCGCAAGCGCGCGGCAAGCTGCGCGGGCGCGGCCTGGCCACGTTTCTGGAATGGACGGGCGGCACTGCGCTGGAAGAGCAGGTACAGGTGCGCGTGACCGCCGACGGCTACATCGAGCTCACGTCGGCGACGATGCCGATGGGGCAGGGCATCGCCACCAGTTACGCGCAATTGGCGGTGGACGTATTCGGTGTGCCGCTGGGGCGCATCCGCGTGCTGCAGGGCGACACCGACCGCGCCAACGGTTTCGGCAGCGCCGCCAGCCGTTCCTTGTTCACAGGCGGCGCGGCCGTGGCGGTGGCCTCGAAGAACACCGTGGCGCGCGCGCAAGAACTGGCCGCCGATGCGCTGGAAGCGCCGGCCGCCGACATCGAATACCGCGAAGGCCGCTTTACCGTCGCCGGAACCGACCTGGGCATCGGCCTGTTCGAATTGGCGCAACGCCAGGCCGGTGCCGTCATCGTGGCCGATGGCGGAGCGAAAGCCAGCGCACCCAGTTGGCCCAACGCGGCGCATTGCTGCGAGGTGGAAGTGGACCCGGCCACCGGTGCGGTCGAGATCGTGGCCTACGCCTCGGTCAGCGACATCGGCCGGGTCGTCAGCCCGGTCATCGTCAAAGGCCAGGTCGAAGGCGGCGTGGTGCAGGGCATCGGGCAAGCGCTGTGCGAGCGCGTGGCCTACGACGCCCAAGGGCAGTTGCTGAGTGCCAGCTACATGGACTACGCGCTGCCCCGCGTGGATGGGTTTCGCGGCTTCAAGACGGCCTTCGACACGAGCATTCCGTGCCTGACCAACAGCCTGGGCGTGAAGGGCGTGGGCGAACTGGGCACCATCGGCGCGACGCCGGCGACGGTGAATGCGGTGGTGGATGCGCTGGCCCACGGTTTCGACGGTTCTGGATTGGGCCGCGAGGCCGAGAAGATTCACATGCCGCTCACCGCTGAAACGGTGTGGCGCGCACTGAACCGGCTGCCGGCGTGAACGCCGTCCGGCCCGGCGTGGCGCTGGTCATCGGTGCCGGTGACGCCACCGGCGGTGCCATCGCGCGGCGCTTCGCGCGCGGCGGCTATACGGCCTGCGTCACACGGCGCACGGCCGACAAGCTGTGCTGCTGGTCGAGCGCATACGGGCCGAAGGCGGGCAGGCCCACGGCTTTGCGTCAGACGCGCGCAACGAGGCCGAGGTGCTGGCCCTCTTCGTGAAGATCGAAGCCGAGATCGGGCCCATCGAGGTGCTGGTCTTCAACATCGGCGCCAACGTGCGTTTCAGCATCACCGAGACCACCGAGCGCGTCTACCGCAAGGTCTGGGAGATGGCCGCGTTGGCCGGCTTTCTGGTTGGCCGCGAGGCGGCGCGCGTGATGCGCCCGCGCGGCCAGGGCACCATTTTGTTCACCGGCGCCACGGCCAGCCTGCGCGGCAGTTCGGGCTTCAGCGCTTTCTCGGGCGCCAAATTCGCGCTGCGCGCGCTGGCGCAGAGCATGGCCCGTGAACTGGGGCCGCAAGGTATACACGTGGCGCACACGGTAATCGACGGCGCGATCGACACCGAATTCATCGCCAGCAACTTCCCCGAGCGTTACGCGCTGAAAGAGCAAGACGGCATCCTCGACCCCGAGGCCATCGCCGAAGCGTATTGGCAGTTGCACCAGCAGCCGCGCAGCGCCTGGACCCACGAGCTGGACCTGCGGCCGTGGATGGAAAACTGGTGAACGGAGACCCACGATGAGCAACCCATCCAAGACGCTGGAATTCTTTTTTGATTTCGGCAGCCCCGCCAGCTTCCTGGCCTACGCGCAGCTGCCCAAGCTGGTGGCTGAAACCGGCGCCTCGCTGGTCTTGAAGCCCATGCTGCTGGGTGGCGTGTTCAAAGCCACGGGCAACAGCGCCCCGCTGACCGTGCCGGCCAAGGGCCGCTGGCTGTTGGGCGACCTGCAACGCTGGGCGCAACGCTACGGTGTGATGTTTGCGCTGAACCCGGCCTTCCCGATCAACACCTTGACCTTGATGCGCGGCGCCGCTGGCCTGCAACTGCGCCAGCCCGAGCGCCTGACGGCCTATTGCGACGCCGTGTTCACCGCGCTGTGGCAGGGCCAGCAAAACCTGGGCGACCGGGCTGTGCTGGCCGCTGCGCTCAGCGCCGCCGGCTTCGAGCCTGATGCCTTTGTGGCGCTGGCCGCCGACCCTGAAGTCAAGGCCGCGCTGGTGGCCACCACCGAAGAAGCCGTGGCACGCGGCGTGTTCGGCGCGCCGACCTGCTTCGTTGGCGACGCGATGTTCTTCGGCCAGGACAGGCTGGACTTCGTGCGAGAAGCGCTGGCCTGAGTGTTCGGCAAAGCGGCCAGCCCTTGCGGTTGACGGTCTATGTGTATTACAGTACCAATACACAAAGACAGATCGCGTGAACGACCTTCCTTCGCTCTTCAGCATCACCACCGGTTCCACCGAGCCCATCTACCAGCAACTGGTGGCCCAGGTTCGGCGGCGGGTGGCGTCGGGCTTGTGGTGGCCCGGCCTTGAAATGCCGTCGGTGCGCGAATTGGCGCAGGCGCTGGCTGTGAACCCGATGACGGTTTCCAAGGCTTACGGCCTGCTGGAAGCCCAGGGCGTTCTGGAACGCCGGCGCGGCCTGGCGATGGTGGTGGCGGCGCAAGCCCGCGACCCTGGTCCTGATGGCGACCGTGAGGCCCTGCTGCGGCCCGCGCTCGAACGCGCCGCGCTGGAGGCCCGGGAACTGGGCTTCAGCGACACGCGCAGCCTGGCGCTTTTCAAGACCGTCCTAAAGAAAATCACACCCTCGGAGTGAGCATGAACAACGTGTCTGCCTTGCCCGTCCGCATCGAAAAACTGAGCCTTGCCTACGGCACCCAGCCTGTGCTGCGGCAACTGGATTGGCAACTGCCGGGCGGCCAGGTGGTGGGCCTGTTGGGGCGCAACGGCGCGGGCAAGACCAGCCTGCTGGAGGCGCTGCTGGGCCTGCGTGAAGGGCAGGGCGGTAGCGTGCACCTGTTCGGCGAAACCGCGCCCACGCTGAGCGACGCCACCCGTGCGCGCATCGGCTACGTGCCGCAGCAGAGCAACCTTTTCGAGTGGATGACGCCGGGCCAACTGCTCGATTATTTCCGCAGCTTCTACCCGCGCTGGAACACCGCAAAAGTGGACGGCCTGCTCAGCCGTTGGGGCATCAACCGCGAACAGCCCATCGCCAAGCTGTCGGGCGGGCAGCAGCAGCGGCTGTCCATCATCCGCGCCCTGGCCCACGAACCCGAACTGCTGGTGCTGGACGAGCCGGTATCCAGCCTGGACCCGGCGGGCCGGCGAGATTTTCTGCAGGAACTGGTGGCCCAGGTCATCAGCAACGGCACCACGGTGGTTTTCTCCACGCACATCCTGTCGGACCTGGAACGGGTCGCCTTCAACGTGGCCTTTTTGGGCGGCGGCCGCATCGTGCTGCAAGCGCCTTTGGACGAATTGATGGATGAGGCCCGCAGCATCACCGGCTCGACGCTGGCGGTGCGCCAGCAGGTGCAGGCGCGGGGTTGGCAGGTGCTGCACGAAGCGGCGCTGCAAGACGGCCGCAGCCGGGTGCTGGTGCGGGCCGGGCACGGTGGTGCGGATGGCCCCACGAACGTCAGCGGCGCCAGTGCAACCGAAACCACCGCCGTGAGCCTGGAGGACCTGTTCCTGGAGTTGACGGCATGACAGCGGCGCTGGCGGGGCTCTCAGCCGAAGCCCGGCATGCCGGCCGGGTGCTGGTATCGGCCTGGCGGGTCTGTGGGCGGGGTGGCCGCATTGGGGCTGGCCTGCTGGCCGTTCTGCTGGCCATCGCGCTGGGTCTGCTGGTCCTGCCGGATGGCATCGCCGGACTGCCCGACGCCAAGTTGCGCAAGCTGCTGCAGATCGTCACTTTGGCCGGGTCGGCCTTGATCGCCGTCGGCTTCTGGATCCGGCTGGTGACCAATGTCCTGCAGCAGAACCACCCACAGCTGGCCCGCACAGTGCCGGGTCAGGTGCGGGCCTTGCGCGCCGCGCTGTTGTGCGTGTCGGTGTCCGTTGGCGCGACCGCCGCGCTTTTCATGCTCGCCATGAACGGTCCGCTGCTGGGCGTGCTGGCGGCGGTGTTCATCACTCTGGCCTTCATGGCCACCATCCTGCGTTGGCCGCTGTTGGGCTTTGGCCTGATGGCGCTGTCCTGGGCCGCGCCGCTGCTGGAGCCCAGCGCGGCTACGCACCACGTTTTGCTGTGGATCAAGGCCAGTCCGGGTCTCGCTGTCGGGCTGGCTATCGCCTTGTCGCTGTTGCTGCAGGTGCTGGTGGTGATGACAGGCGGCCCGCGACACGTGGTGAGCCACCGCCGTTTGGCGGCCCTGGCGGGCGGCATGCGGGGCGACTTCATGGCGCAGGCGTGGCTGCGCAAGGGCCAGGCGCCGGGCGCCGGCAACGCCGGGCTGCAAGTCGGCAAAGGGCTGTACGGCCGCTGGTTGCGGCAAACGCTGCAGCGGCCCGGCGGCAGCAGCGTGGCGGCACGCCTGGCACTGGGCCTGGGGCCTTTGACGCACTGGACGGGCATGGTCAGCGGTTTGCTGGTGGCGAGCGCCTTCGTGCTGCTGCCCCTGCTGCTGGCCTGGGTGTCTCCGGTGGCCCACGCTGCTCGCAACATGGGCGTGAGCATGGTCGTGATCGTGCCGTTGATGGTGCTGGGCAGCGTTATCGGCTGGCCGACGGCCATGTGGGGAACCCGGCGCGAACAGGCCCTGCTGCGTCTTTTGCCCGGCGTGCCGCAAGGCAGGCGGCTGAACCGCTGGCTGGCGATTCAGCTGGCGCTGCAATTTCTGGCTGGCGTGCTGGTGATGGCCGCCATTAGTGTCGTCTGCATCCGCCGCTTTGACTTGGACTTCCAGTGGGCGCCGGTCGAAGACTTCGTGCTGGGCTGCGCCGCGCTGTCGCCGTTCATGCTGCTGACGCTGTGGCGCGATTGGTCGGTGCTGCGCGCGCCGACCGGCGGCGTGCAGGTGCTGTTCATGGTCGCGCTTCTGGTCGTGGCTGGCACGGCCTGGGCCTGGGTGGGCGATGGGCGCGGCCATTGGTGGACCCTGGCTGGTCTGAGCGCTCTGCTCTTCGCGCCCTTGGGCGTATGGCGCTGGCGCGTGGCGGTTCGGGCCCCTGTGGCCTGGCCGGTGGGGCGGGGCTCGAGTGGCGGCAGGGCCGGAGCGGTTTCTTGATGGCTGCCTGATCGCGGATTGAACGGTCAGCGCGAGCTGGCACCCCCCAACACCCGCGTCAATTCCGCCAAGCTCTGCAGGTTGTGCGCCGGCAGAAACAGATCGGTGTTCGGCAGCATTGCCTTGATGCCCGCTGCGCGCGGTTGGAATTGGTCGAAGCGCAACAGCGGATTCAACCAGATGAGCTTGCGGCAACTCTTGTGCAGGCGTTCCATCTCGAAGGCCAGGCCCTCGCAGCGCGGGTCGTCGGGCGTGCCGTGTTCCAGGCCGTCGCTGATCAGCAGCACCGTGGCGCGGCCGGTCAGCACGCGGCGGGCCCAGTGTTGGTTGAAGTCGCGCAGGCAGGCGGTGATGCGCGTGCCGCCCGACCAGTCGGCCACGTCGCGCACCACGCGGGCCACGGCGATGTCGGGGTCGCGTTGTTTCAGGGCCTTGGTGCAGCGGGTCAAACGTGTGCCGAAGACGAAGCTTTCGACGCGCGCATCGGCGTGGCCCAAGGCGTGCGTGAAGTGCAGCAGCATGCGGCTGTAGCGGCTCATCGAACCCGAAATGTCGGCCAGCACCACCAGCGGCGCGGGCCGGCTGCGCGGGCGTTGCCAGCGCATCTGCCACAGGTCGCCGCCGCTGCGCGCCAGTGCCTGTAGCGTGGCGCGGCCGTCGGGTCGGCCGGGGCGCAATGCGCGTTCGCTGCGCCGCGTGCGGATGGGCTCGAACAGCGGTGCGATGTGGCGCAGCAACGCTTGCGCGGCGCGCCATTCGTCGGCCGTCATGGTGTCGAAATCGGCCTTGCGCAACAACTCGCGGTCGTTCCAGGTCAGCGCCGCATCCACCTCAATTTGCTCGGGCGGCGGTGGTGGGTTCGGCTGGTTCGGTTGATGCGGGAACAGCGCTTCACCCAGGCGGCGGTTCTCAGGCACCGGGGGCTGTTCAGTCTTGGCCTGCACGCGGGGCAGCAGCATGGCCATCATGCGGCCGGCGATGTCGGGGTCGCGCCAAAACAGGTGGAAGGCCTGGTCGAACAACTCGCGATGCTCCACGCGGTCCAGCAGGCAGGCGGCCAGGGTGTCGTGGAAGTCACGCTTGCTTTCCAGGCCGGCCACCTGCAGCGCGGTCAGGGCCAGCTGGATGCGCTCGGTCGGCAGCGGCAAACCGGCCTGGCGCAGCACACGACCGAAGTGCATGACGTTTTCGGCCAGATGGCCGGGCAGCGAGCCGGTCGGGCGGGCGGGCGGCATGGCGTGTTTGCGGTGACGGGCGCTGACCGGTTCAGCGCGGTCCGGCCGCCTCGGTTTTCATTTGCGCCAGCAGGCGCGCGGCTTCGCTGCCCTGCACTTTGCCGATGTCGTCTTGGTACTTCAGCAGCACGCCCAGCGTGTGGTTGATGGTCTCGGGGTCCAGCACCAGCGCGTCCAGTTCCATCAGCGCGCGCGTCCACTCGATGGTCTCGGCGATGCCGGGCAATTTGTACAGCTCGATGCTGCGCAGCTTCTGCACGAAGGCCACGATTTCGGCCGACAGCTGGGCCGGCGCACCCGGCACGCGGCGGGCCAGGATCTCGGCCTCGCGCTGCGCGTCCGGAAACCCCACCCAGTGGTAAAGACAGCGGCGCTTCACGGCGTCGTGGATCTCGCGGGTGCGGTTGCTGGTCAGCACCACGATGGGCGGCTGCACCGCTTTCACCGTGCCGTATTCGGGGATGGTGATCTGGAAGTCGCTCAGCACTTCCAGCAGAAAGGCTTCGAAGGGTTCGTCGGCGCGGTCGAGCTCATCGATCAGCAAAACGGGCGGCACAGGCTGGGCCGGGTCGATGGCTTGCAACAGGGCACGGCGGATCAGAAAGCGGTCGCTGAACAACTCATCGGCCAGCGCGCTTCGGCCTTTGCCTTCGGATTCGGCCAGGCGTATTTCCAGCATCTGCCGCGCGTAATTCCATTCGTAGGCGGCGCCGGCCAGGTCCAGGCCTTCGTGGCACTGCAGGCGGATCAGCGGCCGGCCCAGCATCGTGGCCAGCGTCTTGGCGATCTCGGTCTTGCCGGTGCCGGGTTCGCCCTCCAGGAACAGCGGCCGCTGCAGTTTCAGCGCCAGGAAGACGGTGGTGGCCAGCGCGCGTTCGGGCACGTAGTCCAGCGCCAGCAGGCGGGCTGCGGTGTCGTCGATGCTGGTGGGCAATGCGGTCACTGCGGGCTGGGCAGGCAGGTCTGGCGTGTGGTTCATGCCGATGATTCTGGCAGCAAGCCCCGGGATAGACCCCGTGTCGGCGTGCGCGGGACGCTGGAACACTCGACCGATCCAATCAGCAGAGGACGACGATGACGACGGCCACCCAGACCATCCTGGACCATGTCTACGACCAAGAGGCGGCGCAGCCCGACCGCGTATTCCTGACCCAGCCTGTGGGCGGCGGCCAGGTGGTGGACATCACCTGGGGCCAGGCGCTGGACCAGGCGCGGCGCATGGCGGCGCACCTGAAGGAAGTCGGCCTGAAGTCCGGCGACATGGTGGCCATGCTGGCCAAGAACAGCGCCCATTTCGTCATCGCCGAGCTGGCCATCTGGATGGCCGGCGGCACCACGGTCGCCATCTTCCCCACCGAGACCGCCGACAACGTGCGCTACGTGCTACAGCACTGCGCGGCCAAGGTCTTGTTCATCGGCAAGCTGGACGACTGGGCCATGCAGCAGGCTGGTGTGCCTGCGGGGCTGCGGTGTATCGCGCTGCCGCTGGCACCGGCCGATGCGGTGACCAACACGGTGGACACCTGGGACGCCATCGTCGCGCGCACCGCGCCCCTGCCGGGGCGGCCGGCGCGCGGCGCCGATGAACTGGCGATGCTGCTCTACACCTCGGGTTCCACCGGCCAGCCCAAGGGCGTGATGCAGACCTTCGGCGCGGTGACGGCGGCCGCGCAGGGCATCGTGGACTACGGCGTGGCGCAGGACGGTGGCGCGTTGCTCGAACACCGCGTCTTGTCGTACCTGCCGCTGGCGCATTGCTTCGAACGCGCCTGGGTTGAATGTCCGACGCTGTTGAGTGGCCGAGGCCATCTCTACTTCACCGACACGCTGGCCACTTTCATGGACGACCTGAAGCGCGCGCGGCCGACGGTGTTTGTCTCGGTGCCGCGCCTGTGGAGCAAGTTCCAGCAGGGCGTGTTGGCGCGCATGCCGGCGGCGCAGCTGGACGCGTTGTTGGACAACCCGGCGATGGCCGCCGCCGTCGGCAAGCAGGTGCTGGCCAGCCTGGGCCTGGACGCCGTGGTGCGGGCCGGCACCGGCTCGGCGCCCATGCCGCCAGCGCTGATGACCTGGTACAGCCGATTGGGCCTGGCGCTTTATGACGGCTACGCGATGACCGAGGACTTCGCCTACTCGCACAGCTCCACCGCCGAGGCTCACGCGCCCGGCCGCGTGGGCCGCCCCAACCCGGGTGTGAAGTCGCGGCTGGCGGAAGACGGCGAGATCCTCATCCAGTCACCGGGCCAGATGGCGGGCTACTACAAAGAGCCGGCGCTGACCGCCGACAGCTTCACCGCGGACGGCTACTTCAAGACCGGTGACCTGGGGCAGTACGACGAGCAGGGCCTGCTGCAACTGACCGGCCGCAAGAAGGAATTGTTCAAGACTGCCAAGGGCAAATACGTGGCACCCGCGCCCATCGAAGGCCGTCTGGCGGCCCACGCAATGGTCGAGCTGGCGCTGGTGGCGGGGTCGGGCCAGCCCGGGGCACACGCGATGGTCATGCTGGACGAAGCCCTGCGCCCACGCTTGGCGGACCCCGCGCTGCGGGCCCAGGTCGAAAGCGAATTGGCTGCGCTGCTGAGGCAGGTCAATGCCGCCGTGGCCAGCCACGAACACCTGCAGTTCATCGTGGTGGCCACCGAACCCTGGACCATGGCCAACGGTTGTTTGACGCCGACGATGAAGATCAGGCGCAGCCGCATCGAAGCGAGCGTGGCCGAGGCGGTGACCGCCTGGTACGAAGCGCCGGGGCCCGTGGTTTGGGCGTGAGGATGGGCGTGAGGATGGGCGTGACGGTGGGCGTGACGGTGGGCGGGCCGCAGGCTGGGTGCCCGCTGCCCGCCTTGCGTCAGGAAACGGCGCGCCCGGCCAGCACCGGGATCAACGCAGCGCGGTAGGCCGCCGAGCCGTGCAGGTCGCTGTTCAGGTCGTCGGCCGGCACCGTGGCGCCGGCCAGCGCGGCGGCGCTGTAGTTCGCGGCCAGCAGGGTTTCCAGACCGCTCGCGCGGAACACGCCGCCCGCGCCGGCACCGGTCACCGCCACGCGCACACCGGCTGGGCCTTTGCTGACGAAAACGCCCACCAGGCTGAAGCGTGAAGCGGGTTGTTTGAACTTCTGCCAACCCGCCTTTTCGGGGACGGGGAAGCTGACGGCGGTGACGATCTCGCCTTCATTCAGCGCGGTGGTGAACATGCCCAGGAAGAAGTCGTCGGCGGCGATCTTGCGCTGGTTGGTGTGCACCGTGGCGCCCAGGCCCAGCACGGCTGCCGGGTAGCAAGCGGCGGGGTCGTTGTTCGCCAGGCTGCCGCCCAGGGTGCCGCGGTTGCGCACCTGGCGGTCGCCGATGTGGCTGGCCAGGTCGGCCAGTGCGGGAATAGCGGCTTGCACGTCTTTTGACGCGGCCACTTCGGCGTGCGTGGTGCCGCCACCGATGACGATGGCGTTACCGTCGCGGCAAATGCCTTTCAGTTCAGCGATGGCGCCCAGGTCGACCACGGTGCTGGGCGCGATCAAGCCCAGTTTCATGGACTGCAGCAGCGTCTGGCCGCCGGCCATGTATTTGGCGTCTTCCTGCGCCGCCAGTTGGGTGGCTTCGGCCAGCGTGCTGGGTGTGGCGTATGCGAATGCTTGCATGGTGTTTCCTCGTGTCCTTCGCGTTCTACTTGGCCGCTTGTATGGCTTTCCACACATTGTGTGGCGAAGCGGGCATGACCATGTCCTTGATGCCCAGCGCGTGGCACACGGCATTGATCAGCGCCGGCGGCGAGCCGATGGCACCGGCCTCGCCGCAGCCCTTCACGCCCAGCGGGTTGTGGGTGCACGGTGTGCCTTTGACGGTTTCCACCGTGAAGTGGCAGAAGTCGTCGGCGCGCGGCATGGCGTAGTCCATGTAGCTGCCGGTCAGCAACTGGCCGCTGTCGGGGTCGTAGACGCAGTCTTCGCGCAATGCCTGGCCCAAGCCTTGGGCCACGCCGCCGTGTACCTGGCCTTCGACGATCATCGGGTTGATGACGTTGCCGAAGTCATCGCAGGCGGTGAAGCGGTCGACCCGCACCAAGCCGGTTTGCGGGTCGATTTCCACCTCGCAGATGTAGGTGCCGGCCGGGTAGGTGAAGTTGCTGGGGTCGTAGAAGGCGTTCTCGTTCAGGCCGGGTTCCAGCTTGTCGTGCGGGAAGTTGTGCGGCACGTAGGCCGTCAGGCTGACGCTGGCAAAGGGCACGCTCTTGTCGGTGCCGGCGACGGAGAACACGCCGTTCTCGAAGACCACATCGGCGTCGGCCGCTTCCATCAGGTGGGCGGCGATTTTCTTGCCTTTGGCGATGACCTTGTCCAGCGCCTTGACGATGGCGGTGCCGCCCACGGCCAGCGAACGGCTGCCGTAGGTGCCCATGCCGAACAGCACCTTGCCGGTGTCGCCGTGTTCGATGACGATGTCGTCCAGCGGAATGCCCAGCTTGTCGGCCACCACCTGCGCGAAGGTGGTCTCATGGCCCTGGCCGTGGCTGTGGCTGCCGGTGAAAACGGTGACCTTGCCGGTCGGGTGCACGCGCACTTCACCGGCTTCGAACAGGCCAGCCCGCGCACCCAGTGCCCCGGCCACCGAAGACGGCGCAATGCCGCAGGCTTCGATGTAGGCGCTGTAGCCCAAACCGCGTTTCATGCCCTTGGCGGCCGATGCGGCCTTGCGGGCTTCGAAGCCCGCCACGTCGGCCAACTCAATCGCGCGGCTCATCGTCGCTTCGTAGTCGCCGGTGTCGTAGGTCAAGCCCACCGGCGTGGCATACGGGAAGGTGGTGATGAAGTTGCGGCGGCGCAATTCGGCCGGGTCCAGACCCAGTTCACGCGCGGCGGTTTCGACCATGCGTTCGACCGTGTACGTGGCTTCGGGTCGGCCCGCGCCGCGGTAGGCGTCCACCGGGCTGGTGTTGGTGAACACCGAGGTCACCGTGGCCACGATCTTGGGCGTGGCGTACTGCCCGGCCAGCAGCGTGGCGTACAGGATGGTCGGCACGGCGCTGCCAAACGTGCTGAGGTAAGCGCCCAAATTGGCGGTGGTGTCGACTTGGAAGGCCAAGAACTTGCCGTCTTTGTCCAGGCCCAGCTTGGCGGTGGTCAGGTGGTCGCGGCCGTGGGCATCTGATAAGAAGGCCTCGCTGCGGTCGGCCGTCCATTTGATGGGCCGGCGCACCTGTTTGCTCGCCCAAACGAGCGCGGTTTCTTCGCCGTACAAAAAGATCTTGCTGCCGAAGCCGCCGCCCACGTCGGGTGCCACCACGCGCATCTTGTGCTCGGGGATGCCCAGCACGAAAGCGCACATCAGCAGCCGTTCGACGTGCGGGTTCTGGTTGGCCACGTAAAGCGTGTATTCGTCGCTGCTCGGGTTCCAGTGCGCGTTGGCCGCACGCGGTTCGATGGCGTTGGGCACGAGGCGGTTGTTGCGGAAGGTCAGCGTGGTGACGTGGGCCGCGCTTTTGAACGCTTCGGCCACACCGGCCGCGTCGCCGATCTGCCACTGGAAGCAGCGGTTGTCGGGCGCTTCGGTGTGCACGCTGGCGCCGCTACCGGTGATGTTGCCGATGTCGATGACGGCCGGCAGCACCTCGTAGTCCACCTCGATCAGGTTGGCCGCGGCGCGGGCTTGTTCCTGCGTTTCGGCCACGATCAGTGCCACGCGGTCGCCGACGTAGCGCACCTTGCCGTCGGCCAAAACCGGGTGCTTCGGCTCCTTCATCGGCGTGCCGTCGATGTTGTTGATCAGCCAGCCGCAGGGCAGGCCGCCGACGGCCTTGAAGTGCTCGCCGGTGAAGACGCCCAGCACGCCTGGCGCCGCTTCGGCGGCGGCCACGTTCAGGCTCTTGATGGTGGCGTGGGCATGCGGGCTGCGCAGGAAGTGGCCGTAGGTCTGGCCGTGCAGCGTGATGTCGTCGGTGTACTGGCCGTTGCCGGTGAGAAAGCGCGCGTCTTCGCGGCGCTTCACGCTTTGGCCGATGAATCCGGGTCGTGCGGTCATGGTCGTTACCTCAATTTTGAAAATCAGGCCTTCATGGCGGCGGCGCCCTGTTGGACCGCCTTGACGATGTTCTGGTAGCCCGTGCAGCGGCACATATTGCCTTCCAGCGCTTCGCGGATCTTGGCTTCGCTGCTGCAGTCGTGGTGCTGCACCAGGTCGATGCTGCTCATCACCATGCCGGGTGTGCAGAAGCCGCATTGCAGGCCGTGGCAGTCGTTGAAGGCGGTCTGCATCGGGTGCATCGTGCCGTCTTTGGCGGCCACGCCTTCAATGGTTGTCAGCTCGGCGCCGGCGGCTTGCATGGCCAGCATCGAACAGCTTTTCACGGCCTTGCCATTCAGGTGCACGGTGCAGGCGCCGCACTGTCCGGTGTCGCAACCCACGTGGGTGCCGGTGAGTTGCAGGGTTTCGCGGATGAACTGCACCAGCAGCATTTGCGGCTCGATGGTGCGCGTGGTGGTCTTGCCATTGACCGAGAGGGTGAGGGTGAGGGTAGACATGCGGGTGTACTCCTGGTGATGCCAACCTCGCATCCTAGGCACCACACCCCCGTTCGTCGCTCTGCCACAAACACCTATGAACAAAATTGCATAGGTGCTACATGGCTGTGCTACAGGCCGGCCTTTTCATTGGCTGGGCGCCGATTTGGGTTTTCGGAAGGTCCACCACGGCAGCGCGCGGGTCAGCGACAGCACTTCACCGGGCAGGGCCAGGCTGTAGCCGGGCAGGGCACTGACGGCCTGCTGCCAGGCGGGGTCGTGCAGCGCGCGGCGCAGGGCTTGCACGGCGGGCAGTTCCAGCGCGTCGGCCAGGCAGACCAGGAAGTAGTCGTCTTCGGCCAGCGGCAAGAAGTCAAGGCCGTAGCCGCAGGCGGCGGCTTCGATGGCGATGCCGGTGTCGGCCAAGCCGCTGGCCACGGCGGCGGCGATGGCCGTGTGGCTGTCTTCGGTGCGCACCACCACCAAGCGCACCGGGTCGATCGCGGCCTGCGCCAGCAGGTGGCTGGTCAGCAGGCGCGTGGCCGAGCCCGCCTGGCGCTGCGCGAAGCGCGCGCGCTGCGCGGCCACGTCGGCCAGGCTGCGCAGCCCCAGCGGGTTGCCGGCCGGCACCACCAGGCCTTGCGTGCGCCGGGTGCAGCCGATCAACTTGTGGCGCCCCGGCTTCAGCAGCGGCTTCAGGCTTTCTGCGAACAGCGCCGCGCCTTCGGTCAGTGGCGGCACGTGGAAGCCGGCCACGGCGCAGCGGCCGTCAGCCAGCGCGCGCAGCGCGTCGATGCTGCCGGTGAAGCGCAGGTCGATGTGCAGGCGTTCGGCATCGCGCGCGGTCTCGCGCAGCGCGGGCAGGGCCAGGTCGTGGCTGGCGTAGACCGTCAACACCTGCTGGCTGCCGTCCAGCGCCTCGGCCAGCACGCGTTCCAGGTCGGCACGCAGCGCTTCGATGTGCGGCGTCATGCGCGCCCGGGCGTGGGTCTCGGCCCACAGCAGACGCTCGGCAAAGGGCGTCAGGCGGGCGGGGTGGCCCTGGCTCCAGCTAACGAGGGGTTCGCCCAGCACCGTTTGCCAGTGCTTGAGTGCGCCCCACACGTGCCGGTAAGAAGCGCCCGTGGCCGTGGCCGCGCGCTGGATGGAGCCGTGTTCGTGCACCGCCTGCAGCAAATCGAACAACGGGTTCTGAACGACGGCGCCGCGCTGCCCTTCAGGCTGAAAGCTGTATTGAAGATGGACGCCGCGGGCTTTCATGCGCCGCGACGATAGCCCAGGGTGACTAGCGCGCGGAACTGACCTTCACGCTCTCGCCCAAGCCCATCGGGTCCTTGCCGGTGCGGTCTTTCCACAGCGCGTAATGCGGCAGCGTGCCCAAGCCGTCGTCCAGCGATTCGCCGGGTATGGCGGCATGCATCGGGTCACGGCCGCTGGCATCCAGCCATTTCGAGTAATGCGGCAAATCGCCCAGGCCGTTGTCGATTTTCTGGCCGACGACGGTGCCGCCCGAAAGGGCAGGGCCGGAGGCGGCCAGGCAGGCGAGGGCACCGAGGGTGCGCAGCAAAGTGTGGGGGTTCATCGAAGGACTCCTAATCTACGCGGGCGGTGGAACCGGGCGCTGCAAAAGCGACCCGGGCATGCTCTGTCTTCGGCCGGGCGCAGCCGGACTCAAGACCCGCGCACTCGCGAATCCGGGGTGTAGTTCACGCGGCGGCCCGGTGTTGCACGGGCGTAGAACCGCCTCGGTCAGGGCTCAGGAATTGGCCCGCACTTCCCCGATGGTCGTAACCCCCGCCAGCACCTTCTCGATGCCGTCCTGGCGCAGCGTGCGCATGCCTTCGGTCAGGGCCTGGTGCCGCAATTCGTCTGAGCGTTTGCCGGTCTGGATCAGGTGGCGCAAACCGCGCGACACCGTCATCAGTTCGTGGATGCCGGCGCGGCCCCGGAAGCCGGTTTCGTTGCAGGCCTTGCAGCCCACCGAGCGGTACAGCGTCAGGCAGCCCTTGTCGCTGCCGTTCTTGCTGTCTTGCACGCCGAAACGGCTGCGCCAGTCGGCCAGCACGGCGTCGGCCTGCGGCGCGTCGGGCACGTCTTGCAACACGTGCAGGTAGTCGTGCAGCAGCTCTTCTTCGTCTTCGGGGCTGGCCTCGCGGGCCACGCGGCATTCGTGGCACAGCCGCCGCACCAGGCGCTGTGCCAGCACGCCCAGCAAGGCATCGGCGAAGTTGAAGGGGTCCATGCCCATGTCCAGCAGGCGGGTCACGGTTTCGGGTGCGCTGTTGGTGTGCAGGGTGCTTAACACCAGGTGGCCGGTGAGTGAGGCCTCGATGGCCACCTGCGCGGTTTCCTCGTCGCGGATTTCGCCGACCATGATCACGTCGGGGTCGGCGCGCAGGAAGGCGCGGAGCGCCTTGGCGAAGGTCCAGTCGATGCGCGGGTTGACCTGTACCTGGCGCAGTCCGGTCTGGGTGATTTCGATGGGATCTTCGGCCGTCCAGATCTTGCGTTCGGGCTGGTTGATGCTGGCCAGCACCGAGTGCAGCGTGGTGGTCTTGCCCGAGCCGGTTGGGCCCACGCACAGCAGCAGGCCGTAGGGCCGCGCGGCCGCCGCCTGGAAGCGCTCCAGGTTGTCTGGCGATAGCCCCAGCTTGTCCAGCGGGATGGGCTTGTTGCTGGCCAGCAGGCGGATGACGGCGTCTTCGAGGTTGCTGTGCGTGGGTATGGTCGCGACGCGCAATTCCAGCTGCACGCCTTGCACGAACTTGGCGAAATTGATCTTGCCGTCTTGCGGCTTGCGATGCTCGCTGATGTCCAGGTCGGCCATGATCTTCAGCCGCGACAGGATGGCATTGCGGTAAGTCGTCGGCAGCTCCAGATAAAGCCGCAATTGCCCGTCCTTGCGGAAGCGGATGCGCACCTTTTCGCGGCCCGCCGCACATTCGATGTGGATGTCCGACACAGCCTGCGTGTGGGCTTCCAGGATCATCGAATTGATCAGTCGCACCAGCGTGTTGTCGCTTTGTGCGATGGCTTCTTCCGAGACTTCGGTGGTCGTCGGCTCAACCTTTTCCATCGAGGCCAGCAGCGCGCTGGTGTCATCTTTTTCGAACTCGATGGGCGCCGCCGGGTCGTCGAACTGGCGCTGCGTGAACTGGGCTGCGCCCACCTTCTCGTACGCGCGGTCGATGGCGCCCAGCAAAGTGCCTGCGGCACCCAGCACCGGCACCACTTTGCACTGCGCGGCGAATTCAATTTCGTCCAGCTTGGCGCGGTTGCCCGGGTCTTCCACGGCCACCACCAGGCGGCCGGCGCGCATCATCAGCGGCAGGGCCGGCACGCGGCTGGCGATCGGGTAAGGCAGCCGCGCCACGGCCTCGGCGTCGGCCGGAAACTGCAGCACATCCACCATCGGGTAGCCCATCTTGCGGGCCAGCGCGGTCTGCAGTTCCGAGCGCGAGACGTAGCCCTTGCGCACCAGCAGTTCGCCCAGCGGCACGCTGCGGTCGCTGCGCTGCTGCACCAGCGCTTCTTCCAGTTGCTCGTCGCTGATGAAGCCCAAAGCGGTCAGCGCTTCGCCGATGCGCACCATCGGCATCTTGGCCTGGTGGGCGATGGCCTGCGCCAAGTCTTCGGGCGTGATCAACTGGCGCAGCAGCATCACGTCGCCCAGCTTGCGCCCGCGCATCGCTTCCTGTTCGGCCAGCACGGCGTGCAGTTGGTCGGGGGTCAGCGACTGCTGGTCCATCAACGTTTGACCCAGCAGGTGGCCGATCTCGGCCTGCGTGTAGGCCACGCGCGGCACGAACCAGCGGCGCACCGCGCCGTCGGCGTCCTCGGGCTCGAAAAGGAACACGCCCCACGGCGTTTCGCTGTGGCCCACCGTCATGCCCTGCCAAGCGGTGGTGCCCTTGAAGGCGATGCAGAAAGGCACCAGCGGCCGTTCAGCGGCCAGGTCGCGCGCGTCGGCTGCGGGCGTGGGCCGCAGCACGGCTTTCAGGCGCAGACGGCGGAACTGGTCCAGCCGCAATTCCATCGGCTTGCGCGTTGAATTCAATCGCAGCTGCAGCACGCCTTGCGCGGGGTTGAAGTGCGTCAACTGACCTTCGATGACGCGCCCGTTCAGGCCTTCGAGTTCCACCAGGGGCGCCGGGTCCAGCGGCGTGGCTTCCGGGTAGCCAGACAGGTGGGGCGTGGGCCAGGCCGATGTCGTGGTGTCGGTTGGCAGACCTTTTGGGGCCAGCTCGAGCGGGCCCGAGGAGCCTGAGAGTGCGGAGAGATCGGAGAGATCGGACATGGGGACCACCTTCAAAAGCAAACGCGTTCGCCACGGGCTGGTGCGGTTGCGCCGGTCCCTGACGGTTTGGATGCCATGTTGGCGGTGATGCCGGCCGGCAAAGGCCGGAACAAGTCCAGCTAGGTGGCGCTATTCATCTGCTGCGGCAGGAAGGTGACGATGCCGGGCACGAAGTAGATCAGCGCCACGGCCGCGATCATCAAGAGAAAGAAAGGAAGCGTGACCTTGGCGATCCAGCCGATCTCGCGGCCCGTCATGCCCTGCAGCACGAACAGGTTGAAACCCACTGGCGGTGTGATCTGCGCCATCTCCACCACCAACACGATGTAGATGCCGAACCAGATGGGGTCGATGCCGGCCATCTGCACCGTGGGCAGGATGACGCCCATGGTCAGCACCACCATGCTGATACCGTCCAGAAAGCAGCCCAGCACGACGTAGAACAGCATCAGCACCGCCAGCAGCTGGAACTGCGTCAAGCCCAGCGTGGCGATCCACTCGGCCAGGTGGCGCGGCAGGCCGATGTAGCCCATGCTCAGCGTCAGAAAAGCCGCACCGGCGAGGATCATCGCAATCATGCAATACAGGCGCGTGCCGCCCAGCAGGGAATCGCGCAAGGTGGCCCAGGTCAGCGAGCCCTGCACCGCCGAGATGGCCAGCGAGCCGACCACGCCCACGGCGGCCGCTTCGGTGGCTGTCGCAATGCCGGCGTAAATGCTGCCCAGCACCGCCGCGATCAGCAGCACCACCGGCATCAAGTGGCGCGATTCGCGCAGCTTTTCCGCGAAAGTCATGGCCGCATCGGCCGGCGGCACCAGCGTCGGGTTGCGCAACGCCCAGAACATGAGATAGCCCGAAAACAGCGCCGCCAACATCACGCCCGGCAACACGCCGGCGATGAACAACTGCGCGATCGAGACCTCTGCGCTGACGCCGTAGACGATCATGATGATGCTGGGCGGGATCAGCAGGCCCAGCGTGCCGGCGCCAGCCAGGCTGCCGATGCTGATGCCGTCGGGATAGCCGCGCTGCTTCAGCTCTGGCAGGCTCATCTTGCCGATGGTGGCGCAAGTGGCCGCGCTGCTGCCCGACACCGCCGCGAAGATGGCGCAGCCCACCACGTTGACATGGAGCAAGCGCCCCGGCAGGCCTTGCATCCACGGCGCCAGGCCGCGGAACATGTCTTGGCTGAGGCGCGTGCGGAACAGGATTTCGCCCATCCACACAAAGAGCGGCAGCGCGGTCAAAGTCCAACTCGATGAACTGCCCCAGATGGTCACGGCCATCGCGTCACCAGCCGGCCGGCTGCTGAACAGTTGCATGGCGATCCAGGCCACGCCCGACAGCGTCAGGCCGATCCACACGCCACTGCCCAGGATCAGAAACAGCGTGGCGATCAGCAACGCGGTGATGGTCAGGTCACTCATTCGTTGTGCAGTGCTCCATCGGTTTGAAAGGCCACGCGCTGGCCGCGAATTTCCAGGATCAACTCGTCAATGAAGGCAACTGCCAGGATGGCGGTGCCGATGGCCATGCTCAACTGCGGCAGCCACAGCGGCGTGGCGTCGTTGCCGGTGGAAACATCGTTGAAGCTGTGTGATTGCCAGGCCAGACGGCCGCTGTAATAGGCGCTCAGCAGCGCCAGTGCGCTGGCCGCGAACAGCGCCCAGATTTCGACAGCCCGCTTGGCTGGGCCGTGCAACGCAGACAGCAACAGCGTCACTCGGATGTGTTCGCCGCGCTTCAACGTGTGGGCCAGCGCCAGGAAACCGGCGCCTGCCATGAAGTAGCCGGCGTAGGCATCGGTGCCCGGCACATTGAAGTGCAACTGCCGGCCCAGCACCGACAGCAGCACCATCACCAGCAGCGCCACCATGCACAGCGCAGCCAGCCAGGCCGCGCCGTCATACAGCGCGTTCAGCGCACGTCGCACGGCGCTGCGCCTATTTCAAGAATGCATCAACCAGCTGCTTGCCTTCAGGCCCGGCCTTGTCCAGCCATTCCTTCAGCATGGTGTCGCCGACCTTCTTCATGTCGGACTTCAACTGCGGGCTGGGCTGCAGGATCTGCATGCCGTTCGCTTTCAGCTTTTCCAGGCTTTCGGTATTGACCTTTTTGCTGGCGGCCAGGCCACGCACTTCGGCGTCGGCAGCGGCCTTCAGCAGCGCGGCCTGCGTAGGCTTGTCCAGCGCGTCGAAGGCGGCCTTGTTGACCAACACCACGTTCTTCGGCAACCAGGCCTGGGTGTCGTACCAGTACTTCAGGTTTTCGTAGGTCTTGGTGTCCACGCCGGTAGCGCCGCTGGACATGTAGGACTCGACCACGCCGGTGGCGAGCGCTTGCGACAACTCAGCCGCCTGCACGGTGACCGGTTGCGCGCCCACCAGTTCGGCGATGCGCGAGGTTTGCGGGTTGTAGGCGCGCCACTTCACGCCCTTCAGGTCGGCCGCGCTGGCGATGGGCTTCTTCACGTAGATGCCCTGCGGCGGCCAAGGCACGGCGTAGAGCGCCATCATTCCTTGCTCGCCCAGCTTCTTGTCGAAGAGCGGCTTTTGCACTTTCCACATCTTCACGGCTTCGTCATAGCTGTCGGCCAGGAAGGGCAGTGCGTCGGCACCATAGAGCAGCCATTCATTGCTGAAGTTGCTGATCAGCACCTCGCCGATCTGCGCCTGCCCGCCCTGCACGGCGCGCTTGATCTCGTTGGCCTTGAACAGCGAGGCGTTCGGGTGCACCGTGATCTTCAATTTGCCGGCCGTGGCCTTGTCGACATCGGCGGCAAATTCAGCCAGGTTGATGCTGTGGAAGTTGGTGGGTGAGTAGGCGGCGGGCAGGTCCCATTTGGTCTGGGCTTGCGCGGCGGCAGGCAAGGCGAACAGGGCTGACAGCGTGGCGGTCAGCAGCAGGCGGCGGTGTAGGGGCATGGGTGCTCCGTAGGAAGATGAGGTGGCCAGCTAGCATAGGCCGCGCCCGTGGCTCGTCGGCCCGGGGCTTCCCCGCACGAGGACTTGCGATCATGGCCGCTGGCATTCAGTTTCACCACCCCCGCTGGCAGTTCTGGATAGACCGCGGCGGCACCTTCACCGACATCGTCGGCCGCGCGCCCGACGGCGGCTTGCGCACGCTGAAACTGCTGTCCGAGAACCCCGAGCAGTACGGGGACGCGGCGGTCGAGGGCATACGCCGCTTGCTTCAGTTGAAAGCGGATGAGGTCATTACCCCCGAGCAGGTGGACTGCGTGAAGATGGGCACCACGGTGGCCACCAACGCGCTGCTGGAACGCAAAGGCGACCGCACCCTGCTGGTCACCACGCAGGGTTTTCGCGACGCGCTGCGCATCGCCTACCAGGCGCGGCCCAAGCTGTTTGAGCGCCACATCGTGCTGCCGGAAATGCTCTACGAGCGCGTGGTGCAGGCGCAAGAGCGCGTCAGCGCGCAGGGCGAGGTGCTGACCCCGCTGGACGAGTTGCATTTGCGTGAGCGCTTGTGGGCGGCGCATGACGCCGGCATCCGCGCCTGCGCGATCGTTTTCCTGCACGGCTACCGCTACACGGCGCACGAGGCGGCGGCGGCGCGCATCGCACGCGAACTCGGGTTCACGCAGGTCAGCGTGTCGCACGAGGTGAGCCCGCTGATGAAGCTGGTGTCGCGTGGCGACACCACGGTGGTGGATGCCTATCTGTCGCCCATCCTGCGCCGCTACGTGGACCGCGTGGCCAGCCAGATGCCCGGCGTGCGCCTGTTCTTCATGCAGAGCAGCGGCGGCCTGACCGAGGCCCATCACTTCCAGGGCAAGGACGCTATTCTGAGCGGCCCGGCCGGCGGCATCGTCGGCATGGTGCGAACGGCGGTGGCGGCGGGGTTCGAGAAGGTCATTGGCTTCGATATGGGCGGCACCAGCACCGACGTCAGCCATTACGCCGGCGAATTCGAACGCGCCTTCGAAACGCAGGTGGCTGGCGTGCGCATGCGTGCACCGATGATGAGCATCCACACCGTGGCGGCGGGCGGCGGCTCCATCCTGGGTTTCGATGGTGCGCGTCTGCGCGTCGGGCCCGAGAGCGCCGGCGCCAACCCCGGCCCGGCCAGCTACCGGCGCGGCGGACCCTTGGCCACCACCGACGCCAATGTGCTGCTGGGCAAGATACAGCCGGCCTACTTCCCCCAGGTCTTCGGCCCGGCTGGCGACGAGGCGCTGGACGCGGGCGGCGTGCGCCTGAAGTTCACCGAACTGGCGGCGCGCGTGCAAGCCGCGACGAGCCGGCCGGCCACGCCGGAAACCCTGGCCGAAGGCTATCTGCAGATTGCCGTGCAGAACATGGCCAATGCCATCAAGCGCATCAGCGTGGCGCGCGGCTACGACGTCACGCAGTACGCGCTGCAATGCTTCGGCGGCGCGGGCGGGCAGCACGCCTGCGGCGTGGCTGACGCACTGGGCATGACGCGCGTTTTCGTGCACCCGCTGGCCGGCGTGCTCAGCGCTTACGGCATGGGTCTGGCCGACCAGATTGCGATGCGCGAAGCCAGTGTCGAACGGCCGCTGGATGTTGAAGGACTCGCTGCCGCAGAAAGCCAACTCAGCGCGCTGGCTGACGCCGCCAGCGCGGAAGTGGCCGAGCAGGGTGTGGCCCGAGCGGCCATCACCGTGCGCCGCCACATCCACGTGCGCTACCAGGGCACCGACACGGCGCTGCAAGTGCCTTTCGGCGCGATCAACGACATCCAGCAGGCTTTCGAAGTCGGCTACCGCCAGCGCTTCGCCTTTCTGATGTACGGCCGGCCGCTGGTCATCGAAGCGGTGTCTGTCGAGGCGGTCGGCGCGGGTGAAAGCCACGCGGAGGCGGCGGTCGGTGAGCCAGCGCAGGCTCACGTCGCGCAACCCGATGCCCTGGTGCGCATGCACAGCGGTAGCTGGCTGGACGCGGGGCTTTTCCTGCGCGCCTCGCTGCGGCCGGGTGCCGTCATCGCGGGGCCGGCCGTCATCGCCGAACAGAACGCCACCACGGTGGTCGAACCCGGCTGGCAGGCCACGTTGACGGCCGGCGACGCTTTCGAATTGCAGCGCGTGGTGCCACGCGCCACGCAACACGCCATCGGCACCGACGCCGACCCGGTGATGCTGGAGGTCTTCAACAACCTCTTCATGAACATCGCCGAGCAGATGGGCCAGCGGCTGCAGAACACGGCCTACCGCGTGAACATCAAGGAGCGGCTGGACTTTAGCTGCGCCCTGTTCAACGCGGCCGGTGAACTCATCGCCAACGCACCGCACATGCCGGTGCACCTGGGCAGCATGAGCGAAAGCATCAAGACGGTCATCGCGCGCAACCCGCAGATGCAGGCCGGCGATGTCTACGTGCTGAACGACCCTTATCACGGCGGCACCCACTTGCCCGACGTGACCGTGGTCACGCCCGTTTATCTGGACGCCGCCGATGCGCACCCCAGCTTCTACGTCGCCAGCCGGGGTCACCACGCCGACATCGGCGGCAGCACGCCGGGTTCGATGCCGCCGTTCAGCAAGACCATCGCCGAAGAGGGTGTGCTCTTCGACAACTTCCTGCTGGTGCGTGGCGGCACGCTGCGCGAGGCCGAATTGCTGGCGCAATTGCAGTCCGGCGAATGGCCTGCACGCAACCCGCAGCAGACCATCGCCGATTTGCGCGCACAAATTGCGGCCAATGAAAAGGGCGTGCAGGAATTGCGCGCGATGGTCGCGC
Source organism: Burkholderiales bacterium (assembly GCA_038316205.1). Classification (GTDB taxonomy): domain Bacteria; phylum Pseudomonadota; class Gammaproteobacteria; order Burkholderiales; family Burkholderiaceae_C; genus Rubrivivax. Next base: position 104,696 of record JBBQAI010000001.1, read on the forward strand.
AATTCGGCCGCGCCACGGTGGCGGCTTACATGCAGCACGTGCAGGACAACGCCGAAGAGAGCGTGCGCCGAGTGATCACCGCGCTGAAACTTCGGCCTCCAGGCTCGCCGGTTGGCTCGCCACCCCCCAAGGAGGCTGGCCCCGCTTGGGACGGCCCGGCGCTGGGGCCGGACGGTGCCTACACGCTGGCGCTGGACAACGGCGCGCAAATTTGCGTGAAGGTCACCGTCGACGCGCCAGCCCGCGCCGCGACCATCGACTTCACCGGCACCAGCGCGCAATTGCCCAACAACTTCAACGCGCCCACGGCGGTGACGATGGCCGCCGTGCTCTATGTTTTCCGCACGCTGGTGGACGACGACATCCCGCTGAACGCCGGTTGCCTGAAGCCGCTGAACGTGGTCGTGCCCGAAGGCTGCATGCTGAACCCGCACGCACCGGCGGCCGTGGTGGCGGGCAATGTGGAAACGTCGACCTGCGTGACCAATGCGCTCTACGGCGCCTTAGGCGTGATGGCCGCTGGTCAGTGCACGATGAACAACTTCACCTTCGGCAACGACGCTTATCAGTACTACGAAACCATCAGCGGTGGGTCGGGTGCTGGTCCTGGCTTTAACGGCACCAGCGTGGTCCAGACCCACATGACGAACTCGCGCTTGACCGACCCCGAGGTGCTGGAATTCCGTTTCCCGGTGCGCCTGGACAGCTACGAAATCCGTGCCGGTTCGGGTGGCACCGGGCATTGGCATGGTGGCGATGGCGGCGTGCGCCGTGTGCGTTTTCTGGAAGCGATGACCGCATCCATCCTTTCCAACGGCCGCGTCGTGCCGGCTTTCGGCATGGCCGGCGGCCAGCCGGGCGCTTTGGGCATCAACCGCATCGAACGGGCCGATGGCCGCCGTGAGACGCTGGCCCACATCGGCAGCGCCGAGATGGCTGTCGGTGATGTTTTCGTCATCGAGACGCCTGGCGGCGGCGGCTACGGTGCTTGAAACGCAGGGTCTGCAACGCCGCGGGTTGATGGGCCTGGCCGCCTGGGCGGCTGCGGGTTTGGCCGGCTGTGCGGGCACGGTCACTGGCGTTGGCGCTGGCACTGCGGCGCCAGCGCCTGACCGCGTGAGCCCTGCCACCGCCTACCGCCTGGCCAACCGCCTGAGCTGGGGCGCCACCGACGCCGAAGTCGAGCGCGTACAGCGCCTGGGCGCTGACGGCTACATCAGCCAACAACTGCGCGCGGCGGTGGGCCCGCTGCCTGCGGCAGCGCAGGCACAGATCGCCGCGCTGCGCATCCAGCAGCGCCCGCCGCTGGCCCTGTGGAGCGAGATGGACGCCGCCCGCAAAGCGGCCGAAGCCCTGCCGACCGAGGCCGAGCGCAAGGCCGGTCAGGACGCTTACCAAGCCGCGTTGAACCGCACCAGCCGCGAGGCTGCGCACCGCTACCTGTTGCGCGCGCTGTACTCGCCGAACCAGTTGCTGGAACAGATGCAGTGGTTCTGGTTCAACCACTTCAACGTCCACCAGTACAAGTCCAACATCCGCGTGCTGCTGGGTGACTACGAAGAGCAGGCGCTGCGCCCGCACGCGCTGGGCCGCTTCCGTGACCTGCTGGGTGCTGCCACGCGGCACCCGGCCATGTTGCGTTACCTGGACAACGAACAGAACGCCGCCAACCGCATCAACGAGAACCTGGGCCGCGAGCTGCTGGAGTTGCACACCCTGGGCGTGGACGGCGGTTACAGCCAACGCGACGTGCAGGAACTGGCCCGCGTGTTGACCGGACACGGCGTGAACTTCACCGACAAGACGCCGAATGTGAAGCGCGAGCAGACCGGGCTCTATCTGCGCAGTGGGGCCTACGAATTCAACCCGGCGCGACATGACTTTGGCGACAAGACCGTGCTGGGTCAGCCCATCAAAGGCCGGGGCGCTGCTGAACTGGATCAGGTGCTGGACCTGCTGGCCCGCCACCCTTCCACCGCTGCTTTCGTCAGCCGCAAGCTGGCCCGCCACCTGCTGGCCGACGAGCCGCCGCCGGCCGTGATGGCCGCGATGGTGGCGGCCTGGCAGCGCCACGACGGCAACATTGCCGAGGTGCTGGCCGTGCTGCTGCGCGCGCCCGAATTCACCGCCTCTGCAGCGGCAGCGACGGCCAAGTTCAAAGACCCGATGCACTTCGTCGTGTCCGCCGTGCGTGCCGCTTACGGTGACCGCGTGGTGCTGAACACGCAGCCCATGCAAAGCTGGCTGAACCGCATGGGCCAGGGTCTGTACAACCGCCAGACGCCCGACGGCTACCCCGACACGATGGCCGCCTGGACGGGCTCGGGCCAGCTCGCGGTGAGGCTGGACATCGCGCGCACCATCGCCAGCAGCAACGCCGGTTTGTTCAAGGGCGAAGACCCGGCGCAGCAGCCCGAACAGCCGGCCTTTCCGCAATTGGCGCGGCCGCTTTACTGGCAGTTGCTGCGCGCGCAGCTAGCACCCGCCACGCGGCTGGCGCTGGACAACGCCGCCACGCCGCAGGACTGGAACACGCTGTACCTGTCGTCGCCCGAGTTCATGTATTGCTAGGCGCCGATCGAAAAAGGCAAGAAAGGATCACCATGCAAAGACGCCAACTGCTGCAAGACGGTGCCCTGGGTGCCATGGCCGCCACGGGCTTGACGGCATCCGGCCGCCTGCTGGCCGCACCGGCCGGCAGCCCGCGTTTCCTGATGGTTTTCCTGCGCGGCGGCTACGACGCTTTGAGCTTGCTGGTGCCTGCCGCCAGCCAGGGCAGCTACTACCGCGAGGTACGGCCCAACATTGCCGTGGTGGCGACCCCGGCAGCGGCCGACAAGCCCGGCAGCGGTGCCAGTGTCGGCCCGCTGCCGCTGAACAACGACTGGGGCCTGCACCCCGCGCTGCAGGCCAGCTTGATGCCGCTGGTGGCCAAACGCCAGGTCAGTTTCGTGCCTTTCGCCGGCACCGATGACCTGACGCGCAGCCATTTCGAAACGCAGGACAGCATCGAATTGGGCCAGGCACTGACCGGCCGGCGCGACTTCGGTTCGGGCTTCCTCAACCGCCTGGCCGGCTTGATGCACGGTGCGCCGGGCAGCGTGGCCGGCAGTGACGCCATTGCCTTCACCGACCAGCTGCCGCTGGTGCTGCGCGGCGAACTGGGCGTGGCCAATTTGTCGCTGAAAGTCGAGCCGAAGGCCGGCGACGAGAAGCTGCGCGCCGCGCTGGCCGGCATGTACCGCGACCACCCGCTGCAAGACCGCGTCGCCGGTGCCTTCGAAGTGCGGCAAGACGCGGCGCGCGAAATCGCCGGCCCCGCGATGGCCGCTGGTGCGGTGGCTGGTACGGCCGCTGGCATGGCCGGCGAACAAGTCTCGGCCAACCGGGGCGCCATCAACGCCAAGGGTTTCGAGCTGGAAGCGCGGCGCATGGCCCGCCTGATGCGCGAACGCTATGCGCTGGGCTTCGTCGATGTCGGCGGCTGGGACACCCACGTCGGGCAGGGCGCGGCCACCGGCTACCTGGCTTCGCGCTTCGAAGAGTTGGGCCGTGGCCTGGCCGCCTACGCCGATGAACTGGGCGAGGCCGCCTGGCGCAACACGGTGGTGGTGGTGATCAGCGAATTCGGCCGCACCGCGCGCGAGAACGGCAACCGTGGCACCGACCACGGCCACGGCAGCGTGCACTGGGTGCTGGGCGGCGGCCTGGCGTCAGGCGCGGTGGTCGGCGAGCAGCAGTCCTTTGAAGCCAAGACCTTGTTTCAGAACCGCGACCTGCCGGTCCTGAACGAATACCGCAGCGTGCTGGGCGGCCTGCTGGTCCGGCAGTTCGGGCTGAGCCCGACGCAGCTGGACCAGGTCTTCCCGGGTGCGCGGGCCAAGGACATCGGGCTGGTCTGATCGCGGATGCTGGCCGTGGAATCCGCCGGCACAATCGCGCCGATGCGCCGCCCCTCCATCCTGCTCACCGGCTTCGAGCCTTTCGGCGGCGAGTCCGTCAACCCGTCGTGGGAAGTCGTACAGGCGCTGGCCGGAGCAACCATCGTCGGCGGCAACCTTCGGGCTCAGGTTCACGCGCTGCAACTGCCCTGCGTCTTCGGCGTGGCGCGCGATGCACTGGACGCCGCGCTGCTGCAAGTCCGCCCGACGCTGGTGCTGGCCCTGGGCCAGGCCGGTGGCCGCGACGGCTTCACCGTGGAGCGTGTGGCCATCAACGTGGACGACGGGCGCATCCCCGACAACGCCGGCCAGCAGCCCATCGACGTGGCCATCGTGCCCGGTGGCCCGGCCGCCTATTTCGCCACGCTGCCCGTCAAGGCCATCGTGGCCGCGCTGCAGCAGGCGGGGTTGCCGGCTGCCGTGTCGCAGACCGCCGGCACCTATGTTTGCAACCACGTGTTCTACGGCTTGATGCACAGCCTGCGCCGCCACCGTGCCGTGCGCGCTGGCTTCATGCACTTGCCCTGGCTGCCCGAACAGGCCGCCCAGCCAGTGGGAGCCAGGGCCAGCCAACCCACTCTGCCGCTGGCGGTGCAAACGGCCGGCGTGCGCCTGGCCTTGCAAACCGCGCTGGGCACCGCCGCCGATCTCCATGCCAGCGGCGGCGCTGAATCTTGAAAGCCGGCGTCGGCCGGCTTGTAAGGTGCGCCGGTTGACGGCGACTACCTCTTTGCAAGCCGGTGTCAGCCGCCTGCTTGCGTTAGCAAGTCCCCCTCCAACTTTCCCGCTGTTCAAGGATTTCACAACATGAACCAACGTCAACGCATCGCCTCTGCCCTCGCTTCCGTTTTCGCCATGGGCCTGGTCGGCCAGGCGGCCGCCCAGGACATGTCCAAGGACAAGGGCGCCAAGGAAAAGTGCTTCGGCATCGCCAAGGCCGGTGCCAACGATTGCGCCAACCTGTCGGGCTCGCATTCCTGTGCCGGCCAGTCCAAGGCCGAGATGGGTGCCGACGAATGGAAGTACGTCGCCAAGGGCACCTGCAAGGACATGAAGGGCATGACGGCCGAAGAGGCCAAGGCCAAGATGAAGAAGTAAGCCGCCACGCCGCCGCACCGAGCACCTCAGCCGACCATGCTTGAACACACCGGCATAGGGCTGCGCCAGCCGCATGTGGTGGCCCTGCTGGCAGCGCCGCCGGCACTGGCCTTCGTCGAAGTCCATTCAGAGAATTACTTCGGCGACGGCGGCGCGGCGCTGGGCGTGCTGGAAGCGGCGCGCAGCCACTGGCCGGTCAGCCTGCACGGCGTCGGCTTGGCGCTGGGTTCGGCAGCGGGTGTGGATGCCGCTCACCTCGAACAACTGGCTGCGCTGGTGCAGCGCATCCAGCCGGTGCGCGTCAGCGACCACGCATCCTTCGCCCGCGCCCCGCGCCGCAACGGCGGGCCCATCGTGCACGGCAACGACCTGTTGCCACTGGCCTTTACGCCGGGCGCGCTGGACATCTTGGTGGCCAATGTGCAGCGCGTGCAAGAACGGCTGCGGCGACCGATCCTGGTGGAAAACCTGTCGGCCTATCTGCATTGGGCCGACGACACCCTCGACGAGCCGGCCTTCTTCAATGCGCTGGCCCAGCGCAGCGGCTGTGGGCTGCTGCTGGACGTCAACAACCTGGTCGTCAATGCGCTGAACGAACACGCCGACGAGGCGCGGGCCGTCGCGGCGGCTTGCGCCTGGGTCGACGCCATCCATCCGGCCGCTGTCGGCGAGTTGCACCTGGCGGGCTACGACGACAGCGGCGACCTGGTCATCGACGACCACGGCAGTCGCGTGCACGCCCCCGTGTGGCAGGTCTTCCGCCACGCCGTACAGCGCTTGGGGCCGCGTCCGACGCTGATCGAATGGGACACCGCGCTGCCCGAACTGGCCGTGCTGCTGGACGAGGCTGCGCTGGCCGAGTGCGTGTTCACTTGAGTACGTTCACATGACCACCTTCCCGTGAGCAAGGCAGCCGACAAAGAAGCTCTGCGCCAGCAGATGCTGCTGCGCGCGCTGTGGGGCGACGCCCGCCCCGGCGTTGTGGCCGGCTGGCTGCGCGACGGCCCGCGCCTGGCGCGCGGCCTGGCGGCCTACCGCGCCAACGCCGGTGCCGCAGCCGAACGCGCGCTGGCCACG
>JBBQAI010000018.1:0-52207 GCA_038316205.1 Burkholderiales bacterium
GACAGCAGCAAGGCCGTCATGGCCGCCTGTCGTTCGGCCAGCGGTGCCGGGATATCGATGACCGTCACATTGCTTGGCAGGTCAAAGGACAGCAGCTTGTCGATGTGCTGCAGCAAGATCGAGCCTTGCCAGCGCAGCAGCGATGTCGGCACCATCAAGGCCTGGACATGCGCAGCGCGCTCGTGTTCGAAAGCGGCGCGGTAAGCCGCCGCGTAGCCGGGCCCGGCGGCCAGCAATTCGGTGAACGCGGCCTGCACGGCCGCAGGCGCTGCAGGGCCGGGTGCGATGCGGTGGGCCTCGTCGGCTTCGAACCAAGGAAAGAACTCCAACATCTGCTGGCACATCTGCCAGGCGGTGGCCAGATGGCTGCCGTCGGCAAGCGGGCTCAGATCGGGAAAGTAGCGGTCGACGATCTGGGCGCACGCGGCGTCGTCGAAATGCGCTGCGTTGTCCAGCACCAGATGGGCCACGGCTTGCGGGTGCGCCAGCGCGTAGGCGATGCCCAGTTGCGCGCCGGTGGCCGAGCCATAAATCACGCAGGGCTGCCGGGCGACGGCCTGCAGCACCGCGTGCAGCGCGGGCAGGTAGTCCGCCAGGTGCTTGGGGGCCTGCGCCAGGCCATCCGAGCCGCCGTAGCCGGGCGTGTCCAGCGCCAGCACACGGCGGCCTTGGGCCAGCACCTGCATCCAGGGCGCGTACATCGCCGAGCTGCGCGGTGAGGGGTGCAGCAGCACCAACGGCGCGCCGGCGTGGTGGGCGCCGGCTTCACGGTAGTGCCAGTGCAGACCACCGGCCTGGCTCAAACGGCGGTGGACGGCGATGTCGTTCACGCGGTGCCTACCGATGGCGCCGCCAGCCCCAGGCTGCCGGGGTTCATCAAGCCGCGCGGATCGAGCTGGTTCTTCAGCGCCTGCAGCAGCGCGCGGGAGGGTTCGGCCACGCGCGGCAAGTACGGGTAAGCGCGACCGATCTGGAAGTGCACGGCGCCGCAGCGGTCCAGGCAGGCGGCCGTTTCTTGCCACAGGCGCTGCACCAACGCAGCAGCCTCGGGCGCGGCGGGCCGGTTGCGCCAGGGCGCCGTGGTCGCTTCGCCCAGCACGTCGACATGCAGCGGGTAAATCGCGTCGGGCCAGTAGAAGCAGGGCTCGAAAAGAAACGCCCGGTCGGTGTTGGCGGTGAGCGGCGAGTAGACGACGCCGTGTTGGCGCATCGCCTCGGCGTGGCCGGCAATCAGCGCCTCGACGGCCTGCACGGTTTCCAGTGCACGCGATAGCGGCACGATGCCGTGCACCGGCACCCAGCGGTCGCCGTTGTGCGCCAGCACCGAACGCAGTGGCTGGAAGGGCTGCGCTCGCAGGATCTGCGGCACCGACGCCGGCTGCGCTGTGCCGTTGTGGGCTGCGGCGATCGCGCCCACGCGCGCCAGTCGATCGTCAACGTGGGCCTTCGAGTCGCCGTCCAGCGCCAGGTGAAAGGAATACGGATGCACCGCCAGGTAGTTGGTGCCGGCCAGGGCCACGCCAGCTGCGGCCTTCAGGCCGGCTACCAGCGACGTGCCCGAGCGCGCGATCTGCCTCAGCGTCTTCACGCCGGCCGCGAGCTTGTTGCCGGTCTGAGCCGAGTTCACGGCCTTGTAGGCGTCGATGCCGAAACACTCGCTGCCCAGTCCCGCGCGCATCAGCGCCACCTGTGCACCCACCATGTCGGCAATGCCTGGGAAGCCGTAGGAAGCAAAACCCTGCGCCGCCGGCACCGGCAGCAGCCGCAACGTGGCCACGGCCTTGATGCCGAGCGCGCCGGTGTCGCCCAGGAACAGGCCGGTCATATCAGGCCCGCCCCAGCGTGAGAAGGCCGAGTTGCCATTCATCGCCGCGCTGCCGGTGGTCAGCACTTCACCACTGGCCAGCACCACTTGCAGCCCCAGCACCGATTCGGCGGCGCTGCCGTGTTGCCCGGCGCCGAAGAACATGCTGTTCTGCGACAGCGCGCCGCCTACCGTGGCGCGCAGGCCCGACAGCGGACCGCCGTACGGCGTGCACAGGCCGCTGCCTTCCAGCGCCTGGCGCACCTGGGCCCAAGTGCAGCCGGCTTCGACCGTGACGTACAAGTCGGCGGCGTTGACTTCGATCACACGATTCAGGCCGGTGACGTCGACCATGGCGAACGGCGCGGCGGGCAGGTAGCCGCCGGTGTAGGACATGCCGCCGCCGCGCGGCGCCAGCGCCAGGCCTGCGGCGGCGATGCGCGCCACGCCAGCGGCCAGCTCGGCCACGCTGCCGGGCCGAAAGACGAATTCAGGCGGTCGAGCGGCAACGAAAAAGATGTCGTGGCTGGCCAATTGCCGCGCGGCATCGTCGTCAACAACACAGCCATTGCCGCCGACTGCACGCAGTGCATCGACCAGACCCGGTTTGGATAGATCGGTGTTCATCGTGGGGCCTTGCGGCAGCTGCGCGCAGGTAATTTTTCGGTTGGCAAGGGAGCTGATGAGAGCAGGTTGGTTGACAACTTGTCCGTACAACTTGCATCCTACCCGACGTGACCGAACCTTGGCAAGACCGACCGGCGCCTGTTGGCGCTGGCGCAAGCGCGTCGCTCGGGCCGCCTCAGGCCGACTCGTGCCGCAGCACGGTCGAATAGCGGTACAGGTCGGCGCGGTGCCACGACACCGCCAGCAGGATCAAATGCCCTTTGCGGTCGAAGTAGCCGCGCGCCACGCGCAAGGCCGGCGCACCCTTCTTCACGCGCAGCAGCGCCGCGGTGTCGGCGTCCAGTGCCACGGCCTCGAAGGTCTGCTCGATGCGGCCCAGCGTGCGCGCGTCCAGCGAAGCCAGCATGGTGGGCAGCGCGGTGGCCGCCTGCAGCAGCTTGTCCCGCCGGCGCGCCGGCTGCGGCGGAATGTGGATATTCGAAAACGCGAAAGGCTGGCCTTCCTGGCCGTCGCGCCGGCGCTCGCTGCGCAGGCCGCGCAGCAGGATGCAGGGTGTGCCCGGCGCGCAATTCAGTGCCGTTGCCAGCGGTTCCTCGGCCGGCGCCTCTGCGGTCGAAAGCAGCGCCAGCCGACTGGCATTGCCGTACTGCAGCAGGTCCTCGATGGTGTCCACCGTTTGCCGGTAGCGCACCGGCGGGGTGTCGGCAATGACCTCTGAACCCGAACCCTGGCGGCGTGCGATGAGCCCGTTCAGCTCCAGGATGCGCAAGGCCTCGCGCACGGTGTGGCGGCTGGCTTCAAGCTGCTCGCACAACTCGGTTTCAGGCGGTAGCGCGCTGCCGACGGGGTACTTGTGATTGACGATCGAGGCCATCAACTCGTTGGCGATGGCGCGATAGCGAGGGACTTTCTTCTGCGTCATCGGGGGTCAATCACAAGGTGCGGCGCAGTGTATGCCACGCTGCCTGCAGGTCGTCGCGATGCAGGTCGTCGCAATGCGCGTGTGCGACGACCGTTACCAGCGCCGCGCCCTGCAGCTGGCCCAGGCCGAACTGCAGCGTGTTGCCGTCGCGCACCAGCGTGGCCACACGCTGCGCCACGCTGCGCCGCGGGGGCCAGCGCGAGGCCGGGGTGGTTCGGCGGGCATCGGGCGGCGGCGGATGTTGGCGTTGCAGGCATGACAGTCCCGACTCTAGAATATGTCCGTACAACTTGCCAGCCCTCGTGCCCAATTGCCTGCTGTTGCGGGCTTGCCGAACAGCCCTCGATGAGTTCAACCGAACGTCCTGCCGCCACTGCCGCCACTGCCGCCACTGTTGCCAGTGCCGCTGCCAGTGCCGCTGCCAGTGCGACGGCTGCCACGGCTGTCCAGCGCCTGGCCGAAGCGGCGGTACAGGTGCGAGCGGCAACCTCGCTGCACGACAAGGCGGCGCTGCACGTGCTGGACTGGCTGGGCAATGCGGCGCTGGGGGCTTTGTCGGCGCAGGGGCTGGCGTTTTCACGTTGGCTACGCCTGCAGGGTGCCGGCGGCGTGCCCACGCTGGCGGGCCACCGCGTCGATGCCGCGGCTGCTGCTGCCTATCACGGCGCGCTGGGCAGCGCGCTGGAAATGGACGACGTGCACCGCAGTTCCATCCTGCATCCCGGGCCCGTGGTGGTGCCCGCGGTGTTGGCTGCGGCGCCGGTGTCCACGTCGGGCGCAGCCATGCTGGCTTCAGTGGTCAGCGGCTACGAGGTGACGATACGCACCGGCCGTTCGCTGGGCCCCTCGCACTACCGCCTGTGGCACAGCACAGCCACTGCTGGCAACTTCGGTGCTGCGGCTGCTGTGGCTGCCGTGCTGCGCCTGGATGCACCGTTCACCGCGCAAGCCCTGGCGCTGGCCGGCACGCGCAGCGGTGGTCTGTGGCAGGTGCGGCACGAGGCGCAGCTGGGCAAGGCCTGGCACATGGCCGGCGCGGCGCGCGAAGGCCTGGCTGCCGCGCAGCTGGCGTCGGTGGGCCTGACCGGGCCGCTGGGCGTGCTGGACGGTCCTTCGGGCTGGTTCGCGGCCACGGCACCTCAGGCCGATGCCCGCCGCATCGACGAAGGTTTCGGTGACGGCTGGTTGGCCGACGTGAGCTTCAAACCCTGGCCCGCCTGCCGCCACGCGCACCCGGCGATGGACGCGCTGCGCACCGCCATCGCCGGCGCCGAGATCAAGGCCGCCGACATCGACCGCGTCGACGTCCACACCTACGCCGACGCCTTGCGCTTCTGCGACCGGTCGCAACCGCAAGACGAAGCGCAGGCGCGCTTCTCGATCCAGCACGCGCTGGCCGCGTGGCTGCTGTGGGGCGAACCGGCGCTGGCGCACTACGAGGCAGCCTGTCTGCACGGTGCCGAGTTGCAGGCGCTGCGACTACGCGTGGCGCTGCACGGCGACGCCGCCATCGAGGCCGACTACCCGGCGCACTACGGCGCCCGCGTCGAGATCACGCTGCGCGACGGCCGCCACCTGCAGGCCACGTTGCGCGACACGCTGGGCGACCCGGCACGCCCGCTGTCCGCCGCAGCCGTGCAGGCCAAGGCGCGCATGCTGATGGCTGCGGCCGGCTGGCCTGCTGCGCGTGTCGACGCCGCAGTCGCTGCTTGTGCCGCCTTGCCCCATGCCCCGAACCTGCAGGCGCTGCACGCCGTGATCCAACCATGAAACTTGTTGACCGCCTGCTCGACCACGCGCAAGCCCTGCGCTTCGAGGCGCTGCCCGCATCGGCTGTCGATGCGGCCATCACCTTCATCACCGACAGCGTCGGCGTCGGCCTGGCCGGCAGCCGCCACCCCCGCGTCGCCGAAGTGCGCGCCGCCGCCGCCGGCTGGGGGCAGGGCGCCGATGCACGTGACTGGGCCAGCGGCGCGCGCTGGCCGGCGCCCACGGCGGCGCTGCTCAACGCTTACCAGGTCCACAACCAGGAATTCGACTGCGTGCACGAACGCGCGGTGGTGCACCCGCTGGCGACCATCCTGCCGGCGCTGGTGGCGCATGCAGAACGGGAAGCCGTGGCTGGGCGGCCGGTGCATGGCGCAGCACTCATCGAAGCTGTGGTGCTGGCGGTGGACGTTGCCGCCACGCTGGGCAGCGCGCAGATCGCACCCATGCGCTTCTTCCGCCCCGCGATGTGCGGCGCGCTGGGCGCCAGCCTGGGCCTGGCGAAACTGGCCGGGCTGCCCCGCGAGGGCATGGCTGATGCGCTGGGCATCGCCTACAGCCAACTCGCCGGCACCATGCAGGCGCATGTGGAAGGCTCACCGATGCTGCCCTTGCAGGTGGGCTTGGCGTCACGCGCCGCCGTGACGGCGCTGGACCTGGCGCGTGTCGGCTTCAGCGGCCCGCGCGATGTCATCGAAGGACCGTTCGGCTACTTCGAGTTGTTCGACGCGCCGTTGGCGCCGCGCCGGGCGCAGGTCGAAGCGGTCTTCGACGAACTGGGCCGCGTCTGGCGCATCGCCGAAGTCAGCCACAAGCCGTTTCCCACCGGCCGCGCGGCGCAAGGCGCTTTGGATGGGCTGGCCACGCTGCAGGCCCAGCATGGTTTCACCGCAGTGCAAGTGCAGCGCGTGGAACTGGCCGCGCCGCCGTTGATCCTGCGCCTGGTGGGCCGGCCGCTGAAGTCGAATATGGACGTGAACTACGCGCGCCTGTGCATGCCCTACCTGGCCGCCACCTTCCTGCTGCACGGCCGCGTCGGCCTGCAGGATTTCAGCCGCGGCGCGCTCGACGACCCCGCCCGCCACGCGCTGGGCGCGCGGATCGCGGCCGTGCCCAACGATTGCACCGACCCCAACGCGCTGGCGCCGCAGACCGTGCGTGTGACGCTGACTGACGGCCACGTGCACAGCATCGATCTGGCGGCCGTGTTGGGCCACCCCGACCGGCCGCTGTCGCGTGATGCACAGCGCGCGAAGTTCGACGCCTGCTGCGCCCACGCCGGCCTGTCGAACCACGCGGCTGCACGGCTGCACACCGCCTGCCAGCAACTCGCGCAAGCCGACGACGTGGCGGTGTGGGTGAACTTCATGAACGAAAGCCCCTGAGCCATGAGCGAACTCACTTACTACGAAACTTTCGATCCACGCCAACTGCTGACCGACTACCCGCTGGGCAATGCCTTCACGCAGCGCCTGGCGCGCATCAGCCGCGACGAGTTGTACGCGCTGCAGAACGCGCGCTTTGGCAAGCTGACGGCGCGGGCCTGGCAGATACCGTTCTATCAGCGCTTGTGGTGTGACAAGGGCATCACGCCGGCCGATATCCGCAGTCTTGAAGACATCAACCGGCTGCCGACTTTCGGCAAGCAGGAAATCATGGACAGCGTGGCGCGCCGGCCGCCGCTGGGCGACTTCCACGGTGCCGATGTGCCCATCAACGGCCCGCACGGGCCCGAGACCTGGCCGATGATCCTGCACACCACCAGCGGCACCACCGGCCGGCCGCAACCGCTGCTGTTTTCGCCCAAGAGCCGCGAAATTCAAAGTCTGCTGCTGGCGCGCATCTACCGCATGCAGGGCCTGCAGCCCCGCGAGGTGGTGCACTCGGTCTATGGCCACGGCATGATCAACGGCGGCCACTACGTTCGCGAAGCTATCCTGCACTACACCAGTGCGCTGCTGATCACGCCCGGCACCGGTGTCGAGACACCCAGCATCAAGCAGGTTGAGCTGATGCGCGACTTCGGCGTGAATGTGGTGGTGGGCTTTGCCGACTACATCAAGCGCCTGGCCGATGTGGCGCGTGAACAGGGCTTGGTGCCGGGTCGCGACATCCCCGTGCGGCGCATCTGCGGCCACCTGGGGCGCGAATCGCGTGAAAGCCTGTCTGCCGCCTGGGGCGGCGCCGAGATGTACGACTGGTATGGCGTGGGCGACACCGGTGCGGTCGCCGGCGAAGGCCCCGACCACGACGGCCTGTACCTGATGGAAGACGCGCAGTACGTGGAGGTGGCCGACGTAGACAGCGGCCTGCCGGTGGCCGACGGGTTGCCCGGCGACATGCTGGTCACTTGTCTGTACAAGGACGACATCTACCCCATCATCCGTTTCAACACCCATGACGTGACGCAGGTGCTGACCACGACATCGGCGCTGGGCTGGACCTTCAAGCGCATCGCCGGTTTCCTGGGCCGCAGCGACAACATGGTGAAGATACGCGGCATCAACATCTTCCCGCAGTCGCTGGCGCCCATCCTGGAGGAGCGGCCCGAATTCGCTGGCGAATTCATCTGCACCGCGGAGCGCGACGGCGCCGGGCGCGACGAGCTGGTGGTGGCCATCGAGACACGCGGCGCCGTAGACGCTGCCGCCGTCGAGCCGTGGAAAGCGCTGCTCAAGCGCAAGCTGGGCGTGGAGGTGCAGGTGGAACTGGTGGCGCCGAAAGCATTGGCTGCGCTGACCGGCATCGAGACGCGGCAAAAGCCCATCCGCCTGATCGACCGGCGCTTCAAGTGACGCGTCCCGACCTGACCGAGCAGCGGCTGATGCTGGTGCGCGGCGACAGCCGCAGCGCGGCGCTGACCGACGCGGTGTTGTCCCGCATCGAGCGTGAGAATCCGCGCATGAACGCCTACCTGCACGTCGACGCCGACGGTGCGCGTCGCGCGGCTGCCGCCAGCGACGCGCGCCGTGCCGCCGGTGAAACGCTCAGCCCGCTGGACGGCTTGAGCGTGGCGCTGAAGGACAACATCGACGTGGCCGGCTTGCCCACCACCGCCGGCATGGCGACGCGGCGCGGCCGCATGGCGGCGCGAGACGCCTTCGTCGTGCAGCGCCTGCGCGCGGCGGGCGTGGTGATCCTGGGTAAATTGAACCTGCACGAAGCGGCGTTGGGCGCCACCAACGACAACCCGCATTACGGCCGTTGCGAACACCCGCAGCGCGCCGGCTTCACGCCCGGCGGCAGCAGTGGCGGCTCAGCCGCAGCGGTGGCCGCCGGGCTGTGCGGCTTCGCGCTGGGCAGCGACACGATGGGTTCGGTGCGCATTCCCGCGGCCTATTGCGGCGTGGTCGGCTTCAAGGCCAGCTGGGGCCGCATCAGCACGGCTGGCAGCGTGGCCTGTTGCTGGGCGCTGGACCACATCGGCCCGCTGGTGGCTACGCAACGCGATCTGGCGCTCGTGCTGCCGGTGCTGACCGATTACGACCCAACATGTCCCGATGCACGCGCGCTGCCTGACGCACCGGCGAATGCGGCGCCGCGCTTTGTGGCTGCGACCGATATCGAGGATCTGGGCGCCACGCCCGCCGTGGCTGCGGCCTACCGCCTGGCCCTGCAGGCGCTGCGTGCGCGCGGTGCCACCGTCACCGAAATCGAACTGGCCGGCTACGACTTCGGTCGCGCCCGTCGCGCCGGCCTGCTGATGGTGGAGGCCGACCTGTTGGTCCAGCACGCCGACGACTGGCGCAGCCAGCCGCAGAACTTCTCGCCCGAACTGGCGCGCATGCTGGCCTGGGCCGAAAAGCAGCCTGCAGCAGCACTGGCAGCAGTGCAGCGCACGGTGGCTGCGGCCCATGTCGAAGCTGCGCGCTGGTGGTCGCAAGGCGACGTGATGCTGTTGCCCACCGCACCGCAGCAAGCCTTCGCCTTCGGCACGCCGGTGCCGGCCAACCAGGCCGACTTCACGGCCCTGGCCAACATGGCCGGCCTGCCGGCGATGAGTGTGCCGCTGCCGGTTGCCCCGGGCGAGATGCCCATCGGCCTGCAGTGCATCGCACCCGTTGGTGCCGAGGCCACGTTGCTGGCGCTGGACCTGCAAGGCGTGGCGGCAGCATGAAGCTGCAAGGCATCAAGGTCCTGGACCTGTCGCTCTTCCTGCCCGGGCCGCACCTGACGATGATGATGGCCGACCACGGCGCCGAGGTCATCAAGGTCGAGCCGCCGTCCGGCGAGCCGGTGCGTCAGGTGGGTTTGCAGCAGCAGGGCCACAGCGTGTGGTTCCGCAACACGCACCGCCACAAGCGTTGCATCGTGCTGAACCTGAAGCTCGACGCGGCGCGGCAGGCTTTTTTGACACTGGCGAAAACCGCCGACGTCGTCGTCGAGGCCTTTCGCCCCGGCGTCGTGGACCGCCTGGGCATCGGCTATGACGCCGTGCGCGCCGTCAACCCGCGCGTCGTCTATTGCTCGATCTCGGCCTTCGGGCAGACCGGCCCGATGGCCGACCACCCGGCTCATGACATCGCTGTGCAGGCCGAAGCCGGCCTGATCAGCGTGAACCTGGGTGTCGACGGCCAGCCCGCGATGCCAGGCTTGCCAGCGGCGGACATGGCAGCGTCACTGATGGCGCTTTCGGGCATCTTGATGGCGCTGCTGCGCCGCCAGGCCACGGGCGAAGGCGACTACCTCGACATCGCCATGTACGACAGCCTGCTGGCCTGGACGCCCAACGTCATGGGCCCGCCCTTTGCGGAAAACCGTGCCCCGGTGGTGAAGGACGAACGCAGCTGGGGCGGCGCGGCCTTCTATGGCATTTACGCCACCGCCTGCGGGCGCCACTTGACCCTGGCTGGCAGCGAACCCAAGTTCGTGCATGCACTGCTGGGTGCCTTGGGCCGGCCTGAGATGGCGCCGCTGGCCCTGCAGCCGCCAGGACCTGGCCACGAGCCGGTACGTCACTTCTTGCGTCAAACGTTTGCCACCCGATCCTTGCCCGAGTGGACGGCTTTCCTGGCACCGCTGGACGTGGCTTGGGCGCCGGTGCGCACGCTGCACGAGGCCGTCAGCGGCGAGCTGGCTGCGGCGCGCGGCATGGTGCTTCATGCGCCGCGGGAAGGACCCGAGGGCCCGCCGCATCTGGGTATTCCAATCAAGTTCCGCCACGAGCCGGGGCACGTCGACCCAAGTCTGGACGAACTCGGCGCGTCCACCGAAGCCGTACTGCGCGAAGCCGGGCTGGACGCCGCGCAGATCGCTGCGGCGCGCGGCGCCTGATCAGCGTCAGCCGTTGCGATCGGCGTGCATGCCGATGACACCGGCCTTGCGCAGTGCTTCGATGTCAGCGCGGTGCGCGTGGTCGTAGGGGCCGGGCAGAAAGCCCTTGCGCGAAACGCAGATCAGACGCGGATTCAGACGCGGATTCAGACGCGGATTCAGACGCGGATTCAGACGCGACAGCGCTTCGTCGCCGAAACCCAGCTGGTCCATCGTGCCGCCCTTGAAGTTCTCGCTGAACACGTCGGCCTGGGCCAGCAGGCGCAGCACGATCTCGCGGCCCTGCGGCTGGACCAGAACTGCCTGCTGGACAGGCTGACGCTTCGCTTCAGGGCCATCCCGGTGAGCCCCGGCTTGGTCAGTGCGTGCTGCACGACTTCAGCCACATCGGCCAACTGCAGCAACAGCCGGGTCGGCACGAATGAGCCGACTTCGATCTCGCGCAGCCCGGCGGTGGAGGGCGACGATCCAGGCCAGCTTGTGCGCCGTGGGCATGGTCGCCTTGACGCTTTGCAGGCCGGCGCGGGGTCCGACTTCACTGATGGGTACGAATTCAAGCATGGGAGGATCTTTGGTGTTCTGCAACACAGAACGCAATTCCGTAGAACGAATTGAGCGTGAGTTGGTTGGGCCCCTGACCTTGTTTGCCGCGTGCCGGTCCTCGGTGGACCAAGACTCCAGCACGGCAAGGATCTCCGGGCGAGGGCCATGAACTGCTGCAGTGGCCACTGCACAGGGCCCAAGTCAGCACGGCGGCCTCGTTCGGCGAGTGGTGTGTGACCACCTGACCCAATCGCACGGGATCTGGCATTCAGGCTGGGCTCATCGGTCTGCACGCCGAGTAAGGGCTGCCGGCTGTCCGAAAGACAGCACCCCATCGTCGATGGCCCTGAAGCGCAGCGTCAGCATGTCCAGCAGGTAGTTCTGGTCCAGCCGCCAGGGCTTGCGGTGGCCTTGTTTGGGCAGCACGGCCAGGCCGCGCTGCACATAGCCGCTGCTGAAATTCAGGATGGGTTCGGGTTGAACGTCGGCGTCGGGCACGGGCGTGCAGACCTTGTGGCCGTGGCGGTCCATGTGCTGGAGCAGGCGGCAGACATAGCGCGCAGTCAAGTCGGCCTTCAACGTCCAGCTGGCATTGGTGTAGCCCATGGTGTTGGCCAGATTGGGCAGACCGCCCTGCATCAGGCCCTTGTAGACCATGCCCTGCGACAGATCGGCGGGCTGGCCGTCCAGGCTGATCTTCACGTCCCCCAGCACATTCATCTGCAAGCCGGTGGCGGTCACGATAAGGTCGGCTGGCAACTCCTGCCCTGACTGCAGCCGGATGCCGTTCTCGGTGAAGCGGTCGATCTGGTCGGTGACGACGGAAGCGCTGCCGGCGCGCAAGCTGTCGAAGAGGTCGCCGTCGGGCACCAGGCACAGGCGCTGGTCCCAGGGCTTGTAGCTCGGCTTGAAATGGCGTTCGACGTCGAAACCCGGGCCCACTGCGGCGCGCGCCATGTCCATGATGCGCTGCTGCGTCTGCCGGGGGTACTTGCGCGCCAGGCGGTAGAAGTACATGCCGATGGACACGTTCTTGACGCGCACCAGCGCATAGGCCAGCCGCGCCGGTAGCCAGCGCTTCAGCGCCTCGGCAATCGCATCGCGCGCCGGCCGCGCCACCACGTAGGTGGGCGAGCGCTGCAGCATCGTCACGTGCGCAGCGGTCTTGGCCATTTCGGGCACCAGCGTCACGGCGGTGGCACCGCTGCCGATCACCACCACCTGCTTGCCCGCGTGGTCCAGCCCATCAGGCCAGAACTGCGGGTGCACCAGCGTGCCCTTGAAGCGGTCCTCGCCAGGGAACGCGGGCCGGTAGCCCTGCGCGTAGCTGTAGTAGCCGGCACAGAACAAAACGAAGCGCGCGTGAACCGTCAACGACCCGCGGCCGTCGCTGCGCTCGACGGTCAGCGTCCAGTAGCCCTGCTCGGCCGACCAGTCGGCCGCCACGACGCGGTGGCCGTAGCGGATGTGCGGCGCCACGCCTTCTTCGTAGGCCGTCTCTTGCACGTAGCGCAGGATGGACGGGCCATCGGCGATGGCCTTGGCGTCGCGCCAGGGCTTGAACTCGTAGCCCAGCGTGTACATGTCCGAGTCGGACCGGACGCCCGGGTATCGAAACAGATCCCAAGTGCCGCCCATCTGGGCGCGCGACTCCAGCAGCGTGAAGCTTTTGCCCGGGCATTTGTGTTGCAGGTGCACCGCCGCGCCGATGCCCGACAAGCCAGCGCCGATGATCACCACGTCCAGCGTTTCGGGCTGCGTGCGGCGCTGCGCCTCGCGCAGGAAGCGCGCGGCGGCGGCGATGGAGCGCCGCGCCTCGGGCAACCGGTGGATGGCCTGCCAGACATGCGGCACGACGGGAAAGACCGCCAGCTCGACGCTGACACCGGCCTCGCGCGCCTTCTGCGCCAGGCGCAACGAGTCGTCGCGCAGGCGTTCGGTTTCGCCCACGTGCAGCAGCAGCGGCGGCAGGCCGGCCAGTTCGCCGAAGAGGGGCGAGGCCAGCGTCTGCTTCGCGTCTGCGCCTTGCAGGTAGGCCTGCGCGAAATGCTGCAGGTGCGGGCCCTGGAACATCGCGTCGCGCTGGGCATTGAGCGTGATGGAAGGGCTGCCGCCGGTCAGGTCGGTCCAGGGCGAGAACAGCGCGGCGGCGTCGGGCCGTGGTTCGCCCGCGTCGCGCAACGCCAGCATCAGGCCCAGCGCCAGGTTGCCGCCTGCGCTGTCGCCGGCCACCACCAGGCGGCCCGTGGCGGGGTCGGCACGCAGCGCGCGGTATACCGCCTGCGCGTCTTGCGGCGCGGCTGGGAAGGGGTGTTCGGGCGCCAGGCGGTAGTCGGGCACGAAGACGCGCAGACCCTGCAGCGCGAAGGCTGCGGTGATGGGCCGGTGCGTGCGCGGCGAGCAGCCGATGAAGCCGCCGCCGTGCAGGTACAGCAAGGTGGTGATGCTGTTGTGGGTCGCGATGCCAGCCCCGGCGGCGCGTTGCGCTTCGACCCAAACGCCGGCAACGCCGCCGACCACGGCATCGGTGTAGCGCACGCCGCCTGGCGCGGGCAGCGCTTGGCCCATGACCTGCCGCACGCGCGTGACGTCGCTCAGGTCGACCAGGAAACGCTTGGCGCGTCGGCGCACGATGGCCGCGGCGATGCGCGCTTGCAGGCTGGCTGTCATGTGGGCTCCTTCGACTTCGTGTTCTTCAGCGCGCGCATCAGCGCCGGGGCCATGAGCCGCCAATAGTTCACCGGGAACAAGCGCTGCAGCCAGGCCGCTTGCAGCGTGTCCTTGCCCACCAGCACACGGGGCGCGCGGCATTCGATGCCCGTGAGGATGCGCGCGGCAGCGGCTTCGGGCGACAGCACCAGCATGCGGTCCCACACGCGCCGCTGCTGCGCCAGTTCGGTGCTGGTGATGCCGCGCGGCTTGCGCGAGTTTTCCGCAATCCCCGTGCGCACACCGCCCGGGTGCACGAGCGTCACACGCACCGGCGAATCGGCCATTTCCAGTTCATGCCGCAACGATTCCGAGAAGCCCCGCACCGCGAATTTGGAAGCGCAGTAGGCCGTCTGCCCGGGCGGCGAGATGAGGCCGAAGACGCTGGAGATGTTGACAATCTGCGCCGCGGGTGCGGCCTGCAGCAGCGGCATGAAGGTGCGCGTCAGGCGCACCACGGCACCGAAGTTGATGCTCATCAGCCAGTCGAAGTCGGCCGCTTCGACCTGCTCGAAGGTGCCGCCCACGGCCACGCCGGCGTTGTTGATCAACAAGGTGACGCGGCCCGGTCTGGCGTGTGCAGCCTGCACGGCGGCCAGCAGTTCGGCAGCCGAGGCCGGCTGGGCCACGTCCAGCACATGGGTGCTGACGTCGACGCCCTTGCCGCGTGCCTGCGCGGCGGTTGCCTCCAAGCCGGCCGCGTTGATGTCGGCCAGGGCCAGGTGGCATCCGCGGGCAGCGAGTTGCAGGGCCAGCGCAGCGCCGATGCCGCCACTGGCGCCGGTGACCACGGCCGTGGCGTCGTGCAGGTTCAGTCTGTTCGCGGTCGGCATGGTCGATCTGGCCTTCCTGTCCTAGGGTTTTCTTGCGCAGGTATTGGCATTGATTGTGTCATTATTTGAACAACCATGACCCAGCTCTGCCATCAGCCCCCCGCCGGCAAAGTCCTGCGCCATGATCGACGCAGCCGCGCTGGCGGTTCTGCGCCCATTCATTTGCCAGGAACGACCCATGACCGAACTTGTCGTCCGCCGCCTGCTGATCGATCTGGCTGGGCCTTTCGAAAAGCGCTGGAACGGCGGCGACGCCTTCAGCAGCGCCTTCTTCAATGCGCTGTCGATGAGCTTCCCGCAGGGTGAGCAGTACTTCATGGACTCGGTGCGCGCGGGGCTGAAGGAATTGCCCGATGCAGAACGCCTGAGGCTGGCGCCCGAAGTGCAGGGCTTCGTCGGCCAAGAGGCCACGCACCGGCGCATCCACGCGCTGTTCAACGAACACCTGACCCGGCAGGGTTACGACAACGAGATCGAGCGCCGCGCGCAGCGCCGACTTCAGGCCCACGCCCACCGCAACGTGCGCATCCACGTCGCGGCCACGGCGGCCACCGAGCACTTCACGGCCCTGTTCGCCGACTGGATGCTGCGCCACCCCGAGGCGCTGGCCGGCGCCGAGCCGCGCCTTCAGACGCTGTGGCAATGGCACAGCGCCGAGGAAACCGAACACTGCAGCACCGCCTTCGACATGTACCGCGCTTTGGGCGGCAACGAGAAATACCGCCTGCGCGTGTTCAGGGCCGTGACGGTGATCTTTCTGACCGACGTGTTGCGCCAGACCCTGCGCAACCTGTGGCACGACGGCAGCTTCTTCCAGGCCAGCACCTGGCGCAGCGGCTGGCGGCTGCTGTTGGCGCGCGACGGCCTGCTGCGCAGCAATGTGCGCGGCTGGCGCGACTACCTGGCGCCCAGCTTTCACCCCAGCCAGCACGACGGGCGCCTGTCGGTGCGATGGTTGCAGGACCATGCCGACGCTTACACGGTGGTGGCCAGGCCGGCGGCGGCCTGACCGGGATCCCACCCGAGACGCCGAGCATGACGCAGCGCAAGGCCTTGATCGCATCGACCGCCGTGGTGGCAGGCCTGGTCCTGGCCGCTGCGGCGTGGTTCGCGCTGCAGCAGCCTGCATTGCACCCCGCGTTGACCGGCCGCTTGTCGTGCCACGTGCCGATCCAGAGACCGTCCAGTTCCAGGCCGCACACCGGCATGGTGTGGGTGCCTGCCGGCCCGCTGACCTTGGGCGACACCCTCTACCGCGAAGAGCAGCCGGTGCAAGTGACTGCGGTCGCCGGCTTCTGGATGGACCGCACCGAAGTCACCAATGACGAGTTCGCCGCCTTCGTGCACGCCACCGCCTACGTCACCACGGCCGAGCGGCCGGTGGATGCGGCCCAGTACCCGGATCTGCCGGCCGACATGCGCCGGCCGGGTGCCGTGGTCTTCGTCATGCCCGCCGACGTCAATGGAGGGGGCAGCATCACGCAGTGGTGGCGCTACACACCGGGCGCCGATTGGCGCCACCCCGGCGGCCCCAACACCGACATCAAGGGGCGTGGCGCCTTCCCGGTGGTGACCGTGACGCTGGCTGACGCGCAGGCCTATGCGCGCTGGAAGGGCCGCAGCCTGCCGACCGAAGCGCAATGGGAATGGGCCGCGCGCGCGGCGCAGCCCGGGCCCGGCGAAGCAAGGGCCAACGCGCACGAGCAGCCGACGCAGGCCAATACCTGGCAGGGCTTGTTTCCGGTGGTCAATTCCGCCGACGACGGCTTCGTCGGCCTGGCCCCCGTGGGCTGCTACGCCCCCAACACGCTGGGCCTGTACGACCTCATCGGCAATGTCTGGGAACTGACCGCCGATGCCTGGACCTTGAGCCACGCCGCGCCGCTCGATGCGCCGCCCGACCAGGTGCCGACTGGCATGCGCGCGGCGGCTGCCGGACAGCATGTCATCAAGGGCGGCTCTTTCCTGTGCGCGCCCAACTACTGCATGCGCTACCGCGCTGGTGCGCGCCAACCGCAAGACGACGATCTGGGCGCCAGCCACCTGGGTTTCCGCACGGTGCTGAACGCGACCGGACCGTGAGCACCGAAGCCATGGCGAAGATCATCCCCTTGCACCCGCGCAGCCGCCGGGCGCGCATCAAGCCTGCGGCGCTCGTGGTGCTGATGCTGTTGCTGACGCTGGCTGCTGGACTCGCCTGGAAGGCCGAGGCGATACGCACCGGCGCCGAGGGCTACCTTTTCGGCTACCCGCTGGTGATGATGGACCTGACGCGTGTAGCGGCTGCCAAGGCCGTCGGCCCCGAGAACCAGCTCAAGCGCGTGCGGCAGTTCCCCGACGCCAGCTTCCGCGGCGTGGTGCGGCCCAACGTCGACACGCTGTACACCACGGCCTTCATCGACATGGCCGCCGGACCCTTCGTCTTCGAGATGGCGCCCAACGACCAGCGCTACGAGTTGATGCCCTTCATGGACGCGTGGACCAACGTCTTCGCCAGCCCCGGCACGCGCACCACGGGCCGGTCCGGCGGGCGCTTTCTGCTGGCGGGTCCGGGCTGGGCCGGCACGGTGCCGGATGGGCTGACGCTGCTGCGATCGCCCACCCGCATCGTCTGGCTCATCGGCCGCACGCAGACCAACGGCGCGGCCGACTACGCGCTGGCGCAACGGCTTCAAGACGGCATCACCTTGACGCCACCCGCTGCGACGGCGGGCACTGCCTCTGCAGCGGCGGCGCCGGCCTGGAAGCCCGAAGCCACGCCGGCGCCCATCGCGCAAATGAACGCGATGGACACCGAAGTTTTCTTTGCGCGACTGGCGCACCTGCTGGCCGACAACCCACCCGCAGCGGCCGACGCACCGATGATGGCGCGGCTGGCCCGGCTCGGGCTCGTGGGCGTGGCGCCAGGGCGGCCGCCGCAATGGGGTCTGCTCGACCGCTGGGCCGTGGGCCTGGGCCGCGTTCTGGCCGACTTCACGGTGGCGCGCGCACTGAAGAAGCCCCGCGATCTGGTGCGCGGCTGGTCCACGCCGCCGGCCAACATCGGCAACTTCGGCACCGACTACAACACCCGCGCGGCCGTGGCCACGGTGGGGCTGGGCGCCAACCTGCCGGCCGACGCCACCTACCCCAACACGCGGCTGGATGCGCAAGGCCAGCCGCTGAACGGCAACCACCGCTACCGCCTGCACTTCAAGGCTGGCGAGCTGCCGCCGGTGCAGGCCTTCTGGTCCTTGACCGCCTATGGCGCCGACGACTTCCTCATCGCCAATGCGTTGAACCGCTATGCGCTGGGCGACCGCGACCCGCTGATGCGCAACGCCGACGGCTCGCTGGACCTGCTGGTGCAAGCCACGCCACCCGAAGGCGCGACGCTGGCCAACTGGCTGCCGGTGAAGGCGGGCGCGCCCTTTCTGCTCAACGCCCGCTTGTACTGGCCCAAGCCCGAGGCACTGAACGGCAGTTGGGGCATGCCCGCTGTCGAACGCATCGACTGACCGCCGACAAGAGAAGAAGCCGCCCATGAAAGCCCTGAGCCCCACCGACTCCGCCTTCCTCTGGCTGGAAACGCGCAACCAGCCCATGCACGTGGCGGGTCTGAACATCTACACGCCACCGGCGGACGCGCCGCCGCACTTCATCAGCGGCCTGCTCGCCGACTGGGGTCGGCACCTGAAGGCACGCGCGCCCTTCAACCTGCGCCCCGTGTTGCGCCTGGGTCTGTGGCACTGGGAAGAGGACAAGGACTTCGAGCTCGACTACCACCTGCGGCATCTGGCGCTGCCGTATCCGGGCCGCATCCGCGAATTGCTGGCGATGGTGTCGCGCTTGCATGGCAACCTGCTGGACCGCAACCGGCCGCTGTGGGAGGCTTATGTCATCGAAGGTCTGCCCGGCGGGCGCTTCGCCATCTACACCAAGATCCACCACGCGCTGGTGGACGGCGTCACTGGCGCCAAGGTCATGGCCGAAGGCCTGACGCGCGACCCCCGCGAGCGCAGACCGCCGCTGTGGGACATGGAACTCGCGGCGCTGAAACATGCCAGCGGCCGCACGAAGGCCGCGCCGGGCCTGGTGAAGCAACTGATAGACGCCGCCAAGGCCGGGCGCGAGATCCTGCCTGGCGTGACCAGCGGCGTCTGGGACATCCTGCGCGCACAGATCCCCGGCATCAGCACCAGCAGCAGCGCCGCATCCGAAGCCGGCCTGCCCTTTCAGGCGCCGCCCACGCCCTTCAACGTCGAGATCTCGGGCTCGCGGCGCTTTGCGGCGCAGTCGTACTCGCTGGCGCGGCTCAAGCGCATCGGCGCGGCCAGCGGCGCTACGGTCAACGACGTCACGCTGGCCATCTGTGCCGGCGCGTTGCGCAAGTACCTGTTGCAGCATCACGAACTGCCGAAGAGGCCTCTGGTGGCGATGGTGCCGGTGTCCCTGCACGGCGACACCGACGAAGGCGGCAATCAGGTGACGCTGATCCTGGCCCGGCTGGCCACGCACCTGGCCGATCCGCTGATGCGCCTGCGACACATCATGCAGAGCACCGCTGCCGCCAAGGTGGCGCTCAAAGGCAAGCCGCGCCTGCAGAAGATGGCCCACGGCATGACCTCAATCGCCCCGATGGGCCCGGCCATGCTGACCGGTGTGGCGCGCAAGCACCCGGGCTTCAACCTCGTCATCTCCAACGTGCCGGGTCCGAAGGAGACGCTGTATCTGGAAGGCGCGCGGCTGGACGAGGTCTACCCGGTGTCCATCCCCACCCACTACCTGGCGCTGAACATCACCATCAGCGGCTACGGCGACCACCTGGGTTTCGGCTACACGGCGTGCCGCCGATCGGTGCCGTCCTTGCAGCGGATGCTGGACCACACGGACGAGTCGATTGCCGAGCTGGAGCAGGCCCTCGCCGCGCCAGCGCCCAAACCGAAAGCACCAGCCCGCAAGGCCGCCGCGCCAGCCAAGGCGGCGACCCAGGCAGCGACCCAGACGGCAACCAAAAATGCGGTCAAGATGGCCCGCACCGTCAGCCGCGTGGCCAAGGCCGCTGTCTGAACCGACCGGAGGCACCATGACCCTGCAACCGCAAACCGTTCAATTGCTGGCCGTGTTCACCGTGCTGGGCAGCTTCGCGCTGGCCGAGCTGGTGCAGGGCCGCTTCTTCGCCCGTGAAGCCCACCGTGAGGACAACCGGCTGGACGTGGCCGTGACCTGCCTGTTTCCCTTCATCAGCGGTTCGGTGCTGGCTGCATCGGGCGCGCTGTGCGCCTGGCTGCTGCCGGGGCAACGTGATGCACTGGCGCACTGGGCCTGGTGGCAGATGTTGCTGGTGCTGCTGGTGGCCGACGACTTCACGCAGTATTTGTGGCACCGCCTCAGCCACACGTCGGTACTGTGGCCGCTGCACCGCGCGCACCACTCGGCGGCCTACATGAGCGTGCGCATCGTCTACCGCAACAACGCTTTCTACTATGCGTTGATGCCGGGGCTGTGGCTGTCCGGCGCGCTGGTCTACCTGGGCTTCGGCTGGGTCTACGTGGGCTACACCATCGTCAAGCTGACGGTGATCATCGGCGCGCATTCTTCGGTGCGTTGGGACCAGTGGCTGTACCGCCAACCGGTGTTGCGGCCGTTGGCCTGGCTGCTGCAGCGCACGATCTCGACCCCGGCCACCCACTTCGCGCACCACGCGCTGGTGCAGGACGACGGCATCGGCCACTACACCGGTAACTACGGCAATCTGCTGTTCCTATGGGACGTGCTGTTCGGCACCGCCCACATCACACAGCGCTACCCGGCGGCTTACGGCCTGGCCGATGACCGCGCGCACGGACCCGAGAACTGGTTGACCCAGTTCATCTACCCCGTGCTGCGCTCGCGACGCGCGGCCAGCGTGCTGGGCTCGGGCGCCCACCGGCCGCCTGAGTGAAAAGCCGTCTGAGAGCCAGGCTTCCACGATGGGTTTGAAGCAACTCCTGATGCCTGCCATTTCGGCGCGGCTGCTGTCGCGGGATCGGCTGCTGCAGCAGCGCGCCAAGGCCGAGCGACGCCGTGTCGCAAGCGGCTTGCGCCACCAGGTTCACTACTTCCACCAAGCCGATGATCCGTACAGCGCGCTGGCCGCGCAGTGCCTGGCGCAACTGGTCGCGCGCTACGAGATCGAGCTGCTGCCGCACATCGTCAGCCCGCCGCCTGACGACGCCGCGCCCGAGCGCGAACGGCTGGTGGCTTACAGCCGCAAAGACGCGCGGCTGCTGGCGCAACACGCCGGGCTGAACTTTCCGCAGCGCGATCAACAGCCCAGCCCGCAAGCGGTTGCGCAAGCCAACCGCGTGTTGGTGGCTGCAGCGGGCGCCGGGCGCTTCATCGACGTGGCAGCGCCACTGTCGACAGCACTGTGGTCGGGCGCGTCGAGCTTGGGCAGCGGGCTGGCGACGGCCGATGCCGCCACCACGGCGCAACACCTGAAAGCGTCCGACACCCTGCGCCGCGAACTCGGCCACTACCTGGGCGCCACCTTCTTCTACGCCGGCGAGTGGTACTGGGGCGTGGACCGCCTGCGCCATTTGGAGCAGCGCCTGCAAGACCTTGGTGCCTTGCGCGCCGGTGCCGCCCAAGACGTGTTGCTGCCGCTGGAGCTGGACCTGCAGGCGGCGGCGCAATTGGCCGACCCACCGACCATCGACTTTTTCATGTCATTCCGCAGCCCCTACACGGCCATCGTCGCGCCACGCGTGTTCGAGTTGGCGCGCCTCACCGGGGCCCACGTGCGGCTGCGCACTGTGCTGCCGATGGTGATGCGCGGCCTGCCGGTGCCGCAGATCAAGAGCCGCTACATTGCGCTGGATTGCGCGCGAGAGGCCTACCTCCGTGGCACGCCTTTCGGCTGCCTCAACGACCCCGTGGGCCGGCCCACCGAACGCGGCCTGTCGCTGATGCCGCTGGCCGAACGTCACGGCCTGGGCCAGCGCTACGTGCTGTCTTTCCTGCACGGCGTGTGGGCCGAAGGCATCGATGCCGGCAGCGACCGTGGCCTGCGTCGCATCGCCGAGCGCGCGGGTCTGGCCTGGGCCGACGCGCTGCAGGCCATCGCCGACCCGGCCTGGCGTTTGGCGGCAGAAGCCAACCGCACGGCTTTGTTCGCGCTGGGCCTGTGGGGCGTGCCTTCGTTTGCCGTGCGCGACACGGCGGTTTGGGGTCAGGACCGGCTGTGGGTCATCCAAGAGGCGCTGCTGAATCCGCAGGCCGCTGCACCGCTTTCATCCCCGGGCACAGGCCCTCACTGACGCATCAGGAATTTGCCATGAACCCCATCGTCAACAACTTGTTCAAGGCCGCCTGTCTGGTCGTGTATGCAGCGGCGCTGGCGCGGTGGGCGGGCTGGCTGCCGCCCGGCGTCTTTCCCTATGCAACCTGGATCGCCGCCGGCCTGCTGGTCACGCATGCCATCGAAGTCTTCGCCTTCATGAAGCACCTGCGTCTGTACCGGGGCCCGCTCGCCGTGAGTGTGGTGTTGACCTTGCTGTTCGGCTTGCTGCACTGGAAGCCGCTGGCCGACGCGCAGGCGAAGCGATAGCCATGAGGCCCGCCATGAAGAGCCGCGCAGCGACACCGGGAATGGCACCGGTTCTGGCGATCGTGCTGTGTGCGTTCATCCAGCCTACAGCGCAGGCAGCGCAGGCAGCGCAGGCAGCAGGCGGCACGCGCCCGAACATCGTGGTGCTGGTCGCCGACGACTGGGGTTTCAGTGATCTGGGCGCCTTCGGCAGCGAGATCGCCACGCCGAACCTGGACGCGCTGGCGCAGCGCGGCATGCGCTTCTCCAACTTCCACGTGGCGGCCAGTTGTTCGCCGACGCGATCGATGCTGCTGACTGGCGTGGACAACCACAGGAACGGTGTCGGCAACCTGCGCGAGGCCATGCCGCGCCAACACCTGGGCCAGCCGGGCTATCTGGGGTCGTTGGCGACCAACGTCGTGACTGTCGGCGAACTGCTGCAGGACAGCGGTTACCGAACCTACGTCACGGGTAAATGGAACGTCGGCTCCGAGCCGCACAACCTGCCCAACCGACGCGGCTTCGATCGATCCATCGTGCAGGGCGACACCGGCTCCGACAACTGGGAGCCGGACCGGCTCTACCTGCCTCACCGCCCCACCGTCGATTGGTTCGAGAACGGCCAACCCGCCGTGATGCCCAAGGACTACTACTCGTCGGCGTATTTCGTCGACCGCATGCTCGAGTACCTGCGCGCCGACGCCGCCACGGGCAAGCCCTTCTTCGCCTACCTCGGCTTCCAGGCCAACCACGTGCCAGTGCAGGCGCCGCAAGCCTTCATCGACAAATACAAGGGCCGCTACAAGGACGGCTGGACGGCCTTGCGCCAGGCTCGCCGCGACCGCGCCGCAGCATTGGGTCTGGTGCCCAGCGGCACGGCCCTGGTGACGATGTCCACCACGCAGGATTGGACCAAGTTGAATGCGAAGGACCGGCGCCTGGCCGAGCGGGAGATGGAGGTCTACGCCGCCATGGCCGAGGCGATGGATTTCCACGTCGGCCGCCTGGTGGCGCACCTGAAGCAGACCGGCGAGTTCGACAACACGGTGTTCGTCTTCCTGTCCGACAACGGCGCCGAAGGCAGCGACTACCACGAGGCGCAGCCCTGGCTGCGGTTGATGACGGCCTACACGCAAGACGCCGACACGCTGGGCGGCAAGCGCACCTATGGCATCCCCGGCCCGGGTTGGGCCAGTGCCTCGGTCTCGCCGCTGGCGACCTACAAGTTCTGGTCGGGCGAAGGTGGCATCCGAACGCCGATGTTCGTCAGCGGGGTGGCCGGCACGACAGCGGCACAGGCGGGTGCCGTTCATGCCGGCCTGACCCACGTCATCGATGTCGTGCCCACGTTGTTGGACCTGGCGCACGTGCCACGCCCCGGTGCCATGTTTCAGGGTCGAGAGGTGCTGCCTATCGAAGGCGTCAGCCTGCTGCCGGTGCTCAAAGGCGAGGCCCAGCGTGTGCGCGCTGCCGATCGGTTTCTGGGCTATGAACTGTCGGGCAACCAGGCGCTGTTCAAGGACGACCTGAAGCTGGTGAAGAACGGGCCGCCGATTGGCGACGACCAGTGGCATCTGTTCAATCTGCGCGACGACCCGGGCGAAACGCGCGACTTGCAGCAGCAGCAGCCCGAGGCCTTCCGCGCCATGCAGACCGACTATGCGGTGTGGGCGAGCGCGCATGGCGTGCTGCCCATACCCGCCGGCTATTCGCCGCAAATGCAGGTGCTGGTCAACAGTGGGCACAACTACTGGTGGCCTAAGTTTGGCGTGGTGTTCGTGGCGGTGCTGCTGCTGCTTCTGGCTGCTGTAGCGCTGGTGTTTCGTGCCTGGCGCCGCCGCCGCTGATGTTCGGCGCCGTGACCTGGAAAACATGAGCAAGACCATCCTCATCACCGGCGCAGGCACCGGCATCGGCCGCGACACCGCCTTCGCGCTGGCGGCGCGTGGCCACCGCGTCATCGCAACAACTTTCAACGAGACGCAGGCTGAAGCGCTGCGTGCCACCTGCGCAGCGCAAGGCGTGGCGATGGAGGTCTACCCGCTGGATATCACCGACGCCGCGCAGCGCGAGCGCATCCGTCCGCTGGCGCTGGACGTGCTGGTCAACAACGCGGGCATCGGTGAATCGGGTTCGCTGGCCGAAGTGGACCTGGACCGCGTGCGGCGCAACTTCGAGGTCAATGTGTTCTCGACGCTGGCGCTGACGCAGGTGGCGCTGGCCGGCATGATCGCGCGTCAGAGTGGCACTGTGCTGCTCGTCAGCTCCATCGCCGGGCGGCTGCCCATGCCTTTCCTGATGCCGTATTCGATGACCAAGTTCGCGCTGTCTGCAGCCGGTGCCGGGCTGCGCGCTGAACTGGATGAGTTGCACTGCAATGTGCATGTGGCGCTGATCGAACCCGGGGCCATCCACACCGGCTTCAACCAGGCCATGACCGAACGCAAATACGCGTGGATGGGCAAGGACTCGTACTTCGCGAGCAACAAGGTGCCGGTGGCGCTGTACGGGCCGGACGGTGTTGATGCCGTCATCGACGGTTTGATGCAGGCCTACAAGCTGGACAGCGGCTACCGCGTTGCCCACCACGGCGATGCAACGGTGCCGGCCAGTGGCTTCGGTGCCGGAGACGGCGCGGGACGCGAAGGTGGGCTATTTGCTGTTGAACCACATCGTGCCGGTGGTGCCGCCCCTGCCTGGCCTGGAGGCAGCCTTCATCGGCGACGCGGCCAAAATTTTCGGCGGGTCCCTGCGCGTGGGCATTGACGGCGACTTCATCAGCCTGCCGGCCGGGACCCAGGATCTGATCCACAGCCGTCGGTTTTGAAGGAGAGCGCCATGCCGAAGATCGCGCCAACACTGCCGCGCCGCAAGGCTATGAGCTGCCTGGGTTCGCTGGGTCTGGGTCTCGCGCTGGGCGGCCTCTCGGGCAGCAGCCAGGCGCAGACTGACGCCACCATCGACGAAACCTGGACCGATGCCGCGCGTGCGCGCGACGTACCCCTGCGCATCCGCGTGCCAGTGGACGCTGGGCCCTGGCCGGTCGTGTTGTTTTCGCATGGCCTGGGCGGTAGCCGCGCCGGTGCCGATGTGTGGGGCCGTGCCTGGCAGGCCGCCGGCCTGCTGGTGGTGCATGTCCAGCACGCCGGCAGCGACATCGAGGTGGCGCGAGGCGGCATGGCGGCCTTGCGCAGTGCGGCCACGACAGCGCAGTTGCTCGCTCGGGTGGCCGATGTCGGTTTCGTCATCGACGAGATCCTGCGCCGTCAAGCCGCAGCCCTGCCGATCTGGGCTGCCGTGCAGACTCAGCGTATCGGCATGGCCGGGCACTCCTTCGGCGCGCAGACGGCACAGGCTCTGGCGGGCCAGCGCTACCCCGTGCCAGGTTCGCTGCGTGAACCGCGGCTGGCCGCCTTCCTGGCCCTGAGCGGCAGCCCGGCCCGCGCATCGACGATGTCCTTGCAGCAGCAGTTCGGTGCCGTCGACAGGCCGTTCATGGCGGCGACAGGTTCGCTCGACGGCGACCCGCTGGGCGGTGCACTCACGGGTGCCACCCGCGCCAGCGTCTACGAAGGCCTGCCGCCCGGGCAGCGCGCGCTGCTGTGGCTGGAGGAAGCCGACCACATGACATTCGCCGGCAACGCCAGTCCGCGCATCAAGGGTCGTGGTGCCTTCGAACGCGCCGCCGCGACCTGGACGCTGGAAGTGCGCCACCACGCGGTGGTGGCTGAGGTCACCACGCGGTGGTGGCAGTCCACGCTGGCTGGCAGCGCCGAACAGCGGGCGCGCGCAGCAGCCGAGTTGCGGCGCGTCAGCCTGGCTGGCGCCGGCGACCGTTTGACGCTGGGCTAGCGTCGCGGCCGGCGCCAAAGCGAAGACCCCCCATTCAAGGGGTTGCTGACCGCTCGACTCGGACCCAGCCTCCGCCTCGCTCCGTAGCCCTGCGGTGCGTTTCGTCATTTCATGGCGCCGGTGGAAACCACACGGGCGCTTGATGCGACATCAACCTCTTGTCGGAGTACCCCATGTTGAAGCCTCTTGCCCTCACCGCAGCACTGCTCGCCAGCACCAGTTTGCTGCCAGCCCACGCCGAAACGATTTTCGGCATGACCCAGGCCAGCAACCTCAGCACGGCGCCTGGCCTGACCCTGGTGAGCTTCGACAGCGCCACCCCGGGATCGGTCACCACGGTCGGGTCGTTCAGTGGTGTCGTGGCAGGGCAATCGCTGCGCAGCCTGGACTTCCGCCCGGCCACGGGTCAGCTCTATGCCATCAGCTCCAACCTGACTGCGGCCCAGCTCTACACCGTCAACCTCAGTACGGC
Source organism: Burkholderiales bacterium (assembly GCA_038316205.1). Classification (GTDB taxonomy): domain Bacteria; phylum Pseudomonadota; class Gammaproteobacteria; order Burkholderiales; family Burkholderiaceae_C; genus Rubrivivax. The sequence goes on from JBBQAI010000018.1 coordinate 26,356, forward strand.
GGTACTGACCCCTGTGGGCGCCGGTTTGACCTTGACGGGCAACACCAGCAACCGGGTCGAGATGGACTTCAACCCTGTGGCCGACCGCGTCCGCATCATCACGGGCGGCGGCGTCAACAACTTCCGCGCCAACCCCGATACGGGCCTGCTGGCAGCCACCGACACCACCATCGCCTTCGTGGCGGGTGACGTGAATGCAGCCACCAACCCGCCTGTCATCCTCGGCGCGGCGTACAGCAACAACGTTGCAGGCGCTGCCACAACCACGCTGTATGCCTGGGAATACAACACCGACGCACTGACCACAGTCGGCACCCTGAACGGTGTCGTCAGCCCGAACACGGGGCAACTGAACACGGCGTTTCTGCCTGCGGGTGTCTTGACCTCGAGTCCGACGTTGGGCATGGACATCAGCGGCGCCACCGGCACCCTGTTCGTCAGCCATGACGACCCGGCAACCGGACTGATCATGGGCCTGTACACCCGCAGCCTCAGCACCGGTGCAGAGACCTTGATCGGCAACTACGGGTCGGGCGTTTTCATCGGCGACATCTCGGTGCAGATCGCGCCGATACCTGAACCGGCAGCGTGGGCACTGTGGGGTGCCGGCCTGGCCGCCGTGGCGGGCCGCAAGCTGCGCAAGCGCACCCCAGCGGTCTGAAGCGAGCGCCGGCAAGCCGGCAGCCTTTGCCGGCTGCCTGGGTGTGAGCCTCGCATCCAGTTCACCTGAACGCCCGGCTGAGTCCGGGCGTTTTGCCGCCTGGCGACACGGCTACTTTGATCCACGGCCAGCAGTCGAATCAGCCGCACTGGCATGTAATGACACTGGCAGTGCCACAATGTGCCCGTGCGCGCAAGCGAGGTAGCTCTGGTCGACGCCCGGTGTTGATCAACGGATGATGGGTAGACCACAGTGGGTCGCCCACCGAAAGAGTCAAACCCATGATCAAGCGCATCGCCTGGGCCGCGCTGGCCCTGCTGGTGGTCGGGCTGGCCAGCGTTTACGCCGTGGGCGGGCGCCCGGGCGTGCTGATGCTGTACGTGAAGCACGTGCTGCGCAAGGACTACGGCCCGGCGCGTGAAGTCACGTGGCAAGCCGGCCCGGCCGCGCCCGCTGCAGCGGCCCCTGGTGCCGCAAGACCGCCCAACGTGGTTCTGATCGTCGCCGACGATCTGGGCTTCAACGACATCACCTGCTACGGCGGCGGCATTGCCGACGGCCGCGTGCCCACGCCGAACATCGACGGCATCGCGCGCAATGGCGTGGACTTCCGCGCCGGCTATGCCGGCAACGCCACGTGTTCGCCATCGCGCGCCGCGATGATGACCGGGCGCTATCCCACGCGCTTCGGTTTCGAGTTCACGCCCACGCCCAAGCAGTTCATGCAGATGGTCGGCCAGCACACTGCGCCCGGCAACGTGCGCAACCCCATTTACCACCCCGAGCGCGAGCGCGACCTCATACCCTACGAGGACATGGGCCTGCCCACCACCGAGATCACGCTGGCCAAACTGCTACAGGGCGCGGGGTACCACACCGTGCACTTGGGCAAATGGCATCTGGGCGACAGCCCGCAGTTCAGGCCGTATGCGCACGGCTTTCAGGAGACGCTGTCGCTGATGCATGGCGCGTCGATGTTCCTGGCCGAGAACGACCCGCACGTCGTCAACGCCAAGCAGGACTTCGACCCGATCGACAAGTTCCTGTGGGCCGCGCACCCTTGGGGCATCCGCCACAACAACGGCGAACCCTTCCAGCCGCCGCGCTACGTGACCGACTACCTCACCGACGAAGCGGTGAAGGTGGTGGCCGCGAACAAGAATCGGCCCTTCTTCCTGTACCTGGCCTACAACGCTCCGCACACGCCGCTGCAAGCGACCAAGGACGACTACGACGCGCTGTCCTTCATTCCTGACCACACCACGCGCGTCTACGCGGCCATGATCCGTTCGCTGGACCGCAACATCGGCCGGGTGCTGAAGAGCTTGAAGGACCAGGGCGTGGACGACAACACGCTGGTGATCTTCACCAGCGACAACGGCGGCGCGCATTACATCGGCGTCGAAGGCATCAACAGGCCCTATCGCGGCTGGAAGGCCACGTTCTTCGACGGCGGTATCCATGTGCCCTACTTCATGCGCTGGCCGGCCGTGCTGCCCAGGGGCCAAAGTTATGCGCAGCCGGTCAGCCACTTCGACATTTTTGCCACGGCCGCCGCCGCAGCGGGCCAGAAGCTGCCGGCCGACCGAACCATCGACGGCGTCAACCTGCTGCCTTTCATTCGGGGTCAGAACGCAGGCCAGCCGCACGACACGCTGTTCTGGCGGTCTGACAGCTACCGCAGCATGCGTGAGGGCGACTGGAAGCTGCAGGTCACGGCATTGCCCAAGCAGGACTGGCTCTACAACCTGGCCACCGACCCGGGTGAGAAGAACAACCTTGCGGCGCAGGAACCCGGCCGCGTCGCCGCGATGAAGACCAAGCTGCAGGCCTGGGACCAGGCGCAAAGCAAGCCGCTGTGGCCGTCGTTGGCCGAGGGTCCGATCGCCATCGACAAATCGCTCCGGCAGCCCCAGGCGGCCAACGACGCCTACGTCTACTGGGCCAACTGAAGCACCGATTTCTCCCTGATTTTTCCTTGCCTGCAGCCACCCCGAAAGGACAACGGCACAACGGCACACTATGGGCTGCGCAAACCCCTTGCTGGAAAGAGATCCGACATGAACGCCATGACCACCCCTGACCTGCTCGCCATGCCCGCCGAGTTTGCCGATGTCCTGGCCAAGCAGCAGGCCGCGTACAGGCGCCAGCGCAACCCGGGGCTGGACGAACGCCGCGCCGATCTGCGCCAGATCCACCGCATGATGGTCGAGAACAAGGACGCCTTGATCGCCGCCGTCAACCAGGACTACGGCTGCCGCAGTGCCTTCGAAACCAAGATGACCGAGATCCTGGGTGTGCAGGAAGCCGCGCTCGACGCCATCAAGCAGCTCAAGCGGTGGCTCAAGCCCGTCAAGCGCCATCTCGACCCGATGGCCTTCCCGCTGGCCAAGGCCTGGACCTTCCCGCAACCGGTGGGCGTGGTGGGCATCGTGGTGCCGTGGAACTTTCCGATAGCGATGGCTTTCCAGCCGCTGGTCTGTGCCTTTGCCGCCGGCAACCGCGCGATGGTCAAGATGAGCGAGAACTCCAACGCCCTGGCCTCGCTGCTGAAGAAAATCACCCCGCAGTATTTTGCCGAAGACAAGCTGGTCTTCTTCGAAGATGGCGGCGGCCGGGGCCCGGTTTTCACCCAACTGCCCTTCGACCACATCTTCTTCACCGGTTCGCCTGCGACCGGCCGCGCGGTGATGGCCAATGCGGCCCGCAACCTGACGCCAGTGACGCTGGAGCTGGGCGGCAAATCACCCTGCGTCATCGCCCCCGACTACCCGATGAAGAAGGCGGCCGAACGCATCGTGTGGGCCAAGATGCTCAACGCCGGGCAGATCTGCACCAACGTCGACTACCTGCTGGTGCCCGAAGGCAAGGTCGATGAGTTCGTGCGCGAAGCCCAGGCCATTGCCGGCCAGCGTTACCCCGACATCACCAACGGCGATTACACCGCCGTCATCGACCAGCGCCAGTACGACCGCCTGCAGGCCACGCTGGCCGACGCGCTGAGCAAGGGTGCCAAGGCCGTCAACCTGTGTGTCGGGCAGGCCGGCGACGCCGCGCGGCGCATCATGCCGCCGCATGCGGTGCTGGGCGTCACCGACGACATGGACATCATGCAGCGCGAGATCTTCGGCCCGCTGCTGCCGATCAAGACTTACAAGTCCAAGGAGGAGGTGGTGCAGTACGTCGGCGAACGCCCGCGGCCACTGGCGCTGTATGTCTTCAGCGATGACCAGGTGTTGCAGAACTTCTACCTGAACAACACCATCTCGGGTGGCGTGGGCATCAACGAATCGGTGCTGCAGGCCGGCCTGCACAGTCTGCCGTTTGGCGGCACCGGCAACAGCGGCATGGGCCACTACCACGGGCAGGAGGGTTTCCTGACCTTCTCGAAGGTGCGCCCGGTCTTCAAGCAAAGCCCGTGGCGCGCGCTGGACATGCTGATGCCCCCTTATGCAGGCAAGGCCGACAAGATCCTGGCCTTCATGATGAAGCTGAAATCCTGATCAGAAGGCTTTGCTCACGCGCAATTGGTAGAACGAGCCGGACAGCGCGTTCCTGGAATTCGCCATGTTCATGTAGGCCAGGTTGACAGCCGCCTCGAGGCCTGGAATGAGCGCGGTGTAGAACGCACCCACACCGTTGCCTTTGAAGCGGTTACCGCCATAGATGCCGCCCTGGTCGTCCTTGAACTGGTCAACGATCAGCACGTGGGGCCCGAAGACGCCGTAAGGCGTGCGGATGGCTGCGGCCAGGTCCAGCGCGCTGAAGTCGCCGCTCTTGATCTGGTTGTCTTTGTTGCGCGTGTTGAAACCCAGGCTGCCGCGCGCGCCCAGCGTCAACCACGGTGTCGCATTGAAGGCCACGGCCACGCCAGGGCGCACGGTGTAGAAGTTGCCATAGCCGACGTTGATCGAGCTGTTGGCGTCGTACTTGCCCGTGGGCATGGCCAGCGTGACGCCGGCAACCACCTTCAGGTCATCCTTGCGGTAGACCCAGGCGCCTGAGAGCTCGGCATCGCCAAAGCCGTCGCTGGCCCCGGTGGCGGCTGCCGACGACGCAGCCAGACCCGCCTGGTAGCTTGTGTTGAAACCGGCCTGCGTGCTTGCCTGCGCAGCCGCGCCGGTGCCGGCGGGCAGGGGCGGTGTGGTCAGCGCCGGTGCGAGCGTGGACAGGGTTGGCGTGGCGCCGCTGGCCGTGAGCTGGCGGTTCAGGCGGGCCGTGTAGGGCAGGTTGAAGGTCAGCGCCAGGCGCCCCCCGGCAAAGTTCTTCTCGCTCAGGTAGCCGACGATCAAGTTGGCATTGGTCTGTTTTTGCCGCAGATCGAGACCGACGTTGCCGCTGTAGCTGGCCGTGCGCACGGCACCGGCAATGGCGGGCGTGGTGATGCTGCCGTTCTTGATCTGCTGGTAGGCATTGCCGGTGTCATCGGTGAGCTTGTCGAGCTCGATCTGGGTCACAACCACGCTGGTGAAGAAGCCTGGGTTGTCGACCGGCGCCACGATCTCGCCACCCAGGGAGCCGGACAGCGGAAACCGCAACTTGAAGCCGTCGGCGGCCAGCGCAGAGCCTGCAAAGGTGCCGAGGCAAAGTGCCGCACTGACGGTATGGAGAAGGCGAGGGTGGCGCATGGCTTGTCTCCTGTCGCATGATTGCGATCAACTGTAATGACAGTTAAAGTGTCATTTGTTTTGTCGCTGCAAGGTTTAGGGAGTTACGCTAGGAACATGGCCAACCTGAAAGCTCCCATCCAGCGCCGGTCTCGAGCGACCCCGTCGCAGCCAGATCACCCCACATCAGCTTCAGCCGTCACCGATGGTCGCGCTCAGCGCAGCATCGTGACGCGCCAGAAGATCGTCGACGCCTTGTCGGGGCTGATCCGGGAGGGCTTTCTTTCGCCCACGGCGGAGCAGGTGGCCGCCCGCGCCGACATCGGCCTGCGCACGGTCTTTCGGCATTTCGAGGACATGGAAAACCTGTACCGCCAGATCACCCCGCAGATCGAACAGCTGGTGATGCCGGTGGTCCAGGCTCCGCTGGCCGGCAATGACTGGAAAGAACGCCTGCGCGAGAGCATCCGGATCCGTGGCGCCCTGTACGAGCGTATCGCCGCCTACCAGTTGGCCAGCCAGGCGCTGCGCCACCAGTCGGCCTATCTGCACGAGCAATTGATGTCCGGCGCGGCACTGCACCGCCGGGCCCTGGCGCACAACCTGCCGCCGGCCCTGCGCAGCAACCAGGTGGTATTGGAAGGGCTAGACCTGGCCACCAGCATCGACACCTGGATCCGCCTGCGCCGCGAACAAGGCCTGAGCACGGAGCTGGCTTTGGCTGTGGTGCAGCAACTCGTGGCGGGTTTGATCGCCGGTACCGAATAGGCTTTCGCGCCGGCCTCTGGCAAACCCGGGGACCGGCGCTCCCCACGCAGCTACTTCGAACCATATACTGGCACTGTAAGTGTCAATACTTGGGTTCTTGGCGGTGTGCGCAATTTCGCGCCGCGCCTCGCGACCCAGAAGGAGCTTTCATGCATGTCTTGCGAACCCCCGACGAACGCTTTTCGAACCTCGCCGACTTTGACTTCGCGCCGAACTACGCCCAGGTTCTGGCCGACGACGGCACAGCCTTGCGCATGCATTTCCTGGACGAAGGCCCGCGCGACGCCGCCCCGGTGCTGCTGTTGCACGGCGAGCCCAGTTGGTGCTATTTGTACCGCCACATCGTGCCAGCGCTGGCCGCCAAGGGCCACCGTGTCGTTGTGCCGGATCTCGTCGGCTTCGGCCGGTCCGATAAGCCGGCCGCGCGTGCCGACTACAACTACGAAGGCCATGTCGCGTGGTTGTCGCAATGGTTGACCGGCCTGGACCTGAGGGACATCACGCTGTTTTGCCAGGACTGGGGCGGCCTGCTGGGCCTGCGGCTGGTGGCTGCATTCCCCGATCGTTTTGCGCGCGTGATCGTGTCCAACACCGGTTTGCCGATCGGCAAAGACGCGGGCCCCGGTTTCAAAGCCTGGTTGAATTACTCGCAGACGGTGCCGGTGTTCGAGACCGGCAAGATCATCAGCATGGGCGTCAAGCGCGGACTGACGCCGGCCGAGATCGCCGCCTACGACGCGCCCTTCCCGGACGACAACTACACCGGCGGCGCACGGCAATTCCCGGCGCTGGTGCCCATCACACCTGAGCACGCTTCAGTGGCGCAGAACAAGGCCGCCTGGGAGGTTCTGGGGCGCTTCGACAAGCCCTTCATCACCGCCTTTTCCGACGCCGATCCGGTGACCCAAGGCGGCGATGCCGTGTTCCAGAAATTGGTGCCGGGGGCTCAGGGCCAGCCGCACTGCACGCTGAAGGGCTCGCACTTCATCCAGGAAGACGCGCCTCAGGACATCGTCCAGCTGATCGACACCGCGGTCCACGCGCTGGGCCGTTGAACATCAAGTCCAAACGCACGCTGGGCTTGAAGGCATGAGCAACCTGTCCCCCGTGGTCATGATTTGGCTGGCCGCCACTGCCCTGTACCTGCTGTTCCGTCTTTGGTACGACGGCCTGCGGCGACCCTTGTCGGCGCGGGAGGTGGAGGCCCTTTTGTTGCAGGCCGTGCCGATGCTGGACCCGACAGTGAAGGCGCACACCGCTCCGGCGACCTTGCGTTCCTTTCTGGAGGCCGATGACGGCCGCGAATTCATCATGTGCAATCTGGTGAAGCTGCATTCGCAGCCAATGCCCCACCCGCTCAGCGGCCAGCCGACCCCGCCGTTGGAACTGCTGCAGGCTTACATCAAACCTTTCCTGGGTGTGCTCTTCAAGCACGGTGGCCACCCCGGTGCTGGCGGCTCGCGAGGTTGGCGGCCATGTCGACAGCTGGAACACGCCGCCGGACCCGGGCTGGACCCTCGTGGGCCTGATGCGCTACCGCAGCCGCCGCGACCTGATGAAGCTGTTGCTGCATCCCCGCTTCCTGGGCGGCCACGCCTTCAAGTTCGCAGGCATCTAAGCGACCTTCTCCTTCCCCACGCACGTCGTCAACAGCATGGTGCTGGGTCGGCGGTCTTCGGTGGCGCTGCTGTTGGCGCTGGGCGCAGCGCTGTTGCAGCTGTTCTTTCCGGGACGCTGAACGCATGGGGACTGCCGGCGCTGGTTAAATGGCGAGCCTCCTCACCACGAGACCGCTATCGATCCGCTGAGCTCCACCCCGCCGCAAGCCACTGCCAAGACTGTTCCGCACGGGCTGGCTGACAGCCTGGTGCACGGCGCAGCCAAGCGCCGCGCACTGCGGGCGATTGCGGTTTTCGAGGCCGTCAAAGGCCTGTTGGCTCTGGGTGCCGCACTCGGCTTGTTCAGCCTGCTGCACCAGGACCTTCACCACCTGGTCAGTGCCTTGATCAGCCATGTCGGCCTGGATCCGGGTGGCCACTATCCCGCCTTGCTGCTGCACGTTGTGGACGTGCTGAAGGACACCAATCTGCGCACCTTGATGGCCGTGGCCGCCGCTTACGTCAGCGTGCGCCTGGCCGAGGCCTGGGGTCTGTGGCAGGGCCGCAGTTGGGGTGAATGGCTGGGCGCTTTGTCGGGTGCGCTCTACCTGCCTTTTGAGCTGCGCCACCTGCTGCACCAGCCCACGGCCACCAACGCGGCCGTGCTGCTGTTGAACCTGGGGGTCGTGGCCTTCCTGGGCTGGCAGCTTTGGCGCGAGCGCCGCGACGCTGCGGCGCCGGCATGACGCCACACCGCCTGCTGCGCCGGGCGTTTCGGCGCTTGCCGGCGCACGCTTTGAACGGCTTGTCAGTGGCGCTGGGCATCGCTTGCGTGCAGGCGGTATTCGCCTTGCTGGGCGGACATTTGGCAGCGCAACTGGCACTCAGCGGCGCGGTCTGTGCCAGCCTGGCCGATGTGCCCAACACGGTTCCGCGCACCTGGCACCGCGTGACGGTGGCGGCCTTGCTCAGCGTGCTGGCCGCCGTGGCCGTGGGCTCGCTGCGGCCGTATCCGGTGGCGCTGGGCGTGGGGTTGGCGGGCATCGCGTTCGTCGCCAGCATGACCTTGGCCTGGGGTGCGCGCGCCGGCGCGGTGTCCTTCGCGCCAGTCTTGTCGATGGTCTTCGCGATGGCCCTGCCACCGGGCGCCGTGCCGCTGTCGCTTGCCGTGGGTTGGCACGCGGCCGGCAGTGTCATGTTCATCGCCTGGGCGCTGTTGACTGCCATGCTGCTGCGCCAGCGCTACGAAGCCCTGTCGCTGGAACAGGCCCTGCGCGCGGCGGCCACGCTGCTGCGGGTGCGCGCCAGCCTGATGCTGGCACCCGCTGCCGATGACACCCATGCCGCCCAGATGAAGGCCTGGGTGGCCGCTGAGGCAGCGCTGGCCGATGCGCTGCAAGTGGCCCGCGACTTCCTCTTCGCCGCCCCCGACACGCCCGCCTCACGCCGTGACACCGCGATGCTGCTGCGCGTGATCGACCTGCGCGACATGATGCTGGCCAGCCGTCTGGACCTGGAACTGCTGGGCACCGACGACCACGGCCGCTGGGTGATGCAGCGCGTGGCCGGCGGCCTGCAGCGCATCGCCGGCGCGCTGGACACAGCCGCCACTGCGCGGCGCAACGGCACCTTGCCCTTGGTCATGCCGGCCACCGCGCTGGATGTCAGCGCACTGTTCGATGGCCACCCGCTGGCCGCTGGTGACCAGCGCCAGCGCCTGCTGCCGGCGCTGACTGAACGCCTGCGCAACCTGGGCGTGGACGCACGGCGCATCCACGCGGCCTTGCAGGGTGACGTGGACGCCGCTGCGCTCAGCCGCGCGCAGTTGCAACGCTTCGTGGCGCCCGAGGGTTGGCCGCTGCGCGCGCTGAAGACGCAGTTCACGCTGGCGTCGCCCGTGCTGCGCCACGCGCTGCGCTTTGCGCTGGCGCTGGGCGGCGCCTACTTCCTGGCGCTGGCCCTGCCGTGGGCCTCGCACCCGCACTGGCTGGTGCTGAGCGTTGCCGTGGTGTTGCGCGGCAGCCTGGAACAGACGCTGGCGCGGCGCAACGGCCGCGTCGCCGGCACGCTGTTGGGCTGCGCCTTGGTGATGCTGCTGGGCGGCTTGCAGTCGGCCGCCTGGCTGGGCTTCATCTTCCTGATGGCCGTGGGCGTGGCGCACGCTTTTGTGTTGCGCCGCTACTGGTTGGCCGCCACGGCGGCCACGGTGATGGCGCTGCTGCAGGCCCATGCGGTCAACCCCTCAGCTGGCTTCGCACTGGCCGAGCGCGCCGCCGACACGTTGCTGGGTGCGCTGCTGGCCTGGGGCTTTAGTTACGTGCTGCCGTCGTGGGAACGGCGCAACCTGCCGCGCGCCGTGCGCCGCGTGCAGGCCGAACTGGCGGCTTACGCGTCGCATGTGTTGCAGGTGGACAGCATCGACCCCTTCGAGCAACGCCAGTCGCGCCGCCGCGCCTACGAGGCACTGGCCGCCGTGGCCAGCGCGTTGCAGCGCAGCAGCGCCGAGCCGGCTGCGGTGCGCGTGCCGGCCGCCGCGGTGGCCGAACTGGTCGACCACGGCCAGCGCTTCATGGCCCATCTGTCGGCCGTGCGCATGATGCAGGCTCGCCGCACGACAGCCGGTGCAGCGGCTGGCGTGGCGCCGGTTTTGGCGCAGTCTCGCGCGGAACTGATCGCCCTGTTGGGCCCCGGTCAGCCGGCACCCGTGGCGTTCAACGAGCCCCCGGGCCTGGACAGCTTGCCTGCCGTGGCCCCCGAGGCCGATGTACTGCCGTGGTTGGAGCGCCGCTTGCGCCTGCTGCTGCTCGACGCGCGAGCGGTGCAGCGTGCGGCCACAGCGTTGACTGAGCCTGGGATCGGGCCCGAGCCTGCCGTCGCCGGTTAGCGCTGGCCAGCGGCTTTTGACGGCGGCACCGCCGCCAATCAGCGCTTCAGCGCCGATCCCAACGCCCCGGCGCCATGCGCCAGCCATTGCCTTCGCGGCGCCACTGGTGCGGCGCCCACTGATAGCCCTGGCGGTGGCCTTCCCAGCGTCCGCCGACCCACACGTGGCGCCCGCCGATCCAGTTCCAGTAGCCGCTGATCCAGAAGAAACCGGGGCCGGGCGGCGCGATGATCACTTCGGTTTGCGGCGGTGGCGGCGCCACGGTCACGTACTCGCCGCCATCGACGACGACGGTGCCACCACCACCACCGCCCACCACCACGCCACCACCGTAATGGCGGTGGCCGGCCGGCACGACGATGCAGCCGCTGAGCAGGCTGCCGGCGGCCACGGTCAGCGCCAGGCTGATCAGGGTTCTTGGGGAAACGGTCATGGCAGCACCTTGAATGCAGACGAAGACCTCTGCAACGAAGCTGCGCTGCCGCCCGATGACCGGATGCGCCGTCTTTTACACAGCTTCACGCCGTGTGACGCCGCGTCATCAGCTTGCGCTGGCGCCCACGGTTTCCATCGGCGTGATCGGCCGTTCGTCCAGCGGCGCGGCGGGCGCCTGGCTTTGCCACGGCTTGGCCTGCACGGCAGCGGCAGAGGCTGGAGCCATCGCGTTCGCTTTGACGCTCGAGTGGCAGCCCGAGCAGAAAGCGCAGGCCACAGACAGCAAGGTCACCACAATGACGTGGCGCACGGCGGTGTTGGACAGGGGCGTGTTCATCAGCAACTCCTAGCCGGCAAAAGGTGCCGACAGCCACTGCATGCTCAGCCCGATGACCACGGCAGGCCATCCTGCCGTTGGGGGGCAAAACCGGGTGAATCTTGACCCAACCGGGCCTAGAACGTGGGGGCTGGGCGCCGCTGCCGCCCAGCGCCGTTCAGTTCAGGCGACCGCACCGAACAGCAGGCCTGCGCCGGCCGTGATGGCCATGGCCAGCGCGCCCCACAGGGTCACCCGCAGCGCACTGGTCCACACGGAGGCGCCGCCGACGCGCGCCGCCGTCACGCCCAGGGCAGCCAGGAAGACCAGCGAACCGCCGGCCACGCCGGTGATCAGCGCGGCGCCAGACACCGGCGTGGATGCCAACGCAGGCATCAATGCGGTCACCGCCAACGGCAAGGCCGCGCCGACCGCAAAGCTGGCCGCCGACGCCAGTGCCGCCTGCACTGGCCGCGCGCTGAGCGCCGCCGAGATGCCCAACTCGTCGCGGGCGTGCGCGCCCAGCGCGTCGTGGGCCATCAACTGGGTGGCCACTTGCGCGGCCAATTCGGGCGTCAGGCCGCGGCCGACGTAGATGGAGGCCAGCTCGCGCTGCTCGGCGGCGTGGTCGGTTTCCAGCTCGATCTTTTCGCGCGCCAGATCGGCTTGTTCGGTGTCGGCCTGGGAGTGCACCGACACGTATTCGCCGGCTGCCATCGACATCGCGCCGGCCATCAAGCCCGCGAAACCGGTCAGCAGCAGCGCGTGATGGTCCAGACCCGCGCCGCTGCCGGCAGCGGCCACACCCACCACCAGGCTGGCGGTGGACACGATGCCGTCGTTGGCGCCCAGCACGGCGGCGCGCAGCCAGCCGATGTGGTCGGTGCGGTGGCGTTCGGCGTGGCGGCGGGTGGCTCTCATTGCAAGGGGTTCCTCGTCAGCTTGTCATTCGCGGTCCAGCCAGACACCTGCGCACAGCGCAGCGCCAGCACCGTAGAGCGCCCAGGTGCTGGACACCAGGTAGGGGTAGAGCATCAGCGCCAGCCCCAGCCAGCGCGTACGCGGCTTGCCGGTCTGTTTGCCACGGCGGTAGGCTACAAAACCCAAAATGCCGAAGAGCAAGGCGCCGAACAGGTAGGCGGGCGTCGGCCATCCGAAGCCCAGCCCCAGGGCTTGCAATTGGGCCATCTGGCCGATTTGGCCACCGACATCGTCCATTGCCCGATCATGCACCGCGCCATGCGGGCAGGGCGATGACCGCGACCCCGTGTTCAGTCAGCCGGCCAGCGTCGACTGCACCCAGCGCGCCACGGCCTCGGGGCTGCGGAATTCGTCGATGGAGCGGGCCGGCACACCGCGGCCGCGCTCAGCCCACAGTCGCGACAGCGTCGTGCCGGGGCCGACTTCCAGCACGCAGCGCACGCCGCGTTCGGCGACGGCGTCTTGGCAGGCTGACCAACGCACGGTGTGGTCGATTTGCGCGGCCAGCGCGTGCTGCAAGTCGACCGGCCGTCGCAGCGCGCTGCCGATCAGGTTGCAGACCAGCGTGCAGCGCGGCGGCTGGCATTCGATGGCCTGCAGGTGCGCAGCGAATTCGCGCGCCGCAGCGGCCATCCACGGCGTGTGCGAGGCCAGACCCACCGCCAGCCGGGTGGCGTGCGCGCCGGCGGCGGTCAGTGCAGTCTCGGCGGCTTGCAGCGCTGGTGCCGGCCCGCCCAGCACGACGCGATCTGCGGCCATCTCGATGGCGACGGCCAGGCCGTGCTGCTGGCAAGCTGCTGTGACGGCCGCCGTCGTCAGCCCGCGCACCGCCAGCAAACCGGTGGCCAGCCCGGCGACGCTGGCGGACATGCCCTGCGCGCGCACGCGGGCCAGCTGCAGGGCAGTGGTGGCACCGTAGACGCCCGCTGCGCAAAAGGCCGGCAACTCGCCGACGCTGTAGCCGGCAACGACGGCCGCCGGCGGCAGCAGCGGCGCCAGACACTGCCAGGCCGCTACGCCAGTGGCGGTCAACAGGCTCTGCGCGATGGCGTTGTCGCTGGCCCAGGCGGGGTCGGCCAGGCGCTGGCGCCAGTCGCTGCCGATGTCGGCCGCCAACTGCGCCAGCGTGGACTTCGCGGCCGGCTGGTCGTCCAGCCAGGGCAGCATGTCGGGGTGTTGTGTGCCCTGACCGGGGAAGAGCAGGGCCAGGCTCACGGCGGTGCGCTGCGCGCAACGCGCTGTGTGACGCGCTGCAGCCAGCAGGCCGCCGCCAGCACGTCCGCAGCGCCGCCGGGCGACAGGCGGCGCTGCACGAAGGCGCAGTGGATGTGGCGGGCCCGAGCCACCGCGTCGGGTGCCTGGGCACCGCCGGCATCAAGCCAAGCCTGGGCCTGCACTTGCGCCCAGCGCAGGCCGGCCAAGCCGCCCCGGTGCGCCAGGTTGGTGTCGTCCAGCACGGCCAAGGTGGCGAAGAAGGCCTGCAGGCGCGCGGCTTGCGGCGACAGGTCTGCAGCGAGGGCGCTGCGCAGGGCCGGCAACGCAGTGTCGAAGAGCACCGGCATGCCCGCTGCGGCCTCGGCGTTGGCACCGCGCAGGCCGTGCCTGCGGGCCGCTTGCGCGCCGTGAGAGGCGGCGCGGCGCGTACCAGCGTCACCAGCGGCGCTTTCGCCACCGGCAGCAGCGTCCCGCGTGGCCAGCGCTGCGCCCCAACGCGCCACCAGCGTGCGGCGCAGCGCCTGGGCTTGCAGTGGCGCGCCTGCGGCCAGCAGCGCCCCGGCGCTGGCGCACAGCAGCCCCAGCGTGAAGATGGCGCCGCGGTGCGTGTTGATGCCGCCGGTGGCGGCCAGCATGCTCAGCTCGGCGACCTGGCCTTCGCGGGCCAGCGCAGCGAAGTCGGCGCCTTGGGCGCCCAGCGCCACCAGACGCGGGTAGCTGTGGCGCAGCGCGAACAGGCTGCGCATGAAGGTGCGGGCGTCCATGTCGCGATGGCTGCCGGTGTCCTCGAAAGACACCAGGCCGGGCTTGGGCGCCAACGACAACTCGTCGTAAAGCGCGGCGACGGCGGCGTGGCCCAGGCGGCGCGACGTGGCGTCGGGTGCCGCCGGCGCGGACGTGGCGGCGCGTTGATCCGGCTCGATCCCGTCTGCAACAACAGCGCCTGCCGGCGCCACCACGGATGCCCGAAGCCCGGCTGTGCTCATGCCGCGACCGTCCAGCTGTCCACGTCTTCCAGCGCCGCACCGTGCAGGCGTTTGACCAGCACTTGACGCACAGCGCCCGCGCGCCACGCGACCCATTCGCGCCAGGCCACGGCAGCGCCATCGGCGAAGACGCATTCGCCGTCGATGCGTGGCAGCGAGGCCGGGGCTTGGGCTTGAGCTTGGGCTTGAGCGTCTACCAGCAGCACGACGGCGGCGTCGGCCTGCTCGGGGGTTTCGCAGTGCAGCAGCAGGTCGATGTCCGACGCCCCCTCGCGCACGCAGGCCAGGCCCGACAGCGCCTGCCAGCCGTGGCTGCCGTAGACGCGCGCGGTGATGCCTGCGGCTTGCAACCTGGCGCACAGCGCGCGCCAGTTGGTGCGCGCGGTGGCGGGCAGTGCGCGGGTGATGTCAGCGGCCAGCGGGAAGCCGCCGACACGTTGCACGGTCGAAACCGCCACCCGCAGGAACAGCCGTTGCCGGTGCCAGCGCAGCGGCGCAGCAAGCCCCAGCGTCAGGGTCGGCAACGCCAGCGCTTGTGCCAACGGCTGTCGCGTCACCACCAGCGGCAAATCCTCGGCAGCCCAATGCTGTAGACAGTCGCGCTCGTTGTCGGTCCAAAAGGGCTCTTCGGCGCTCCCGGCCAGCACCGCTTGCCAGCCCGCTGCGTTCAGACCGACCAGTTGGTGGCGCTGCAGATTCATCGCTGACACCGCCGGCCGGCTGCGCTGCTCAAGCCGCAGCCAGCACCTGCTGCACCACGTCGGCCGCCATCAGCCTGCCGCCGCGCGCGCGTCCGTCTTCAGCGCGCGTGTCGGCGGTGGATGCATCCGCCAACGCGGCCCGCAGACTGGCCGCCAGGTCCGGCTGGTCGGCCGTGCCCCACAAGCCGTGCACGCCGCCCATGCGGACATAGTTTTCAACGCCAGGCGCGAACACCGGGTTGGTCAGCGACAAAGCCGTCAAGCGCGCTTCGGGCAGCTTGGTCACGCGGGCCATCGCCGGGATGCGCATCACGCGAATCTCGGCGTCGGGCAGGGCGTAGCAGGCATCGGCAATCAGCCCCGAGGTGATGAAGCCGCCCGACAGCGCCTGGTCGTAAACCAGCCCGATGACGCGGTGGCCTTCTCGGCGTGCCAGGTCGATGCAGCAGCCCAGGTGGGCCATCGCGCGGTTGATGCCCAGCAGCTCGTCGTGGCGGCGCAATTGCTGGCCCTGCGTGTCGATGAGCAGCAGGATGGGCCGGCCGGGGTGGTGGGCCACGGTGTCCAGCACCACGGCGGCCTGGCACAGCGCCAGCGCATAGCCGATGGGCGCGTGCTGCGTCGTGCCGACGACGGTGAGCGTCTGTCCGTCGAGCACCGCAGTGCCGCTGAGGAAATCGCCGTCGGCGGTGACCTGGGCCGCTGCGCCGAAAAGTTGTCTGACAACTTCGGACCAGGTCATGGCGTGGCCTCGACGGGCTGTTGCCCCACCCGCAAGGCCCGCACTTGCGCGGCGTTCAGGTCGGGCACTTGCGCCGCCTCGGCGATGCCGACGCTGTGCCACAAGTCCAGCGCGTCGTCGGCCGTCGCCCCGTCGCTCAAACGCCGCACCAGCAAGCTCTGTTCGGCCTGCAAGCCCGCCAGCGTCAACGGCTGGCTGGCACCCAGTGCGCGGATGGCGGCGTCGCGAAAAGCCTGTACGTCATCAGCCACGATCTGGTCGGCGTCGCCCATCAGGTAGCGGTGCTTGCCGCCGGTGGTGCGCCAGACCAGGGCGCGGTCGCGCGAGTCGAATTCCTCGACCCCGTGGCTGGCCTCGATGACCTCGGGCCCCGACATGGCCAGCCGGCCGATGTCGCTGATGACCAGGTGGTCCGCGCAGCGCGCGACGATGCCCATGCCGCCGAAGCAGCCGTTGCGCCCGCCGACCAGCACGATGACCGGGATGCCGCTGTTGCGGACGTCGAGCAGCGCGCGCATCACTTCGCTGACGGCGATCAGGCCGGCGTTGGCTTCGTGCAGGCGCACACCGCCCGATTCGGCCAGCAGCAGCACGGCTTGAGGTCTGTCACGCAAGGCGCGTTGGAACAGCCCGACCAGTTTGGCACCGTGTACTTCACCCACGCCGCCGCCCATGAATTCGCCTTCTTGCGCGGCGACGAAAACCCGGTGGCCGGCCAGCAGCGCGCGACCCACAGCCACGCCGTCATCGAAGGCCGCCGGCACGCCCAACTGCGCCAGATGCGGACTCATCACGCGCGCGGCGGGCGGCAGCCATTCGTGGAAGCTGCCGGCGTCGAACAGCGCCGCGATGCGCTCGCGGGCGCTGCATTCGGCGTAGCTGAGCTGGGCGTTCATGTGGCGTTCATCCGGTGATTTCGGCCGCGGCCTGCGCCAGCCGCAGGCTGACGACGGCCGGCGTCGCGCCCATGTCGTGGATGGACACGCGCACGCCGGCCAGCGGGTGGCGCAGGTGGAAGTCGCGGCAGACCGCCTCCCAGATGGTGGCGAAGCCGCGCGCCGAGGTCTGCACGTCGAAGCGGCAGGTGGCATCGGGGCTGGCTTCGAGCAGCACTTCCAGATTGCCCGAACCGACCACGCCGACCAGCACCGGCGCGAAGCCAGAAACGGCCCGCGTGCCAGGGAATTCGAAAGTCAGGCTTTCCAGCTCTGCGGACATGTTCATGCAGCCTCCTTCACCAATTGCGGAAGCGGCCGGGTGGCGCGTACAGGCCGCCCGATGCATCGACCAGGTCGCGCATCGTTCGCGCGGCCAGCAGGTTGCGGGTGGCCAAACGGGGATCGACACCGATGTCTTCCGGCCGTTGGATGACGCCCCGGTCGCGCAGGTTTTCCACCACCCGGCGGTCACGGCCCAGGCCCACCGCGGTGTAGCCGGCCACACCGCGCACGGCCTGTTCGCGTTCTTCGTCGCTGCGGCACAGCAGCAGGTTGGCGATGCCCTCTTCGGTCAGGATGTGCGTGACGTCGTCGCCGTAAATCATGATCGGCGGCAGCGGCATCTTCGCCTGCTCGGCCAGCGTCCAGGCGTCGAGTGTTTCGACGAAAGCCGGCTGCATGTGTTCGCGAAAGGTCTCGACCATCTGCACCACCAGCTTCTGCCCGCGCGGTGTGCCTCTTGAGCCTTGCAAACCTGCCCGCGCTTGCTGTCCGGCCTTCAACCAGGCGGGGCTGGCATGGCGGCGGCCACGGGCGTCGGCGCCCATGTTCGGCGCGCCGCCGAAGCCGGCAATGCGGCCCAGCGTGGCCGTGCTGCTGTTGGCGGCCAGGTCGATTTGCAGCGTGCTGCCGATGAACAGATCGCAGGCGTAGTGCCCGGCGGCCTGGCACATCGCGCGGTTGCTGCGCATGGAACCGTCAGCGCCCGTGAAGAACACATCGGGCCGCGCTCGGATGTAGGCCTCCATGCCCAGTTCCGAGCCGAAGCTGTGCACGCTTTTCACCCAGCCGGCTTCGATGGCCGGGATCAGCGCCGGGTGCGGGTTCAGCGCCCAGTGCTGGCAGATCTTGCCGCGCAGGCCCAGCGATTCGCCGTAGGTCGGCAGCAGCAGTTCGATGGCCGCCGTGTCGAAGCCGATGCCGTGGTTCAAGCGCTGCACGCCGTAGTCGGCGTAGATGCCCTTGATGGCCATCATGGCCATCAGCACCTGGATCTCGCTGATCTGCGCCGGGTCGCGCGTGAACAGCGGTTCGATGAAATGCGGCTGCGGGCTCTGCACGACGAAATCGACCCAGCCGGCCGGCACATCGACACGCGGCAACACGTCGACGATTTCATTGACCTGCGCAATGACGATGCCACTCTTGAAGGCCGTGGCCTCGACGATGGCCGGCGTGTCTTCGGTGTTGGCGCCGGTGTAGAGGTTGCCCTCGCGGTCAGCAGCCTGCGCGCAGATCAGCGCCACGTTGGGCGTCAGGTCCACAAAGTAGCGCGCGAACAGTTCCAGGTAGGTGTGGATGGCGCCGATGGCGATGCGCCCGCCGCTGACCAGTTGTGCCAGCCGCGCGCCTTGCGGGCCCGAGAAGCTGAAGTCCAGGCGCGACGCGATGCCGTTCTCGAAGACGTCCAGGTGCTCGGGCAGCGCCAGCACCGACTGCACCATGTGCAGGTCGTGCACCGCAGCCGGGTCCAGCGCGGTCAGCGCGCGGGCCAGGAAGTCGGCCTGCTTCTGGTTGTTGCCCTCCAGGCAAACGCGGTCGCCGCTTTCGATCACGGCCTGCAGCAGTGCGCCGATGTTGCCGGCCGCGACCTGCTTGGTCGGCGTCACGCGCCGTGCCCGTTCCAGGCGCGCAGCGCGCGAGCGGCGCTGCGTGTCCCAGACGAGCGGTGCGTTCATTTCGGTGCGCCCATCACCAGGTCGGGCAGGCCGGTGGCGATGCCGGGGAAGAAGCACATCAGCAGGATGGCGACGAACATCAAGCCGACGAAAGGCATCACACCCCAGATCACATCCTTCAGCGGAATGTCGGGCGCGATGTTCTTGATGACGAAGATGTTCAGGCCCACCGGCGGGTGGATCAGGCCCATCTCCATCACGATGGTCATGACCACGCCGAACCAGATCAGGTCGAAGCCAGAGGCCTTCAGCGGCGGCAGCACGATGGGCGCGGTCATCAGGATGATCGACACCGGCGGCAGGAAGAAACCCAGCACGATGACCATGCCCAGGATGGCCGCCAGCAACACCCATTTCGGCAGGTGCATGGCGACCACCGAATTGGCCGCGTCCTGCGAGATGTGCAGCGAACTCATCACATAGGAATACAGCAGCGACATGCCGATGATGAACATCAACATGGTGCTTTCCTTGATGGTGCTGCTCAGGATGGGCACCAACTGCGCGGGGCGGCGGATGGCGTAGACGATGGCGATCAGCAGCAGCGCCAGGATGCCGCCCAGGCCGGCCGTTTCCGATGGCGTGGCGTAGCCGCCGTACAGCGCCACCATCACGCCGATCAGCAGCACCACGAAAGGCAGCACGCGGGGCAGCATTTCCACCTTCTCGGCCATGGTGTAGACGTGGTCGTCGAGCAGCGCGCTCTTGGCCACACCACCGCCCGCGTAGGCCACCAAAGCCGCCGCGTGTTCCTTGCGGTAGCGGAAGACCGCGTAGCCGGCGAACAGGCCCACCAGCATCACACCGGGGCCGATGCCGGCCAGGAACAAGCGGCCCAGCGATTGCTCGGCCGCCACGGCGTACAGGATCATCGTGATCGACGGCGGCAACAAGATACCCAAGGTGCCGCCGGCCGCGATGATGCCCGCGGCAAAACCGGGCGAGTAGCCCCGCATGCGCATCTCGGGGATGCCCGCGCTGCCGATGGCCGAACACGTGGCCGGGCTGCTGCCCGACATGGCCGCGAACAGCGCACACGCGAACACGTTTGCAATGCCCAGGCCGCCCGGCACCTTGCTCATCCACGCGTGCATGGCCGAATACAGGTCTTTGCCGGCCGGGCTTTTGCCGATGGCCGCACCCTTCAGGATGAACAGCGGTATCGACAGCAGCGTGATGCTGGCCATCTCTTCGTAGACGTTCTGCGTAACCGTGTCGAGCGCCGACGCGGGCATGAAGAAGTACATGAAGCCGACCGCCACCGAGCCCAGCCCGAAGGCGATGGGCATGCCCGAGAACATCACCAGCAAAGTGATCACCCCGAAGGCAATGCCGACGCTGGCGCCGCTCATTTCGATGCTCCCTTGTTCACGAAACGGGCAACCACTTCAAGCAGGAGTTGAAGGGCCAGCAAGGTCATGCCGGTGGCCATGATCCCGTACGGTATCCACAGCGGCGGGCCCCAGGTGCTGTTGCTGCTGTGGCCTTCGTGGACCGCCTCGCGGAACAGCGTCCACGACTTCCAAGCGAAGAAGGTGCAGAAGGCGAAGCTGATGGTCTCGACGAACATCATGCGCAGCCGGTTCATGCGCGGCGACAGCAGGCCGGCAATGGCTTCAACGCCGACATGCCCGCGATAAGACTGAACGTAAGCGCCCGAGAAAAACGTCGCACCGATGAGCAGGAACACGGCGGTCTCGTCCTGCCACTCCGTCGGGATCTTGAAGAAATAGCGTGCCGCCACGCTGTAGGTCAGGATGGCGGCCGCCAGGAAGACCGCCAGCATGCAGGGCACCATCACCGCGCGGTTCAGAGCCCTCATCGCGCGGTCCAGCGTGGCCACCAGCGGGTGGCCGGGCGGCTCTTCAGCGGGCGCACCGCCAGGCAGTTCGAAACCGTGACTCATGGCGGCGCGGCCCCGATCAGCCGCTGACTTTTTCGGCCAGCTTCAGCAGTCTGGCGCTGCCTTCGTTCTTCTCGGCGTAGTCCTTCCACGCCGTGGTGCGGGCCAGCGCCACCCACTTGGCCAGGGCCGCGTCGGGCAGGTCGTAAACCTTGGCGCCGGCCTTGATGTAGGCGTCGGCCACCTGCGCGTCGTCGGCGCGCGCGCCCTCGAGTGCGAACTTTTCCATCTCGGCGCCCACGGTCATGATCAGCGCCTGCTGGTCCTTGGGCAGCTTGTCGAAGATCAGCTTGCTCATCAGCAGCGGTTCCAGCATGAACCAGTAGCTCTTGCCGGTCTTGCTGATGGTCAGGTGCTTGCTGACTTCCTGCAGGCGGAAGCTGATCAGGCTGGTGGCCGAGGTCGTGACCACGTCCACCGCGCCGGTCTGCATCGCGGCATAGGTTTCGTTGGACGGCAGCGACAGCGTGGTCGCACCGGCGGCCTTGGCCACCAAGTCCATCTCGCGGCTGCCGCCCCGGAACTTCAGGCCCTTCACGTCTTCCGGCCCGATGATGGGCACGCTGCGGCTGGCGGCACCGCCGGCTTGCCAGATCCAGGTCACGATGATCAGGCCCTTGTCGGCCAACAGGTCGGTCAGCGCCTTGCCGACTTCAGCCGTCTTCCACTTGTAGCCCTGCTCGTAACTGGTCACCAGGCCGGGCATCAGCGCGATGTTCAGTTCGGCCACTTCGCCGCCGGCGTAGGGCAGCGGAATCAGCGTCATGTCCAGCGCGCCCTTGCGCGCGGCGCTGAACTGCGCGTTGACCTTCATCAGCGAAGAACCCGGGTAGACGTTGGCCTTCAGCGCGCCGTTGCTGCGCTTGTCCAGCGCGTCGGCGAACTTCAAGCACAGGCGGTGGCGGAAGTCGCCTTCCTTGTCGGAACCACCGGGGAATTGGTGGGAAATCTTCAGCGGCTCGGCGGCGCTGGCGTAGCCGGCGGGCAGCAGCAGAGCGGGCGCAGCGGCCAGACCGGTGACGAAGGTGCGGCGGCGGGCGTTGATGGGGTGGGTGGCGTTGACGGTGGTCATGCGGGTCTCCTTTGTTGTGGTTTCAGCAGCGAGGCTGAAGTGGGGTCAATACTTGCCGGACAGCAGTGAGCCGTAGCCCGGTATCTGGGTTGCCAAACCCAACTTGCGCAACATCATGAACGTGGTGCAGACCGACGAGGAAACCACCGGCAGGCCGACGCGCTCTTCGATGGCCTGTATCGAGCCCAGCGAAGGCATCTGCACGCAGGCCGAGGCCACCAGCGCGTCGACGCCTTGCGTGTTCAGGCGCTTGGTCAACTCGATGGGTGCCAGCGGGTTTTGACGGCCGACTTCCAGGTTGTCGGCGATTTCCAGCGACAGGCTGTCCACCACGGTGATGCCTTCGGCTTCGATGTAGTCGATGACCAGTTGCGTCAGCGGCTTCATGTAGGGCGTGAGGATGGCCACGCGCTTCGCACCGAGCGTCTTCAGGCCATCGACCAAAGCGCCGGCGCTGGTGACGACAGGCGCCGGGCCGCCAGCTTCCACCGTGCGTTCGTGCAGCCGCTTTTCGCTGACCCGGTGGTAGCCCGGGCCCATGCTCATGATGGCCACCAGGCAGGCGTAGCCCAGCACGTCCATGCGGGCGTCGGCCAGTTCCAGCGCGCAGCGGTCGGAGTCGCGGTCCATCGCCGCGAGCTCTTCGCGGGTCACCTTCTGCATGCGCATGCGGCTGCTGTGGAACGTGAAGCGCTCGGGCGCGATGAGATCACGGGCGCGCAGCAGAGCCGGCACCTCGGTCTCCATCGTGGTGTTGGAACTGGGCACGATCTGGCCGATGCGGTAGCTGCGGGTGGTCATCAAGCTTGTCTCCGGTCGGCCCGTGGTCGGACCTGATTCTTTTGGGCTGCCTTTAACAGGCAGACGGATCTTGACCCCGGCCGCGTGCTGGCGCCCTTCGTGATGCATTGAGGTAGCCTCAACGCCGCATTGAGGGCGCCGTGATCAACCTGAACCGACTCGACCTGGTTTCGCTGCGGCTGTTCGTGGCGGTGCTCGATGCCGGCAGCCTGACGGCCGGCGCCGACCGCTACGGCATCAGCCTGGCGGCGGCCAGCAAGCGCATCGCCGAACTGGAACACCACTGCGGCATCGCGCTGTTGCAGCGCAGCGCGCGCGGCGTCACGGCCACGGCCGGCGGGCAAACCTTGCACCGCCACGCCATCGAACTGGTTGCCCATCTGGAACGCATGGCGCTGGCCATTGCCGACTTCCACACCGGGGTCAGCGGCCACTTGCGGCTGTGGGCCAACCCGTCGGCACTGGGCGGCTTTTTGCCGCAGGTGCTGGCCGACTACGCGGTGCGCCACCCCGATGTGCGCATCGACCTGGAAGACGCCATGAGCGAAGACTCGGTGCGCGCGGTGGCGCTCGGCACGGCCGAACTGGCGGTGATCGGCGAGAACACGCCTTGCGAGGGCCTGATCACCTTCGTGTGCGAGGTCGATGAACTGGTGCTGGTCGTGCCGCGTGGCCATGCGCTGGCGGCCACCGAGGCGGCCGACTTCGTGCGGGCGCTGGACCACGACTTCATCTGCCTGGGCCGCTCGGCTTCACTCACCCGCAAGATCAGCGGCGCGGCCGAAGCGGTGGGGCGCAGCTTTCGATTGCGCGTGCAGGTGCGCAGCTTCGACGTGATGTGCCGCATGGTTGCCGCCGGCCTGGGCCTGGCCATCTTGCCGCGCGCCGGGGCTGCGCTGTATGCCGACGCGCTGGGCCTGCAGGTGGTGGCGCTGCAGGGGCTGGACGCGCAACGCCAGCTGTTGCTGGCGATGCGCGACCCGGCGGCGTTGTCGCCCGCTGCGCAGGCCTTGGTGGCCCTGCTGCGCGCGCGCATCACCGAGCCGGGATCAGCCTAGCTAAAGTGGCAACAGCGGCGGCGCGCTCGTTACTGGCGCTGGTGTGCGCGCGCTGTTCATCACCATCGACAACAGCGTGTAGTAGCCGTTGATGCCGATCAAATCAACCGTGCCCTGCTCGCCGAAACACTGCAGCGCGTGCGTCCAGGTGGCGTCGCTGACGGCCTTGTTGGCGTGCAGTTCACTGCAGAAGTCGTAGACGGCGGCTTCCTCATCGTTCAACGCGGCCGGGCGGCGGCCTTCAGCGATGGCGGCGATGGCCTCGGCAGCGATGCCCTCGCGCAGCGCGATAGGCGCATGGATGGCCCATTCAACCGGCTGCGACCAGGCCCGCGCGGTGATCAGGATGGCCAGCTCCGACAGCCGCTGGCCGATGGCGCTGCGAAAGCGCAGGTACTCGCCCATGCGCTGCGCGTGGGCCATCAGTTCGGGGCTGCGCAGCAGCGGGATGAAGGGCGAAACCAGCGCTCCGCGGGGGCCGCTGATGATCTCTTCGGCCAATTCGCGCTGGGCGGGCGTCCAGCGCTCGGGCGGGATGGGGGGCAGGCGGTCGGTGCTCATGAATGTGCTGGGTGGGTCCTGGGTGGGTCTTTGGCGGTATGTACCCGCATTCTCGACCCAGCGGTCAGACAGGCCTGTGCTGCGCTGACTGCAAATGCCCCGAACGTGGCGCGCCTGTGCGCCGGGCTAGCATGGACCCTTGCATTCATGGAGTCATCATGCACGCCGCACTCGACGCCCCTTTCGCTCAAGTCTTCACCGACGCCCGCACCTTCAACAAGTTCAAGCCCGACGCGCTCAGTGACGAGACGCTGCACCAGCTCTATGAGCTGATGAAGTGGGGACCGACCTCGATGAACGCCCAGCCCGGCCGCTACGTCTTCCTGCGCAGCGGTGCCGCCAAGCAGCGCCTGAAGCCCGCGCTGATGCCGGGCAATGCCGAGAAGACCATGGCAGCGCCTGTGGTGGTCATCGTGGCCATGGACACCCGCTTCCACGAACACCTGCCCGCGCAGTTCGCGGCGGTGCCGGGCGCGCAGGCGATGTTCGCTGGCAATGCCGCGCTGAGCGAAGCCACGGCCTTCCGCAACAGCAGCTTGCAAGGCGCCTACCTGATGGTGGCTGCGCGCTTGCTGGGCCTGGACTGCGGCCCGATGAGCGGTTTCGACGCCGCCAAGGTCAATGCCGAGTTCTTCCCCGACGGCCGTTGGGCCGCCAACTTCCTGGTCAACATCGGCCACGGCGACGCCAGTGGCAACTACCCGCGCGGCCCGCGCCTGACCTTTGACGCGGCAGCGTTGATCCTGTGAGCCTGCGGGGCAGGCCGACAGGGGCCTGCGTGTCAAAATCTTGGCGATGAAAATTCTGCTCACCGGCACCGCCGGCTTCATCGGCATGGCCACCGCGATGCGCCTGCTGGCCCGCGGTGACGAGGTCGTCGGCCTGGACAACCTCAACGATTACTACGACGTGGTGCTGAAGCAGGCCAGGCTGGCGCAGCTCACCGCGCAGGCGCGTTTTCGCTTCGTGAAGATGGACGTGGCCGACCGTGCCGGCATGGCCGCGCTGTTCGAGACCGAGCGCTTCGACCGCGTCGTACACCTGGCGGCCCAGGCCGGCGTGCGCTATTCGCTGAAGAACCCCAACGCCTACATCGACAGCAACATCGTCGGCTTCATGAACGTGCTGGAAGGCTGCCGCCACAGCGCCGTGCAGCACCTGGTCTACGCGTCAAGTTCCAGCGTCTACGGCGGCAACACCAAGATGCCGTTTTCGGAGCACGACAGCGTGGACCACCCGGTCAGCCTGTACGCGGCCACCAAGAAGGCCAACGAGTTGATGGCGCACACCTACAGCCACCTCTTCGGCCTGCCCACCACGGGCCTGCGCTTCTTCACGGTCTACGGACCCTGGGGCCGGCCCGACATGGCGCTCTTCCTGTTCACCAAAGCCATCCTGGAAGGGCGGCCCATCGACGTGTTCAACCAGGGCCGGATGCAGCGCGACTTCACCTACATCGACGACATCGTCGAAGGGGTGGTCCGCGCGCTGGACAAGCCGGCGGCCGCCGACCCGGCCTACCGCGCCGAAGCGCCCGACCCTGGCACCAGCAACGCGCCCTACCGCGTGTTCAACATCGGCAACCAGTTGCCGGTGCCGCTGCTGGACTTCATCGCCTGCGTCGAAGACGCGCTGGGCCTGAAGGCGCAGATGAACTTGCTGCCACT
>JBBQAI010000156.1:0-8367 GCA_038316205.1 Burkholderiales bacterium
GCATCGACGGCCTGACGGTGGGCGGCACGGCTTGAGCGTCGCGGGCTTGAGCGTCGCGGGCTTGAGCGTCATGGGCTTGAGCGTCACATACGCCGACATCCAGGCCGCCGAAGCCCGGCTGGCCGGCCATGTGCTGGACACGCCCTGCGTCGAGAGCAAGACGCTGTCGCAGATCGCCGGCTGCCAGGTCTTCCTGAAGTTCGAAAACCTGCAGTTCACCGCCTCGTTCAAGGAACGCGGCGCGTTGAACAAATTGATGGCGATGGTCGCGTCGGGCGAGCCCATCAAAGGGGTCGTCGCGGCATCGGCCGGCAACCACGCCCAGGGCGTGGCCCACCACGCGCAGCGCCTGGGTCTGCGCGCCGTCATCGTGATGCCGCAGACCACGCCGATGGTGAAGGTCGAACGCACGCGCGGCTTCGGTGCCGAGGTGGTGCTGCACGGCGACACCTTCGACGAGGCGCGCGTGCACGCCCTGCAGATCGCCGAGGCCGAAGGCCTGACCTTCGTCCACCCCTTCGACGACCCGCTGGTCATTGCTGGCCAGGGCACGATCGGCATTGAAATGCTGCGCGCCCAGCCGACGCTGGACACGCTGGTCATCGCGGTGGGCGGCGGTGGCTTGATCAGCGGCATTGCCACCGCCGTGCGGGCGCTGAAGCCGGGCGTGGAAATCGTCGGCGTGCAGACTGCGCGCTTCCCGGCGATGGTCAACGAGATCAAGGGCACGAACCACCCGCAAGGTGCCAGCACCATTGCCGAGGGCATCGCCGTCGGCCAGCCCGGGCTGATCACGCGCGAGCTGATCCGCAGCCTGGTGGACGACATGGTGTTGGTCGATGAAGGCGACATCGAACAGGCCATCGTGATGCTGCTGGAAATCGAGAAAACGCTGGTCGAAGGCGCAGGCGCCGCCGGCTTGGCCGCGTTGCTGAAAGAGCCGGCACGCTACGCCGGCAAGAAGGTCGGCCTGGTGCTGTGCGGCGGCAATATCGACCCGCTGCTGCTGGCCGCGATATTGGAACGCGGCATGGTGCGTGCGGGCCGGTTGGCGCGCATCCGCGTGGCGGCGCGCGACACGCCCGGCGTGCTGGCGCGCATCACCGCACTGGTGGCCGAGGCCGGTGCCAACATCGACGAGGTGCACCACCAACGCGCCTTCTCGACGCTGTCGGCGCAGAGTGTCGAGGTCGAACTCGTCGTGCAAACCCGCAACCCGACGCACGTGGCCGAAGTGGTGCAGCGCCTGCAGGCGGCAGGCTTCGACGCCAGTGTGTACTGAACACCCTTGTTGAACCCGTTTTCCTGGGCAGCGTCAGACGCGCTGCGCCGGGCAGGAGCCTTGATGAACAAGCCCCATTCCCACCCCGTGCGCCAGGCCATCAGTGCAGCCGCCCTCACCTTGTTGCTGGGCTCAGTCTGGGCCGCGCCCGCAGCCAAACACGCAGCCGCGCCGGCCGCGCCCAAACCGGCCGCCGACGCGCAGATGTGGGACTTGCGCGACCTCTACGCCACGCCCGCCGCCTGGGACGCCGGCTTCGACGAAACCCGCGCCCGGGTTGACAAGCTGGACAGCCTGAAAGCCACGCTGGGCAACGACGCAGCTTCGCTCTACAAGGCGCTGGCCAGCTACAGCGACGCGCGGCGCAGCGCCGACCGGCTGGGCACCTACGCCAGCCTGAAAGCCGACGAAAACCTTCGAGACGCGCCGTCGCAAGAACGGCGCCAGCGTTCGCAGGCGCTGTACACGCTGCTGGCCGAAAAAACCGCCTGGCTGGCACCGGCCATCCAGGCGCTGGGCACCGACCGCGTGCGCAGTTACCTGGCCACCGACGCCGGCCTGAAAGCGCGCTTCGACTCCTTCCTGGACGACACCCTGCGCAACGCGCCGCACACCCTGGGCGCCGAGGGCGAAAGCCTGCTGGCGTCCAGCAGCGCACTGCTGGTGCAGCCCAACAACGTCTTCAACCAACTGGCCGAAGCCGAACTGCCGCGCGCCACGGTGAAGCTGAGCAGCGGCAAGACCGTCACACTGAGCAGTGACGTTTTCGAAACACTGCGCGTGGCGCCGCTGCGCGACGACCGCAAGCGCGTCTTCGACGCCTACTTCGGCAGCTGGAAGAAATTCGAAGGCAGCTTTGGCGCCAACCTGGCCGCGCAGGTGCAGGGTGACGTCTTCGCGGCCCGCGCGCGGCGCCACGCCGGGGCACTGGAAAGCGCGCTGTTTAGCGACAACATGCCGCCGGCCGTCTACAAAATGTTGATCGCACAGGCAAACGTTGGCCTGCCCACGCTGCACCGCTACCTGAAGCTGCGCAAGCAGACGCTGGGCATACAGGGCGACCTGGCCTACTACGACAACTACCCGCCGCTGCAGCCACCCAAACAGGCTGAACGTTTCGACATCGAGCGTTCCAAAGCCATCACGCTGGCCGCGCTGGCGCCGATGGGCGCCGAATACCTGGGGCTGCTGAAGCAGGGCTTTGCGGGTCAGTGGATGGACAGCCACCCGCGCACGGCAAAGCGCTCGGGCGCCTACATGTCGGGCAGCGCCTACGACGTGCACCCCTATGTACTGCTGAACCACAACGGCAACTTCGACTCGCTGTCCACCTTTGCCCACGAATGGGGCCACGGCGTGCACAGCCTGCTGTCCAAAAGCCAGCAGCCGTTCGAGAAAGCCGACTACTCGACCTTCATCGCTGAATCGGCGTCCATCGCCAACGAGATGCTGCTGTCCGACTACATGGTGGCCAACGCCAAAACGCGTGAAGACAAGCTGTTCTACATCGCGCAGGGCCTGGAATCGATACGCACCACCTTCTTCCGCCAGGCCATGTTCGCCGAATTTCAACTGGCCATGCACCAAGAGGTTGAGCAGGGCAAACCGTTGTCGGGGGCCCGGCTCAGCGAGCTGTATTGCGGCATGGCCAAGCGCTACTACGGCGAGGCGCAGGGCGCGATGAAGGTGGACCCGGCCTACTGCATCGAGTGGGCCTGGATTCCGCACTTCTACTACGGCTACTACGTGTGGCAATACGCCACGTCCATGGTCGGCGCCGCCGAATTCAGCGCCGCCATCGGCCAGCCCGACGCCCAACAAGCCGCCGCCGCGCGCGACCGTTTCGTGAACCTGCTGAAGGCCGGCAGTTCCGACTACGCCTATCCGCTGTACGTCAAAGCCGGCGTGGACCTGGCCCAGCCCGGGCCCTACCGCGCGCTGATGTCACGCATGAACCGTCTGATGGACGACTACGAAAAGCTGGCCGCTGCGCCCGCGCGCTGACCGTGCGGATGCTTGAGGCCTTGGCCCACCACCGATGATCTTCGAACCCCCGACCGACGACCCCGAACACGCCACGCACACACCGGCCGAGCGCACGGCTGCTGCCTCGCGCAGCACCTGGGTCAGCGTGGCCGTGAACGTGGCGCTCAGCACGACGCAGATCACCGTCGGCGTGCTGTCGAAGTCGCAGGGCTTGGTCGCCGATGGCATCCATTCGCTGTCCGACCTGGTGGCCGACTTCGTGGTGCTGTTCGCTGGCCATCACGGCGCCAAGGACGCCGACGATGACCATCCCTACGGCCACCAGCGTTTCGAAACCGGGGCCTCGCTGGCGCTCGGTCTGATCCTGTTGGCCGTGGGCGTGGGCATGCTGGTGTCGGCCTTCCACAAGCTGGAAGCGCCGGAAAGCGTGCCGCAGGTGCACGTGATGGCGCTGTGGGTGGCCGGTGGCGCGCTGCTTGCCAAAGAGGGGCTCTTTCGCTACATGCTGGCGGTGGCCCAGCGCGTCAAATCCAGCATGCTGGTGGCCAACGCCTGGCACGCGCGCTCGGACGCGGCTTCCTCGCTGGTGGTGGGCCTGGGCATCGTGGGCAACCTGGCGGGATACCCCATCCTCGACCCGATCGCCGCGCTGATCGTCGGTTTTCTGGTCGCCAAGATGGGCTGGGGTTACGCCTGGAGCGCGCTGCACGACTTGATGGACCGCGCAGTGGACGAGGAAGAAGTGGCGGCCATACGCCTCACGCTGAGCGAGACGCCGGGCGTGCAGAACGTGCACGACGTGCGCACACGCAAGATGGGCGACATGGTTGTCGTCGATGCGCACATCGAGGTGGATGCCACGATCACCGTCGAAGCCGGCCACGACATCGCCGTGCTGGCCCAGCAGCGCGTGTTGCAGCGCCACCGGGTGCTCAACCTGATGACCCACGTCGATCCCTGGCACCGGCCGGACGGCGACCACGCCTGAGGGCCGACCGGGCAGCGGCTCAGGCACCGCGTGCTACATTCGTCGTCATGCGTATCGCATCGTTTTACTTTTCGTACTTCTGGTTCTCGCACCGCACGGCGGCTGGAGAGGCAAGCGCGTAAGTCAAGACGACAACACCCGCACCCCAACCAACCGCCGGCAGCCCCGGCGGTTTTTTGTTTTTCGGCTCCCCGATTTGTTTCACCCCCGAAAGGAAAGCGCCATGAGTCCCAAATCCGCCAATCCGGAGGGCTGGTATGCGCTCAGCGAGAAGACCAGCCAGACCGACGACCAGCGCATCCGCGACGTGACGCCGCTGCCGCCGCCGGAGCACCTGATCCGCTTCTTTCCGATTGCCGGCACGCCGGTGGAAACGCTGATTTCGGGCACCCGCCAGGCCATCCGCAACATCATGGCCGGCACCGACGATCGCCTGCTGGTCGTCATCGGCCCCTGCTCCATCCACGACCCGATGGCCGCGCTGGACTACGCGCGCCGCCTGAAAACGCTGCGCGACCAGCACGCCGGCGATCTGGAAATCGTCATGCGCGTTTACTTCGAGAAGCCGCGCACCACGGTCGGCTGGAAGGGCCTGATCAACGACCCCTACCTCGACGAGAGCTACCGCATCCACGAAGGCCTGCGCATCGCGCGGCAGTTGCTGGTGGACATCAACCGTCTGGGTGTGCCGGCCGGCAGCGAGTTCCTGGACGTGATCAGCCCGCAGTACATCGGCGACCTGATCGCCTGGGGCGCCATCGGCGCGCGCACCACCGAAAGCCAGGTCCACCGCGAACTGGCCAGCGGCCTGAGCGCGCCAGTCGGTTTCAAGAACGGCACCGACGGCAACATCAGAATAGCCACCGACGCAATCCAGGCCGCCGCCCGGCCGCACCACTTCCTGTCGGTGCACAAGAACGGCCAGGTCGCCATCGTCGAAACGCGCGGCAACAAGGACTGCCACGTCATCCTGCGCGGCGGCAAAGAACCCAACTACGACGCCGCCAGCGTGGCAGCCGCCTGCAAGGAAATCCAGGCCGCCAAGCTGGACTGCAAGCTGATGATCGACGCCAGCCACGCCAACAGCAGCAAGCAGCACCAGCGCCAGATCAACGTCATGCAGGACGTGGGCGCGCAATTGGCGGCCGGCAGCCGTTGCATCTTCGGCGTGATGGTGGAAAGCCACATCCACGGCGGCGCGCAGAAGTTCACCCCGGGCAAGGACGACCCGGCCAGACTGGCCTACGCGCAGAGCATCACCGACGCCTGCATCGACTGGACTGACACCGTGGGCCTGCTCGGCGGCCTGGCGGCGTCGGTTCGGGCGCGGCGCAACGCGGTTTGATTGCGCGAGGGCGCCCTGTCAAGCGCCTGGGGCCTGTCAGACAGCGCTGACACGCCATGCCGGCTCCGCCCGACACCCGCGCCGGCCGGCCCGTGTCACCATGCCATGACGCCAACTCCGAGGCAGCGCATGCTCCACCCGATGCTGAAGATCGTGGCCTCGCGGCCCGAATTGCTGGCCGAACACTTGGCCGCCTACGGGCAATTGATCGCGGTGCAGGCGCAAGCCGCCGCCGACGACCTGCGCCGCCGTGCGCTGCTCGGCAGCGTGGCCGCTGTGGCTGCGGCGCTGGGCCTGGGCCTGGCCGGCGTGGCGCTGTTGCTCGTCGGTGCCGTGCCGCTGATGACCATGCCCATGCCCTGGATGCTGCCGGCCGTGCCCATGCTGCCCTTGCTGGTGGCAGTCGGCTGCGCGCTGCAGATACGGCTGATGGAGAAACCGTCGACCCTTGCGCCCTTGCGCGAGCAGTTCGCCGCCGATGCTGCCCTGTTGCGTGAATCCAGCCAGCCATGAGCACGCCGCAGATCGACGCACAACCAGCCGCCCCGACGGCGGCAGCAGCAGCACTGGAACGCCTGGCGCGCTCGCGCGCCCAGTTGCGCGTGGCGCTGATACCGCCGCCTGAAGCACCGGGTGGTGACCCTGGCGACCATGCACCCATCCGGCTTCTGAAATACCTGTGGCGGCGTGTCCGCCGCGCCGGCCGCGCGTCGCCGGTCGTTGACCTGGCACTGGACGCCGTGCAAGCCTGGTGGTTGACGCGACCCTGGCTGCCAGCGGCAGCCGGGGTCAGCAGAAACCTGAACAACGCTGTGCTGCCGCTGGTGCGGCGTTACCCCTGGGCCGCCGTCGGTGTGGCGGCCGGTGCAGGTGCTGGGCTGGTGCTGCTGCGACCTTGGCGCTGGGCCATCGTGCGCGGCTCCTGGCCGCTGTGGCGCGCCGGCTTGGTGGCACAAGCGGTGCACCTCGCGGCGCAATGGCCGCTGGAATCGGTGCTGAACATGCTGATGGGTGCACTGGGCGCGATGCAGACCCCGGCCAAGGACCGGCAAGCCCAGCCAACCCAGGCCGAGAACTAGAAGCAGGGTTTCGACGTTTCTTGCGGCGCTCAACTGCCCCCGAGGCGATGGAAATGACATCCGGCCCGACCGGCGCGGCGTGACGTCCTACAAGTCCACGCGCGAACGGCCGATGGCTGCGGGCGTCCTGCGCGGCGACATTGGACTCGTCACCAGGGAGACGCGATGAACACCACCCACACCAACCACACCACCCCCACCGGATCCGCACCGCTGCACATGCTGATCGCTGCGGTGGCCACGGCGCTGGCCTTGCTGTGCTACTTCGTTCTGGTTGTGCACGGGGCCACCGTTCGCGGCGACTCAGCGCGGCTGGAGCAGCGCATGACCGGTCAGATTGGTTCAAACCCGGCGGGGAAGGCAAACACCAGCCGTACCGCGTCGCGCAACGCGGCGTTGACCGAGCGCTGATTCAGGCGGCGGGTTGCGCCACCGAAGGCGGCGAACCGGATGGAGGCGGCAAAGTCGGAGCCTCATCAGGCGAATAGGCCGGTTCGGTCGGGTCATCCGGTTGGCCCGGCTCCAGAGCCGCCGGCAGCCAAGCCTCGACCAGCGTGCCAAAACCCGGCGTGGACACCACCCGCAACTCACCGCCGCTGGCCTCGACGCGATAGCGCATCCCCGTCAGGCCGTGGGTGCGGCGCCCGCGCACGGCGGTGTCGAAGCCGCAACCGTTATCCTGCACAGCCGCCCGCACGCGCGTTCCGTCCGGCTCCAGGCTCAGCGTCACTTCGCTGGCGCCTGCGTACTTGGCAATGTTGGTGAGGGCTTCTTGCACCATCCGGTAAACCGTCATCTGCGAGGCCTCGGGCAGCAGCACTGGCGCAAGCCGCATCCGCACCCGCAAGCCAGCGCGCTCGCCAAATTCACGGCCCTGGATATCCAGCGCGGCTACCAACCCCAGGTTGCTCAGCGACGACGGGCGCAGGTCTTCGACGATGTTGCGCTTCAGCGCAACGCCCTGGTCGATGGTGCTGTTCAGGTGCTTGATGCGCGCTTCCAGGTCGGGCGTCATCACGCCCAGGCCACGCTTCAGGCGCGCCACGTCCAGCTTGGCCGCCGTCAGCAGCGCACCCAGTTCGTCGTGCAGTTCGCGGGCCAGGCGGCTGCGTTCGTCCTCGCGCACGGTCTGCAGGTGGCTGGCCAGTTCGGTCAACTCGGTGGTGCGCAGCTGCACCTGGCTTTCCAGATCGTCGCGTTCGGCCTGCAGATCGTCAGCGTGGCGGCGCTGGGTCAGTTCGAGCGCCACCGTCTTGCGCAGGTAGAACAGCAAGGCCAGCAAGCTGATGGCGGTGAGCAGGTGCACGCCCGCTCGGTTGCTGGCCAGGGTTTGCAGAATGCTGGCGCGTTCGTCGATGACGGCAGCATCTTCGGCAGCCATCAGCTTTTCGGCCGCAACCCGCACCGCGACCATCTTCTCGCGGCCGATGTCGGTCAACACCAGATCCAGCCAGCGACCGGGTTCGCTCTCTTCGTACAACCTGAGCGTGGCCACTATCGCGGACAGCTTTTCCAGTGCGCGGTCCCTCAGCACGGCGGTCAAGACCAGTTGTTGCGGATCGCCCTGGTAGTGCGCTTCCAGCCGCGCGATGGCTTGCCGGATATCTTCAGGCGCGTCTTCGCCCGGCTCCAGGTATTCCTTGCGGCCCGTGATGAGGTAGCCGCGCTGCGCGGACTCGGCATCCAC
>JBBQAI010000056.1:0-27171 GCA_038316205.1 Burkholderiales bacterium
TCGGCGGCAAGCTCTACGACACGACCGGCAGCTACGACATCGTCTGGACCATCTCCATCGGCCTGAGCGTCTTCGCGGTGCTGATGAATTTGCCGGTGCGCGAAACGGCCATCGCGCGGCCGGTCAACCCGACCGCAGTGCCCGCTTGAAGGCATGACGCCATGACAACCGCGCGTCGCTTGCTGGTGTGGGGCACGGTCGCTGCAGCGCTGGCAGCGGTTGCGGTGGCCTACCTGGATCCGCATGTGATGGTCGATCTGGCCAACAAGGTGTGGTCGTGCTTCTGAGCCCCGTGAAAGGTCACGACAGCCACGTGCCAGGCGGCCGGCCGTCGGCCTGGGTGCAGCGCTTCGCCGGGCTGGTCGCGCCGGGCGGCCAGGTGCTGGATGTGGCCTGTGGAAGCGGGCGCCATGCGGTGTGGCTGGCCGCGCAGGGTTTTGCGGTCACCGGCGTGGACCGCAACGCCGAGGCGCTGCAGAGTCTGCCGGCGGGCATCGAAACTTTGCACGCTGACTTGGAAAACGCGCCCTGGCCGCTGGCGGGCAGTGTCTTTGACGGCATCGTCGTCACGAATTACCTGTGGCGCCCGCTGTGGCCGGCCGTGCTGCACGGGCTGGCGCCCGGCGGCGTCTTGATCTGCGAAACGTTCGCGCTGGGCCAGCAGCGCTACGGCAAACCGTCGCGGCCCGACTTCCTGCTGCAGCCCGGTGAATTGCTGCAGGTCTGCGCCGGCCTGCGCGTGGTGGCTTACGAAGACGGCCTGGAAGCCGACCCGGCGCGCTGCGTGCAACGCATCGCCGCTGTGCGGGCGTCACACCGCGACACCGACGCCTCGGGCTATCCCCTGCGGGCTGCGGCCGGTGTGGCGATCGCGGCCCGCTAAAATGCCCCGTTGGCCTGGACCCCGTTGTTTCCGATGAACCCGCGCTTGGCGGCAAGCACCACACCTATGAAACCCATCGTTGGCAGCATCGTTGCGCTAGTGACCCCGATGCAGGAAGACGGCAGCGTTGACTACGCCACGCTGCGCCGCCTGATCGACTGGCATATCGCCGAAGGCACCGACTGCATCGGCGTGGTCGGCACCACTGGCGAATCGCCCACGGTGTCCACCGACGAGAACTGCGAAATCATCCGCGTGGCCGTGCAGCACGCCGCCAAGCGCGTGCCCGTCATGGCCGGCACGGGCTCCAATTCCACCGCCGAGGCGATCGAACTGGCCAAGTTCGCGCGCGAGGTCGGCGCCGACTGCCACCTGTCGGTCGTGCCCTACTACAACCGGCCATCGCAAGAAGGCATCGACCAACACTTCAAGGCCATCGCCGAGGCGGTGGACTTGCCACTGGTGCTTTACAACGTGCCCAGTCGCACGGTGGCCGATATGCAGCCCGAGACCGCGCTGCGCCTGGCCACGGTGCCGGGCGTCGTCGGCGTCAAGGAAGCCACCGGCAATCTCGAACGGGCCTGCCAGTTGATCAAGCTGGCGCCGAATGGGTTTTCCATTTATTCGGGCGACGACGGCACCGCCGTGGCGCTGATGCTGCTGGGCGGCCACGGCAATGTCAGCGTGACAGCCAATGTGGCGCCGCGCCTGATGGCCGATTTGTGCAAGGCGGCGCTGGCCGGTGACGCCCGCACGGCGGCAGCGCTGCACCTGCGCTTGCTGCCGCTGCACAAGCACTTGTTCTGCGAGCCCAGTCCGGCACCCGCCAAGTGGGCGATGGCCCAGTTGGGCCTGTGCGGCGCGGCGCTGCGCCTGCCCCTCACGCCGCTGACCGAAGCCGGTCGGGCGCTGGTGGCGCAGGCCCTGCGCGAAGCCGGCTTGGCGGTTTGATCCGTTCCCACCGGCCTGCCCGGCCTTCCCAACACCTGCCTGAACCAGTCGCGGCCACACCTGTGTCCGACGCGGAGACCCCGAACGTGAATCTTCTTTCTGCCGCACCAACCGCCCGGCTCGCGGCGACCCTGTTGACCGCCTCACTGGCGGCAGCACTCGCCGGCTGCTCGACCCTCGATGGCATCTTCGGCGGCGACAAGGTCGACTACCGCACCACGGCCGCCAAGGCGCAACCGCTGGACGTGCCCCCCGACCTGACCCAACTGGCGAAGGACGCGCGCTACCAGCCGCAAGGCGGCGTGATCAGCGCTTCGGGTGCCCGCGCGCCACAGGCACCGGGCGCCAGCGCCGCTGTGGCTGCCAATGCCGGTGTGGTGGCAACAGGCGTGGCCGTATCCAACCTGGACGGCATGCGCATTGCGCGCGACGGCCAGCAGCGTTGGCTGGTGAGTCCGCAGACGCCTGAGCAACTGTGGCCGCAACTGAAGGCCTTCTGGGACCAGCGCGGGTTGAAGCTGGCCAGCGAAAACGCCCTGACCGGCGTGATGGAGACCGACTGGGCCGAGAACCGCGCCAAGCTGCAAAGCGACCCCATCCGCAACACCCTGGGCCGGCTGTTCAGCGGCCTGTACGACAGCGGCGAGCGCGACCTCTACCGCACCCGCGTCGAACGCACGGCCAGCGGCAGCGAGATCTACATCACCCACCGGGGCATGGAAGAGGTCTACACCTCGGAGCGCAAGGAATCCACGGTCTGGCGCCCGCGCGCCAATGACCCGCAACTGGAAGCCGAACTGCTGACCAGCCTGATGCTGACCCTGGGCAACAGGACCGGCCCGGCGCCGACCACTGCAGTGGTCGCGGCCAGCGCGGCATCAGCGCCGGAAGCGATGGCGAAGGCCCGCATCGCCGAAACATCACAGGCCACCTCGCTGGTCATCGAAGAGCCCTTCGACCGCGCCTGGCGACGGGTCGGGCTGGCGCTGGACCGCAGCGGCTTCTCGGTCGAAGACCGCGACCGCGCCTCGGGCGTGTACTACGTGCGCTACATCGACCCGAAGTACGCCGACAAGGAAGAGCCCAGCTGGTGGTCCAGGCTGTTCGGCGACGGCACCAACCCAGCAGCCGCCGTGCGCTATCGCATCATGCTGAAAAATGCGGGCGACAAGACCAACCTGTCGGTACAGACCGCCACCGGCGCAGTCGATGCCGGCGACAACGCCAAGCGCATCGTCGGCCTGCTCGCCAAAGACTTGAAGTAGTCCGGCGCGCTCAACAAAAAGGCCACCTTGCGGTGGCCTTTTTTTTTCTCTGCTTGTGTATCAGCGGGTGGCAATGGGCTGCACGTCGCGGCGCGGCGAGCCGACGTAGAGCTGGCGCGGGCGACCGATCTTGTACTCGGGGTCGCCGATCATCTCGTTGAGCTGCGCAATCCAGCCCACGGTCCGCGCCAGCGCGAAGATGGCCGTGAACAGGCTCACAGGGATGCCGAGCGCGCTTTGCACGATGCCCGAGTAGAAGTCGACGTTCGGGTACAGCTTGCGGCTGATGAAGTAGTCGTCTTCCAGTGCGATCTTCTCCAGTGCCATGGCCAGCTTGAACAGCGGGTCGTCATGCAGGCCGGTGGCTTCCAGCACCTCGTGGCAGGTCTCGCGCATCAGCGTGGCGCGCGGGTCGTGGTTCTTGTAGACCCGGTGACCAAAGCCCATCAGCTTGACGTTGGAGTTCTTGTCCTTCACCTGCTTGATGAATTCGCCGATCTTCTCGACGCCGCCATTGCGCTGAATGTCCTTGAGCATGTTCAGCGCGGCCTCGTTGGCACCGCCGTGCGCCGGGCCCCACAGGCAGGCCACACCGGCCGCGATGGCCGCGAAGGGGTTGGTGCCCGAAGAACCGCACAGACGCACCGTCGAGGTCGACGCGTTCTGCTCGTGGTCGGCGTGCAGGATGAAGATGCGGTCGATGGCACGCACCAGCACTTCGTTAGGCTCATACGGCTCGCAGGGTGTGGCGAACATCATGTGCATGAAGTTCGCCGAATACGACAGGTCGTTGCGCGGGTAGATGAAGGGCTGGCCAATGCCGTACTTGTAGGCCATGGCCACCAGCGTGGGCATCTTGGCGATCAGGCGGATGGCCGAAATCTCGCGGTGCTGCGGGTTATGGATGTCGGTGCTGTCGTGATAGAAGGCCGACAGCGCGCCGACCAGCCCCGTCATCACGGCCATCGGATGGGCGTCACGGCGGAAGCCGCGCAGGAAGAACTGCATCTGCTCGTTGACCATCGTGTGGTTGGTGACGAGCTTGGTGAAACTGGTCTTCTGCGTCGCGTCGGGCAGCTCGCCCTTCAGCAGCAGGTAGCAGGTTTCCAGGAAATCGCAGTTCTGCGCCAACTGCTCGATGGGGTAACCGCGGTACAGCAGTTCGCCCTTGTCACCGTCGATGTAGGTGATGGTGCTGTTGCACGAAGCCGTGCTCAGGAAACCGGGGTCGTAGGTGAACTTGCCGGTCTGGGCGTAGAGCTTGCGGATGTCGATGACATCCGGACCGATGCTGCCCTTGTACAGCGGCAGTTCCATGCTAGGGCTGCCGTCCGAGAACGACAGGGTGGCTTTCACGTCGGAGGGAGTCATCGCGGCTAACCTTTCTTCAGTTCGGTAGGGTGAAAAACGGCCGGCGCATCTGCGCCAGAACGTCTCGCACCTCGGCGGTATCGACCTCGCCCTGGGGCTCTTTTCGGCGGAGCAACAGGTCCAGCAGGTCGTTGTCGGCAAGGTCCATCAGGGTGGTGATCCCTGCGGCCTGCCTTGTCGTGATCGTCTCCTCGTACTGCTGGAAGAAGCGCTGAATGAAAAGGTCGTTTTCCAGCAGGCCACGGCGGCAACGCCACCGCAACTTGCTGAGTTCACGCTCACCCAGTGGGGTGAGTTCCTGTTCCGCCAATCGCGCTTCCATCGTCAGGCCTAAATGGTCCGGCGGACCATCAGTTCCTTGATCTTGCCGATGGCCTTCGTCGGGTTCAAACCCTTGGGACATACATCGACGCAATTCATAATCGTGTGGCAGCGGAAGAGCCGGTACGGGTCTTCCAGGTTGTCCAGGCGGCCAGCGGTGTCGTGGTCACGACTGTCGGCGATGAAGCGGTAAGCCTGCAGCAAGCCGGCCGGGCCGACGAACTTGTCGGGGTTCCACCAAAAGCTGGGGCAGGCGGTGGAGCAACTGGCGCACAGGATGCACTCGTACAGGCCGTTCAACTCGTCGCGCTCTTCGGGTGACTGCAGGCGCTCTTTCTCGGGCGGCTGGGTGTCGTTGACCAGATAGGGCTTGATCGAGTGGTACTGCTTGAAGAACAGCGTCATGTCGACGATCAGGTCGCGGATGACGGGCAGCCCCGGGAGCGGTTTCAGAACAATCGTGCCAGGCAGCGTCAGCATGTTGGTCAGGCAGGCCAGACCGTTCTTGCCGTTGATGTTCATCGCGTCAGAGCCACAGACGCCTTCGCGGCAACTGCGGCGAAAGCTCAGGCTCGGATCGACTGCCTTCAGCTTGTTCAACGCGTCGAGCAGCATGCGTTCGTGGCCGTCGAGTTCAACCTGCAGCGTCTGCATGCGCGGCTTCTCGTCGGTATCGGGGTCGTAGCGGTAGATCTGGAAAGTGCGCAGGGCCATGTCTTGTTTGCCTGGTCAGAAGGGTCAGAAGGTACGAACCTTCGGGGGAACGGAATCCACCGTCAACGGCTTCAACTGCACGGGCTTGTAGTCCAGTCGGTCGCCTTCCGAGAACCACAGCGTGTGCTTCATCCACACCTCGTCGTTGCGGCCGTTCGGATGTTCGGGCGTGTCGCCGTAGTCGTTCACGCTGTGCGCGCCGCGGCTTTCCTTGCGGGCTGCCGCCGAGACCATCGTCGCCCGGGCGCTCTCAATCAGGTTGTCGACTTCCAGCGCCTCGATGCGCGCCGTGTTGAAGACCTGGCTCTTGTCTTTCAAACCGATTGATTTCACGCGTTCGGCCAGCGCGGCGATCTTCGTGACGCCCTCGTCCATCATGGCCTGCGTGCGGAACACGCTGGCGTGCTGCTGCATCGTGTCGCGAATGTCACCGGCCACGTCTTGTGCGTATTCGCCGCTGGTGCTGCTGTTCAGGCGCGCCAGGCGCTCCAGCGGACGGTCGGCGGCGTCGGCCGGCAGCGGCTTGTGGGCCTTGTTCTTCTGGTTGAACTCGACGATGTGGTTGCCGGCCGCGCGGCCGAAGACCAGCAGGTCGAGCAGCGAATTCGTGCCCAGGCGATTGGCGCCGTGCACGCTGACGCACGAACACTCGCCCACGGCGTAGAAGCCGTTGATGACGCTGTTCGGATTGCGGGATGACTCCAGCCCGTTCGGCGCCACCACCTGGCCGTGGATGTTGGTGGGTATGCCACCCATCTGGTAGTGGATGGTCGGTACGACCGGGATCGGCTCTTTAGTGATGTCGACATTGGCGAAGTTATGGCCGATCTCGAACACGCTGGGCAGGCGCTTCAAGATCGTGTCGCCGCCCAGGTGGGTCATGTCGAGGTTGATGTAATCCTTGTTCGGGCCGCAGCCTCGGCCTTCCTTGATTTCCTGGTCCATGCAGCGCGACACGAAGTCACGCGGTGCCAAGTCTTTCAGCGTCGGCGCGTAACGCTCCATGAAGCGTTCGCCGTTGCTGTTGCGCAGAATAGCGCCTTCGCCACGACAGCCTTCGGTCAGCAGCACGCCGGCGTTGTGCACGCCGGTGGGGTGGAACTGCCAGAACTCCATGTCTTCCAGCGGCACGCCGGCGCGGGCGGCCATGCCCAGGCCGTCGCCAGTGTTAATGAAGGCATTCGTGCTGGCCGCAAAGATGCGTCCGGCGCCACCGGTGGCGAATAGCGTGGTCTTGGCTTCCAGGATGTGCACTTCGCCGGTTTCCATTTCCAGCGCGGTAACACCCAGCACGTCACCGTCGGCGTCGCGGATCAGGTCCAGCGCCATCCATTCGACGAAGAAGTTGGTGCGGGCCTTGACGTTCTGCTGGTACAGCGTGTGCAACATCGCGTGGCCGGTGCGGTCGGCAGCCGCACAGGCGCGCTCCACGGGCTTTTCGCCGTAGTTGGCGGTGTGGCCACCGAAGGGGCGCTGGTAGATGGTGCCATCGGGGTTGCGGTCGAAGGGCATGCCGAAGTGTTCAAGCTCGTAGACGACCTTGGGCGCTTCGCGGCACATGTATTCGATGGCGTCCTGGTCGCCCAGCCAATCCGAACCCTTGACGGTGTCGTAGAAGTGGTAGTGCCAGTTGTCTTCGGCCATGTTGCCCAGCGAAGCACCGATGCCGCCTTGCGCGGCCACCGTGTGCGAACGGGTCGGGAAGACCTTGGACAGCACGGCCACGTTCAAGCCGGCCAGCGCCAGTTGCAGCGATGCGCGCATGCCGGAACCGCCGGCACCGACGATGACGACGTCGAACTTGCGGCGGGGAAGTGAAGACGTCGACGAGTGATTCAGCGCCATGATTTTTTACAGTCTCCAGAGCACTTGAATGGCCCAGCCCATGCAGCCGATGAGCCAAACGATGGTGAACACCTGCATCACCAGGCGCAACGCAGCGGCTTTGACATAGTCCATCCAGATGTCGCGCATGCCGACCCAGGCGTGCCAGCCCAGGGACAGCAGGATCACGAAGGTGAAGACCTTCATCCACTGCGTCGCGAAGATGCCGGCCCAGCTGTCGTAGCCCATCGGGCCTTTGGTGAAGAGCACCTGTGCCAACAGCAGCACGGTGTACAGGGCCATCAGCGTGGCGGTAACGCGCTGGCTGAGCCAGTCACGCATGCCGTAATGCGCGCCAACGACGACGCGCCTGGAACCGAAATCAACGGACATGGTCTTGTTGCCTCAACTCGATGTAGCTCAGTACAAGCCGAACAGCTTGGCGCCCAGCACCAGTGTCAGCAACACGCTGGCAGCCAGCGTGACGACGGCCGACTGGCGGCCGAATTCTTTGGTAACGCTGTGCGTCATGTCCATCCACAGGTGGCGCACACCGGCGATGAAGTGGTGCAGATAGGCCCAGATCAGACCCAGCACCACGACCTTGACCAGCAACCCAGGCACGAAGCCGATGCCGGCCCCGAAAGCGCTGGTGAAGCGTTCGAAGGTGATCTCGGAGGTGAGGCTGACGTCGAAGAACCAGATGATCAGCGGCAATAGCGCAAACATCATCGCGCCGCTGGCACGGTGCAGGATGGACACCAGGCCGGCCAGAGGCAGACGGTACTGCAGGGCATCGACCAGGCGCATCGTGCCGGGTCTTTGCTTCGCGCTTCGATTCGCTATCTCAGGCATGTTGTTGCTCTCGGAACCACGTGAAACCAGATGAGTTTATTGCAATGCAGCACCAGCAGGCTTACAGCCACCAATGTCACCTTGAAATGGGCGAAGGTATGACGAATTGGCCAGCGCCATCGTCGGAAATGGGTGGCTGAACACGGCTAGATCAGTTCGTTGCGGTAGTGGTGGGCGGTGGTCTGATACAGGCCGCGACGCAACTCCACCGCACGGTCACCGTAGGTGTACGCCAGTCGCTCCACTGAAAGCAGCGGGGTGCCCAATGGCAACTGCAGCAAGGCGGCTTCTTCCGAAGCGGCCGAGACGGCGCGGATTTTTTCCTCCGCGCGGATCATGTGCACCGCGAACTCGGCCTCGAACAAGCGGTACATCGGGCCACGCCAGGCTTCCAGCCTTTCCACCGTCAAACCCTTGAAAGCCATGCCGGGCAGCCAGATGTCGTCGAGCACCACCGGCGTGCTGCCGTTCAAGAGCAGGCGGCGCACCTGCAAGGCCGATTCACCGGCCTTCAGGCCGAGCAGCCGCGCCACATCAACCGGCGCGCGCATGCGCCGGCATTCCAGCAGCTTGCGCTGCAGTGCTGGCGGCGTGCCGTCGTCGGGCGTCAGGCGCAGAAAGCGGTACTGGGTGGACTGCTCGGCGTGGCTGGCCACGAAAGTGCCTTTGCCCTGGCGCCGAACCAGCATGTTTTCAGCGGCCATCTCGTCGATGGCCTTGCGCACCGTGCCTTGGCTGACGCGAAAGCGCGCGGCCAGTTCCACCTCGCTGGGGATGACCTGGCCCGGCATCCACGCGCCGCCTTGCAGGCCCTGCACCAGCAGGGCCTTGATCTGCTGGTACAGCGGGCTGAATGCCGGGCCGGCCTGCGGGTTGGCGTGCTGCTCAGCCGGCAGATCGGCAGGTGGCACGGCCGACGGGACGGACATGGCGACAGATTCGGCGCGAGGCGGCATTCCGTCATTGTCTTCCATAAGACATAAGACTTCGGTCAGGAGTGGGCTGTCTAGAATCACGGGCTGCACGCTGCTGGCCTGCCAGCCCGTCAAGGTTCCACATTTGCCCGTTGGGCAAACTCGCCCCTTCCCACCCAGGAGATACACATGTCCACCAAGAAACCCGTTCGTGTGGCCGTTACCGGCGCAGCCGGCCAGATCGGTTACGCCCTGCTGTTCCGCATTGCCAGTGGCGAAATGCTGGGCAAGGACCAGCCGGTGATCCTGCAGTTGCTGGAAGTACCCGTTGACGGCCCGCAGAAGGCTCTGAAGGGCGTGATGATGGAGATCGACGACTGCGCCTTCCCGCTGTTGGCCGGCATGGAAGCCCACAGCGATCCGATGACTGCCTTCAAAGACGCCGACTACGCGCTGCTGGTGGGTTCGCGTCCTCGCGGTCCGGGCATGGAACGCGCCGAACTGCTGGCCATCAACGGTGCCATCTTCACGGCGCAAGGCAAGGCACTCGACGCCGTGGCCAGCCGCAACGTCAAGGTGCTGGTGGTCGGCAACCCGGCCAACACCAACGCCTACATCGCGATGAAGAGCGCGCCCGGTCTGCCGCGCGAGAACTTCACCGCCATGCTGCGCCTGGACCACAACCGTGCGGCCAGCCAGATCGCCGCCAAGACCGGCAAACCGGTGGCCGCGATCAAGAAGCTGGCCGTCTGGGGCAACCACAGCCCGACCATGTACGCCGACTACCGCTTCGCGACGATCGACGGCGCCAGCGTGAAGGACATGATCAACGACCAGGTCTGGAACAAGGACACCTTCCTGCCCACCGTGGGCAAGCGGGGCGCCGCCATCATCGAAGCGCGCGGCCTGTCTTCAGCCGCCAGCGCCGCCAACGCGGCCATCGACCACATGCGCGACTGGGCACTGGGCACCGGCGGCGAATGGGTCACGATGGGCGTGCCCAGCAACGGCGAATACGGCATCCCCAAGGACGTGATGTTCGGCTTCCCGGTGACCACCGAAGGCGGCCAGTACAAGATTGTCGAAGGCCTGCCCATCGACGAATTCAGCCAGGCCTGCATCAACAAAACCTTGGCCGAACTGACGGGCGAACAAGACGGCGTCAAGCACCTGCTGTGACCCCCCGCGACGTCCTCGTCGAAGCCGACGGGGACGGCCCCACCCTGCCGGTCTGCGACCACTACTGCGGCACCGAAGTGCGCATGGTCAAGGCCCTGGCGCTGCAGGCCGAACTGGGGCCGGTGTTCGACATCACTTTGGACTGCGAGGACGGCGCACCCGTGGGTGCCGAAGCCGAGCACGCGGCGCTGTGCGCGCGGATCGCGCTGTCGGATGCGAACCGCTTTGGCCGCGTCGGTGCGCGTGTGCACCCCGTCGATCACCCGGCATTCGAAGGCGATCTGCAGACCCTCATCGGCCAGGCCGGTGGCCGCCTGGCCTACCTGATGGTGCCCAAGCCGCGTGACGCCGCCGATGTGCGCCACGCCATTGCCCGCGTGCAGGCCGTGGCGGCTGCCACCGGGCAGGGGGCTGCCCTGCCGGTGCACGTGCTGGTGGAAACGCACGGCGCGCTGCGCGAGGTCTTCGCCATCGCGGCAGAGCCGCGCATCGAGTC
Source organism: Burkholderiales bacterium (assembly GCA_038316205.1). GTDB lineage: Bacteria > Pseudomonadota > Gammaproteobacteria > Burkholderiales > Burkholderiaceae_C > Rubrivivax. Next base: position 10,774 of record JBBQAI010000056.1, read on the forward strand.
GATTTCCTTCGGCCTGATGGATTTCGTCTCGGCCCACCGCGGCGCCATCCCACAAAGTGCGATGGGCATGAATCTGAACGGCGGCCAGTTCGACCACCCGCTGGTGCTGCGCGCCAAGCTGGAAATTGCCGCCGCCTGCCACGCCCACGGCAAGACGCCGTCACACTGCGTGGTGACGGAATTCAAGGACACCGCCGCGCTGAGCGCCGCCGCCACACAGGCCCGCACGCGCCTGGGCTACACGCGAATGTGGAGCATCCACCCGGCGCAGATACGCCCCATCGTGGCTGCCTTCTCGCCCAGTGCGGCCGAGCTGGAACAGGCCATCGCCATCCTGCGCGCCGCACAGGCCGCGCACTGGGCGCCGATCCGCAACGACGACACCCTGCACGACCGCGCCAGCTACCGCTACTTCTGGCAGGTCGTCGAACGCGCCCATCGGGCTGCGGCAGCCGGCGGCCCTGCGTTGCCGCCTGAAGTGAACACCGCCTGGTTCAACCCATGAAAAAACACTCTCTGATACTCGCCTGTCTTTGCTGGATGGTCGGCACGACAGTGCCCGCTTACGCCCAGCAACTCAAGCTGCGCATCCTGGAGACCACCGACGTCCACATGAGCCTGATGGCCTGGGACTACTACCAGGACAAGCCGGTGGAGGATTACGGCCTGGAACGCACCGCCACCCTCATCAAGGCCGCGCGCGGTGAGGTGAAGAACGCGCTGCTGTTCGAGAACGGCGATCTGTTGCAAGGCAACCCGCTGGGCGACTACATCGCCAAGATCAAGCCGCTGCAGCCGGGCCAGGTGCACCCCGCCTACAAGGTGATGAACGCGCTGGGCTATGACGCCGGCAACATCGGCAACCACGAGTTCAACTACGGCCTGCCGTTCTTGACGCAATCGTTGACCGGCGCGGCTTATCCCTATGTCAACGCCAACATCGTCATCGACGACGGCAAGGGCAAGCCTGAAGAGGCGAAGAACGCCTTCACGCCCTACGTCATCCTGACGCGGACTTTCACCGACGAGGCCGGCGCCCAGCAGACTCTGAAGATCGGCGTGCTGGGTTTCGCGCCGCCTCAGGTGATGCTGTGGGACCGCAGCAACCTGCTGGGGAAGGTGGCGGCGCTGGACATACCGGCTACCGCGCGCAAGCTGATCCCGCGCCTCAAGGCCGATGGTGCCGATGTCATCGTGGTCATCGCACATTCGGGTTTCGAGCGCGGAGAGACGGTGTTCTTCGCCGAAAACACGGTGGCGCGGCTGGCTGAAATCCCTGGCGTCGATGCCATCCTCTTCGGCCATTCGCACGGCGAATTCCCCGGGCGTTTCTTCAACAGCCACCCCAAGGTGGACCTGGCACGCGGCACCATCAACGGCGTGCCGGCCACCATGCCCGGCTTCTGGGGCAGCCACCTGGGCGTCATCGACCTGACGCTGGACAAGCGTGGCACGTCCTGGAAAGTGGCCGACAGCCACGCTGAACTGCGTGCGGTCTACGACCGCGCTGCCCGCAAGTCACTGGCCGCGCCCGACCCGATGGTGGCCGCGCTGATCAAGACCGAACACGAAGGCACGCTGGCCTATGTGCGCGGTGCGGTGGCCAACACCGCCGTGGCCATCCAGAGCTACTTCGCCCAGGTGGCCGACGACCCTTCGGTGCAGATCATTTCCAACGCGCAACTGGCCTACGGCCGCAAGGCGCTGGCCAGCACGCCCTACGCCAAGCTGCCTTTGCTGTCAGCCGCCGCGCCCTTCAAGACCGGCGGCCGGGGCGGTGCCAACAACTACACCGACATCCCCGCCGGTCCCATCGCTGTGCGCAACGTGGCCGACTTGTACGTCTACCCGAATACCGTCAAGGTGGTGAAGCTGACCGGTGCGCAGGTGCGTGAATGGCTGGAATTTTCAGCCGGCGCCTTCAACACCATCAACCCCCGAGGCTCGGCCGAGCAGAACCTGATCAACCCCGGCTTCCCCAGCTACAACTTCGACACGCTGGACGGCGTCAGCTACCGCTACGACCTGACCCAACCCGCGCGCTACAACCGCGACGGCAAGCTGGTGGCCGCGCAAGCCCACCGCGTTACGGACCTGCGCTACCAGGGCCAGCCCGTCGATGACAAGGCCGAATTCGCGGTGGTGACCAACAACTACCGCGCGTCGGGCGGCGGTAACTTCCCCACGCTGGATGGCAGCCAAATCATCCTGGACGCGCCCGACGAAAACCGCGAAGCGCTGGTCCAGTACCTGCAAGCCGCGAAGACCGTCAACCCAGCCGCCGATGGCAATTGGCAGGTGCAATCTGTGCCCGGCGTGAAGCTGCTGTTCACCTCGGGCAGCGGCGGCATCACGCACCTGTCGCTTTACCCGCAAGTCAAGCTGGTCAAGGACAACGGCGACGGCAGCGCGCTGTTCGAACTGGCACCGTGAACGAACGGGCACCGTGAGCCCCGGTTTGCCCGGTCGCCGCGCCACGCCGCCGCAGCGCGGCTTTGTCCTCATCACGGCACTGGCTGTTGGCGCACTGGTGCTGCTGGCTGCGCTGCTGCTGGGGGGTGCGTTTGCCTGGTATGGCCGCGACCTGCCGCCGCTGGACAAGGCCACCGACTACCGGCCGCTGCAGCACCTGCAAGTGTTGACCGCCGACGGCGTGGAGATTGCGCAGTTCGGCACCGAGAGGCGGCTCTTCGTGCCCATTGCGAAGATGCCCAAGCGCATCGGCGCGGCGGTGCTGGCGGTGGAAGACGACACCTTCTACAGCCACGCCGGCTTCAGTTGGCGCGGCATGGCGCGCGCCGTGCTGACCAAGCTGACCGGCGGCCGCACCGAAGGCGCGTCGACCATCACGCAGCAGGTGGCGCGCACCTTCTTCCTCAGCACGCGGCGAACGGCCGAACGCAAGATCAAGGAAGCGCTGCTGTCGCGGCAGCTGGAAAAAACGCTCAGCAAAGACCAGATCCTGGAGCTCTACCTGAACCAGGTCTACCTCGGCCAACGGGCTTACGGCGTGGGCGCTGCGGCGCAAATCTACTTCGGCAAGTCGCTGGACCAGTTGACCGTGGCCGAGACCGCGATGATTGCCGGCCTGCCGCAAAATCCCATCCACGCCAACCCCGTCGCCAGCCCCGAACGCGCGGCCAAGCGGCAGCGTTGGGTCTTGCAACGCATGCTGAGAACGGGCTTGATCACGCAGGCGGAACACGACGCCGCACTGGCCGAAAAGTTGGTCATCCGCAAGCCCAGCTTCGTCAACGTGCACGCCGAACACGTGGCCGAAATGGCGCGAATGGCGGTGGTGGAGCGGCTGGGCGACAAGGCCTACACCGAGGGCGTGCGCGTGGTGACCTCGCTGCGCGCCGACGACCAGCGCGCGGCCTACGCGGCGCTGCGCAAGGCCGTCATCGCGCACGAACGCAAGCAGCGCTGGCGCGGCCCCGAAGACCACGAGAACCTGCCCGACAACGCGGCCGAGGCCGAGCGCTACGCCGCGCTGGCGCTGAAGGACGCGCAGGACGACGAAGAGCTGCGCGTGGCCATGGTGTTGGCCGCCACGCCGCGCGAGGTCACCGCGCAACTGGCCAGCGGCGAAGTGGTCACGGTGCGGGGCGACAGCCTGCGCTGGTTGCAGCCCGCTTTGGTGGCCACGGCGCCGAAGGATCTGGCGATACGTCGGGGCGCGGTCGTGCGGCTGCTGCAGGTGCCCGCCGCGCGTGGCAAGGGGCTGGAATGGATCGTCACGCAGTGGCCCGAGGCCAACGCTGCCTTCGTCGCGCTGGACCCCGACACCGGCCGCGTGCGCGCGCTGGTGGGTGGTTTCGACTTCAGCCGTGGCCAGTTCAATCATGTGACGAATGGCGCGCGCCAGCCCGGGTCGAGCTTCAAGCCGTTTCTGTATTCCGCCGCTTTCGAGCATGGCGTGATGCCCGAAACGCTGGTCAACGACGCCCCGCTGACGAATGCCGACGGCTCGCCGCAGAGCTGGGACCCGAAGAACAGCGACGGCAAGTTCGACGGCGAGATCAGCGTCCGCGAGGGCCTGGTGCGCAGCAAGAATCTGGTCAGCATCCGCCTGCTGCAACACATCGGCCTGGGCCCTGCGCGCGAGTGGCTGGCGCGCTTCGGTTTCGACATGGCCAAGCAGCCCGACAACCTGACGCTGGCGCTGGGCACCGGCAGCGTCACGCCGCTGCAACTGGCCACCGGTTACGCGGTGTTCGCCAACGGCGGCCACCGCATCACGCCGGTGTTGATCGAACGCATCACCGACGCGCAAGGCAAGGTGCTCTACGAAGCCGCGCCACCACCCGCGCTGAGCGAAGACAACCGCACGGTGCCGGCACGCAATGTCTTCCTGGTCAATTCCTTGCTCGCCGACGTGACGCGGCGCGGCACTGCCGCACGCGCGCAAGCCACCCTGCAGCGGCCCGATCTCTACGGCAAAACCGGCACCACCAACGACGCGGTCGACGCCTGGTTCGGCGGCTTTGCGCCCGGCGCGGTGGCGGTGGCCTGGATGGGCTACGACGACCCGCAAAGCCTGGGCGAAGGCGAGTCGGGTGGTGGGCTTGCTTTGCCGATCTGGATCGACAGCATGGCCCGCATGCTGCGCGGCGTGGCCGTGCGCCCGCTGGCGGACTATCTGCCGCCCGACGGCCTGGTGATGGTGGGCGGCGACTGGCGCTACAGCGAGTGGGCCGAAGGCGGTGGCGTACAGCGCGTCGGCAGCCGAACCGATGTGAGCGCTACAGCCGAGCCGGCTGCGTCGACACCGTCGCGCTGAGCGCGGGCTGAACGGGTCAGGACGCTGAATGGTCGGAAGGACGGCCCAGCACGGTCTTTCATTCCCAGCGCAGACGGCCAGACTTTCCCCGATGGTCGCTGCGGTTCGGTCATGACAACCTCAACGGCCCCACCGTTTGCAAAGGCATCCATGCGCCCTTCGTTCAGCCCGACCGACAAACTCGGCACCTTCATCCATTTCCGTCGCGTTTTGTCCAGTCCTTCACTGCTGGCATTGATCGTCCTGGCCGGCTGCGCCAGCGGACCCACCCCACCCGCTGCGCCCGAGGCCAGCGTGCTGCTGCAGCGCTCAGCCGCCGCGCTGGGCACCGGCTCGTTGAAGACCTTGACGGTCAGCGGCAAAGGCACCGGCGGCACCGTGGGTCAGGCCTATCTGCCGGGCATGGCCTGGCCGGCGCTGAACTACAGCCTGCTGTCGCGCACGATGAACTTCGAAACCGGCGCCTTCCGCGAAGAGTTCGCGCGCAGCCGGGGCGAGCCCACGGGCGGTGGCGCCACGCCGCTGCAAGGCATGGGCGAGGCCAAGGCCATCGGCTTCGCGCGTGACGGTTATGCCTGGGGCCCGGCGGCCAACGGCGGCAGCCCTGCGCCTGTGGCGCTGGACGGCCGCGTGCACGACCTGTGGACCGGCACGCCGCAAGGCGCCATCCTGGCCGCACAGCGCCATGGCGCAGTAGCCGGCGTCCGCATGGTGGGCGGGCAGGGGGTCTACACGCTCAGCTACACGGCGCCCGGCCAGTACGCGGCCACGTTGCTGCTGGACGCTGCCGGCCTGGTCACGCGCATCGAATCGACCGTGCCCAACCCGGTGCTGGGCGACATGGCCGTGGTCACCGAATTCAGCGACTACCGGGACATGGCCGGTCTGCGCTTCCCGGCGCGCATCCGGCAAAGCCAGGGCGGCTTTGCGGCCCTCGACATCCAGGTCATGGAGATGCAGCCCCATGTGCCGGCCGACTTCGCCGTGCCCGAAAACGTCAAGGCCGCGCGCGAGAACGTGACGGTCGAGAAGGTGGCCGACGGTGTGTGGTTCCTGGCCGGCGGTTCGCACAACAGCGTGGCCATCGAAATGGCCGACCAGATCGTGCTGGTCGAGACGCCGCTCTACGACGGCCGCGCCAAGGCCGTGCTGGCCACGGCCAATGGCCTGGTGGCCGGCAAATCGGTGAAGACAGTCATCAACTCGCACCACCACTTCGACCACGCGGGCGGCCTGCGCACCGCCGTTGCTGCCGGCGCCGAATTGATCACCAGCGCGGCGGCCCAGCCCTGGTACGAGCGCACTTTCGCCAACCCCAACCGCATTGCGCCCGACGCGCTGGCCACCAGCGGCCGCAAGGCCAAGATCACCGGCATCAGCGGCAGCACCGTGCTGCGCGACCGCAGCCGGCCGGTGGAGATCCACGAGATGCAGGGCAGCGTGCACGCCCAGGGTTTCCTGATGGTGTGGCTGCCGAAGGAAAAGCTGCTGATCGAGGCCGATGCCTACACGCCCGGCCCGCCCAACAGCCCGCCGCCGGCGGTAGCCAATGCCAACCAGGTGAACTTGGCCGACAACATCGCCCGCTTGGGACTAGCGCCCGAACGCATCCTGCCGCTGCACGGCCGCGTGGTGGCGGCCAGCGAGCTCTACCTGCAAATCGGGCGCAAGCCCTGATATCGGACGGCTCAGGCCGACTTGGTGTCGAACATCAGCAGCTCGACCCCGGCCTGCGCGAAGTTGGCCAGGTCACCGGCCGTGGCCACACCCTGCGGTGAGGCCAGCGCCGTCTGGATGGCGGCCAGGCTGTCGAACTGCAGCAGGGCCACCATGTGCAGCCCCGATTCGCCGCCGTCCGAGGTGACCGGGCCGTTGCTGACGCGGTAGCTGCGCAGCCCCGGGATTGTCTTGGCCAGCGGCACGTGCTTGCCGAAGTAATAGTCGTTGAAGGCCGCCACGTCGGCGGGCTTCTTGTACAGGGCGATGACTTGGGCCATGGCTAACGCTCCGTTCAGCAGCCGCGATTCGGCTGCCCCCATGCTCGGATTGCGCCGCCACTTGCGCATCCGGCGCAACCCTCGGCCGCCGGAGGCCGCCACCCGCGATCAGGGCAATTCGGGCGCGATCGCCTCGCCGTAGTCCACCAGCGCTTCCAGCAGGTTCTGCGCACGCTCGTCATCGCGCTCGACAGCGGCTTCGGCCAGGGTGTCTATGCGCTCGAAATAGGTGGCCAGCGTCATCGCGCCGCCCGCCCCGTCGTGCAGCCGGCCGGCGCAATGCTGCAGCCAGCGGGCCTGCTCTTCGTCGTCCAGCGTCGCGGGGAAATTGCGGGCGCGGTAACGAAACAGCAACTCGTCCAGCCTGTCGTCCTTGAAAGCCGGCCGCTTGCTGGCAAGTTGGTCGCCCGACAGTTCGCGCAGGCGCTGCAACGTGCGCCGGTCGTCGTTGTTGATGAAGCCGCCGTACAGGTCTTCATCGACATCGACAGCGCCGTAATCGCGCGGCGCGTACACCTGGGCCCACAGCGGGTCCAGCGTGTGGCCGATGGCGGCGGCGTGCTCGGCGTTTTGCTGGGCCTGCGCCACGTCGATTTGCCAGCGCGCCGCCACCGGCTCGACAGTGCGCAAACTACCCACGACGATGGGCGATTTGTTGACGTGGATGGTCTTGATCGGCAGGCGCAATTCGCCTTCGGGCAGTTCGCTCTGCCGCGTGTAGAGGCGGCGGCGCACGGTCTCGGCGTCCAGGCCCTGCAGTTCGCGCGGGTCGCGCGACAGGTCCCAGACGATCAACTCGTTCTTGTTCGTCGGGTGGGGCGCCAGCGGCCACACGATGGCCAGATTGCCGCGCTCCACCGGGTAGCGCGTGGACAGGTGGATGAAGGGCCTGTTGACACCGATTTCGGCCCACACCGCGTCCTTCTTGTGCAGGCGCAGGCAGAAGTCCCACAGCTTGGGGTTGCGGGTCTTGATCAAGCGGGCCAGCGCCAGCGTGGCGCGCACGTCAGACAGCGCGTCGTGCGCCGCTTCGTGGCCGATGCCGTTGGCTTTCGTCAGATGCTCCAGCCTGAAGCTGGGCCGGCCGGCCATCTCGCCTTCGGTGTAGGTCGGCCAGGTGATGCCCTCGGGCCGCAGCGCCCAGGTGGTGCGCACCACGTCCATCAGGTCCCAGCGGCCGCAGCCGTTCTGCCATTCACGGGCGTAGGGATCGATGAGGTTGCGCCAGAACAGGAAGCGCGTCACCTCGTCGTCGAAGCGGATGCTGTTGTAGCCCACACCGATGGTGCCGTCGCGCCCCAGTTCGCCTTCGATAGCGGCAGAGAATTCGCGTTCGGAAACGCCGTGCTGGGCCGCGTGCTGCGGCAGGATGCCGGTGAGCAGAACGCTCTCGGGGTCGGGCAGGCTGTCGGGGCTGGGGCGGCAGTAAACCATCACCGGCTCGCCGATTTCGTTCAGGTCGGTGTCGGTGCGCACACCGGCAAATTGCGCCGGGCGGTCGCGGCGCGGCTCGCGGCCGAAGGTCTCGTAGTCGTGCCAGAAAAAGGTACTTGCAGCCATGCGGTCACGATAGCGCAGGCGTGGCGTGGGCGCGGTGCGATGGGGGTCTAGACTCGCGCCCTTTCCAGCACGCTGGGCTCTGCCCACCCGCCGTCATGACCGCCACGACTGCCGCTACCGCCACCCGCCCGCCCGCCAACGCAGCCACCTGGCTTGGCCACCCCAAGGGCCTGTTCGTGCTGTTCATGACCGAGATGTGGGAGCGCATGAGCTATTACGGCATGCGCTCGCTGCTGGTGCTGTACATGGTCAACCACCTCTTCGTGCGGCCCGACGCCGGCGCCGAAGTGCTGGGCTTCAACACGCTGAAGCACGCGCTGGAATCGGCCTTTGGCGTGATGACGCCACAGGCCTTGTCGTCGCAGGTCTACGGCCTGTACACCGGCTTCGTCTACTTCACGCCTTTCCTGGGCGGCCTGCTGGCCGACAAGCTGCTGGGTCGCCACCGCGCTGTCGTCGTGGGTGGCGTGTTGATGGCCATCGGCCACTTTTTGATGGCTGTCGAAACGCTGTTCTTCCCCGCGTTGATGTTCCTGATCCTGGGCAACGGCTGCTTCAAGCCCAACATCAGCACGCAGGTCGGCGGCTTGTACGCACCCGGCGACCCGCGCCGCGACCGCGCGTTTTCCATCTTCTACGTCGGCATCAACCTGGGGGCCTTCATCGCGCCGCTGGTCTGCGGCACGCTGGGCCAGAAGGTGGGCTGGCACTACGGCTTCGCATCGGCCGGCGTGGGCATGTTGATCGGCTTGGGCTTCTACCTGATGAACCGCGACAAGCTGCCTGCCGAACCGCTGCCGGTCAGCAAGCCGGGCGCGCCGGTGCTGGGCGTGGCGGCCTTCATCGTCGGCGTGCCGCTGGGCATCGCCGCGCTGCTGTGGCTGATCACGCTGCCGCCGGCGGTGCCCATCACGCTGGCCGTGCTGGTGCTGGCCTCGGGCGTGTGGTGGATGGTCCGCCTGCCCAAGGACGAGCGACCGCGCGTGATGGCGCTGGTCGCGGCCTGCCTGGTCATCTCGGCCTTCTGGGCGGTGTACGAACAGCAGGGCAACACCATGCAGCTGTGGGCCGACCAAAGCACCGTCTGGCCGACGGTTTTCGGCTTCACCATCCCTTCAACCTGGTACCAGTCCTTCAACCCTTTCATGATCTGGATTCTGGTGCCGCCGCTGAACCTGCTGTGGTCCTGGCAGGCCCAACGCGGTAGCGAACCCAGCAGCCTGAACAAGATGGCTATCGGCTGTGTGCTGCTCGGCCTGGGGTTCGTGGTGATGATCGTGGCGTCCCAAGGCATGGCACCGGGCGCGCAGCGCAGCCTGCTGTGGCTGGTGGCGTCCACGGTCATCTTCACAGCCGGCGAGGTCTACCTGTCGCCCATCGGCCTGTCCTTCGTCACCAAGGTGGCACCGGCGCGCATCGTGTCGATGATGATGGGCGTGTGGTACCTGTCCAGCTTCATCGGCAACTACATGACCGGCTACATCGGCACCTACTACGAGACCATCTCGCACACCGCCTTTTTCGTCATGCTGACGAGCATTGCGGTGGCGGCCGGGCTGATCTTGTTCGTGATGGCCAAGCCTCTGGACAAGATCGTCGGCGGGCACGACAGGCAGAGCACAGCTTGATGGCAGCCGGCAGCCTGCCGCAGGCGGGTTGACCCGGCTACAGCGCGCAGACCTGCACCGTATCCTTCAACCATCCACAACATCAGGAGCCGTCATGACCTTATGCCCGATCGCCATCGTTGCCAGTTGCGCCAAGTGCCCGGCGGTTTCTGTCTGCCCGCTGAAGAGCGTGATCGGGGACGCGCCCAAGGCCGGCACCACCAAGACCAGCGACACCAAGAAGAAATGAAAACGGCCGGCAGGCGTGGTCTTTGAGGCCTGCCCGCCGACCGGCAAACCGACGGTGCTTTACTTCTTATTGCCCGGCTTGCCCTGCAGGGCTTCTTGCATGCCGATCAACACGCCGCTGACCATGGCCGTGTAGCTCTCGGCCAGCGCCTGCGCGGCGCGCATCGAAGCGGCCCGCGTGCTGCGCATCGCGCCTTGCATCTGTTCGGTCATTTCCTCGGCCGTGCTGGCCGCCTTGGCGCCCGACAGCGTACCGCCCAGTTGCATCTTTTCCAGCACCGGGCCCCAAGCGCTGGCCATCGGCGCGCCGGCGCCGGCAGCGGCTTTCTTCACCGCGCTGAACATCGCGTCTTCCATTTTTTCGAGGTCGCCCATGGCCTTGGTCATGTGCTTGTCGCGCATGTCGGCACCCTGCGCCATCAACGTGTTCAATGCCGTGCGATTGGCGTCGACGGCCTTCAGCAACGCATCGTCCATGCCGTGCACGGCCTGGTCCAGCATGGCCTCGGCGTTCATGCCGGCTGCACCGCCCATGCCGCCCATGCCGCCCCTGCCGCCCATCCCACCCATCCCGCCGAGGGCGCTTTTTGCGACGCCGACACTGGCCGCTTCGGCCACCGTTTTCAGCGCGTCCTTGATATTCCGCAGCGTCAGCTCACGACCCTGCAGCGCGGCCATCGTGGCCTCAGACGTGGCCTTGCGCAGTTGCTCGCCTTGCTTGGCGGTGGCGCTTTCGAACTGGGCGATCAGGGCGTCGGCATCGAAAAGGGGTTTGGCCATGGTGGGTCTCCTCGGGTGGTGTTGTTGAGATGCAGCGATGCTCGCACCGCCCTGCCCTGGCGGCAAGCCCGCTGAACGGCAGCGTCAGGCGGGCAACGCGGGCGCGTGCAGCTGCGGCGGCTCGTCCAGCGCCAGCACGGTGGCCGCCACTTCAGCATCGCCCAGGCCGTCGTGGCTGACCACGATCCACGCGGTGGCAGCGTCTTGCGCGCAGCGCTGCAGGCGTGCGCGCACGCTGCGCACCGAGGCCATGTCCAGTGCGTTGAGCGGTTCGTCCAGCAGCACCACGGCCGTGCCGGCGGCGAAGGCGGCGGCCAGCCACACCTTGCGCTGCGTGCCGGTGGACAGCTCGCGCAAACGCTTGCCCATGAAAGGCGTCAAGCCCAGCTCAGTGGCCACAGCTTGCGCAACGGCGCTGTCAAAACGCGGGTAAAGGCTGAGCAGGAAGGCGAAATACTCCAGCGGCTTCAGATGGTCGAACGCGATCGCGGCCGGGCCGCACCAAAAGACTTCACGGCGGTAGTCCAGCGGCGACGCCGCCTGATCAATGCCCCGCACGCCCACGCTGCCTGCCAACGGCGGCAGCGCGCCGGCCAGCAGTTTCAACAACGTCGATTTGCCGGTGCCGTTGCTGCCTCGCACCCAGGTCAGGCCGGTGCTGAACGTGGCCGACCAGCCGGTGAAGACATGACGGCCGGGATAGGAAAAGCTCAGGTTCTGCACCTGCAACACGGGCAGAGAGAGGGGAACGGTCATGCCAAAACCTCGGTGGCCAAACAGACGCACAAGACCAGCGTGAACAGCCAGCGGCCGGCCTTGGTGGCGGCGTCGGCGGGGGTGGACAGCACCTCGGCCACGCAGCTACCCAGGCAGGCCAGTGCCCAGACCGCCAGCACGGCCACGCGCAGACCGGGTGCGCGCAAGGCCAGCGCTGCAGCGCACAGGCCGAGCACGCCGGGCAGCACCGCCAGCACGCCCAGTGAAGCGCGCGCGTGGCCACCAGCAGGGCCAGTACCGAGCAAACGGCCAGGCACCACGGTTCGCCGCTGCGCAGTGCCACCAAGGCGACGGCCGGGGCACTGACGGCGGTGGCGCCGACGAGCAGCGCCCAGCCGGTACGTCGCGCGGGACCGCGCCACAAGGGCAAGGCCAGCACCGCGACGGGCCAGCGCAGGGCGCGCGGCGGCAGGATGTTGTGTGCGGCGTTGTTGCTGCCAACGACCACGCCCGCTGGCGCCGAGCGCGCATGGATGCGCCCACGCACGCGCACACGCACACGCCCACGCGCAGGCCCATGCACCCGAGCGGCGAAACCCACCGGCCGCCGCAAGGCCTGCAGCAACGCCACGCCCAATGCGACAGCACCTGCACACGCCAGCACCAGCGCCAGCAGCGCACGCCCGCGCGTGGGTTGCAGCCAGGCCGGGTGGTGGGCGAGCACAGCGCCCGCGCCAATGGCCACCAGCAGCCCCAGCGGCAGCAGCGTCAGCGTCACGGCAAGCGCATCGGACCGCAGCGCGGCCCGTCGCGGTATCGGCAAGGCTCGTTCAGCTTCACCCCAGGCCGCCGGCCACAGCAAGCTGCGCGCACCCCAGATGCAGGCCGCGCCAGTCAGCGCCTGCAGCAGCGTGGCCGGCACCAGCCAGGCACCGTGCGCCGAGGCATAGAACAGCGGCAGCACCAGCCAGGCCGCGACGGCCGGGATGATGTCTTGCCAACCCGCCGCACCCGCACCGGCCACCGTGGCCGCTACCAGCAGGTAGGCCGCCCAGCGGCGCATGAAAGCCAGCAGCGCCAGGCCGCACCAGCGCAGGCGCATGGCACCGTAGGGCAGCGGGGCGAAGTCGGCGGGAGGCATCCGGACCATTGCATCACAGCCCCCTCCCGCTTCGTAGCCGGCCACGCTGCGTGCGCCGGATAATCAAACCGCACCCTCAGCCGTTTCGGAGACTTGCATGACCCGCGTTTTCAACTTCAGTCCCGGCCCGGCCGCCCTGCCCGAGGTGGTGCTGCAGCAGGCCGCCGACGAAATGCTGGACTGGCATGGCACCGGCGTGTCGGTGATGGAAATGAGCCACCGCGGCAAGGCCTTCATGGGCATCGCCGAAGAAGCCGAGGCCCTGCTGCGTGAACTGATGGGCGTGCCGGCAAACTACAAGACGCTTTTCATGCAGGGCGGCGCCATCGGTGAGAACGCCATCGTCCCGATGAACATGCTGCGCGGCAAGGTCAGCGCCGACTACATCGACACCGGCGCCTGGAGCATCCGGTCCATCGAGGAAGCGCGCAAGTACGGCGGCGTCAACGTGGCAGCCAGCAGCGCCGACACCCACTACACCAGCATCCCGCCACGCGGCAGTTGGCAATTGGACCCTGACGCGGCCTACGTGCACATCTGCAGCAATGAAACCATCGGCGGGGTGGAATACGACCAACCGCCCGATGTGGCGGGTTTGCATGCGGTGCCGTTGGTGGCCGACATGTCCAGCAGCATCCTGTCGCGGCCGGTGGACGTGTCGAAATACGGGCTGATCTACGGCGGCGCGCAGAAGAACATCGGTCCGGCCGGGCTGACCCTGGTGATCGTGCGCGAAGACCTCATCGGTAACGCCCTGCCCTGCACGCCCAGCGCCTTCGACTACAAGATCGTGGCCGACCACGACAGCATGTTCAACACGCCGCCCACCTATGCAATCTACATCGCAGGGCTGGTGTTCAAGTGGATCAAGGCGCAGGGTGGCCTGGCCGCGATGGAAGCGCACAACCGGCAAAAGGCGGCGCTGCTTTACGGCTATCTGGACAGCACGCCTTTCTACAGGGCACCGGTGGCGCTCGACTGCCGCAGCCTGATGAACGTGCCCTTCTTCCTGCACGATGCCGCGCTGGACGCCGCCTTCCTGAAAGGCGCTGAAGCGCGCGGCATGGTGCAACTCAAAGGTCACCGCATCGTCGGCGGCATGCGGTCGTCCATCTACAACGCCATGCCCCTGGCGGGCGTGCAGGCGCTGGTGGACTACATGAAGGAATTCGAAGCCGCCAACGGCTGAGGGTCGGCATGCGCTGACCCTGAGTGCCAGGTCAGCGCTTGGACTGCGATGCTGACGGTTCCGCCGGCACCACCTGCACCAGTTCCTTCAATTCGCCGCCGCCAGCCACGCTGCCGCTGACGGTGCCGGCACCGTTCACCAAGAGCTTGCAATCCTTGCGCGGCCCGCCCTTGGGCTGCAGCTTGCAACGTTCCATCTCATTGGCGTGCAGCGTTTGAGCGTCTTCCGTTTTCAGCAGGCCTTTGCGCGCGGCATCGCGCGCCGACACCGCTTCGCGCAGGCAGGTCTTCTGGTCTTGCTGGGTGCGGCCGGCCATGCAATCAGCTCGTTCGCTCTGGTAGGTGGCCTCGGGGCTGCCCGCTGCTGGCGATGCGGGCACCGCGTCGGCGAGGATGGGGCTGAGTGCGGCCGCCAGCACCAGGGTCACAGCGCAAGCACCGCGACTGGGCAGGGAGAGGATGAGTTGCTTGATCATGGCGGGCACCAGGTGGGGGATGGAAAAACCCAGCTTGTGCCTACCGCAGCGCACAGTCTGTGCGCCGACGCACGCCTGCAGTCCGCCTGGAACTGCAGGCATGCAGGCCGCTTACAGCCGCTCGAACACCGCAGCGATGCCCTGACCGCCGCCGATGCACATCGTCACCAGCGCGTAGCGCCCGCCCGTGCGGTGCAGCTCGTAGATGGCCTTGGTGGCCAGGAAGGCGCCGCTGCAGCCGATGGGGTGGCCCAGCGCAATCGCGCCACCGTTGGGGTTGACCTTGCTCATGTCGAACTCCAGCCCGCGTGCCACCGCAATAGCCTGGGCCGCGAAGGCTTCGTTGCTCTCGATGACGTCCATCTGGTCCAACGTCAAGCCGCCCTTCTTCAGCGCCAGCTTGGTCGCCGGGATCGGGCCTTCACCCATGATCTCGTTGGGCACACCGGCCACGGCGTAGCTGACCAGGCGGGCCATCGGCTTGTGGCCGGCCGCAGCGGCCACCGCCGCATCGGCCAGCACGAAGAAGGCCGCGCCGTCGTTGATGCCCGAAGCGTTGCCGGCAGTCACCGAGCCGTCTTTCTTGAACGCCGGCTTCATCTTGCCCAGCGTTTCCAGCGTGGTGCCGGCCTTCACGTGCTCGTCGGTGTCGAAGGTGACTTCGCCTTTGCGCGTCTGCTTCACGATGGGCACGATCTGGCTCTTGAAGCGGCCTTCAGCGATGGCCGCTGCGGCCTTGCGGTGCGAATCGACGGCCACCTGGTCCTGTTCTTCCCGCGTGATGCCCCACTTGGTGACCAGGTTCTCGGCCGTGATACCCATGTGGCCGACGCCAAAGGGGTCGGTCAGCGTGGCCACCATCATGTCGACGAGCTTGGTGTCGCCCATGCGCGCGCCGTTGCGCATGGCGGCGCTGAGGTACCCGCCACGGCTCATCACTTCCACGCCGCCGCCGACGCCGTAGTCGCAGTCGCCCAGCAGGATGTTCTGCGCCGTGGTGACGATGGCCTGCAGGCCCGAACTGCACAGCCGGTTGACCGACATCGCCACGCTGTCCATCGGCAAGCCGGCCTGGATGCTGGCCACCCGCGCCACGTAGGCGAAGCGGCTCTCGGTGGGGATGGTGTTGCCCACCGTCACGTAATTGATGGCCTCGGGGTCCACGCCCGAACGTTCGACAGCCGCTTTCATCACCGTGCCGGCCAGTTCAGCCGGTTCGATGTCGGCCAGGCCGCCGTTGAAGGTTCCGATGGCTGAGCGGGCTGCGCCGAGCACCACCACATCACGTTGGGTCATGTCTTGTCTCCTGAAGTCGGGGTTGATTTGCACGTTGAGGCCCGCAGTGGACGCTCGGTGGCTGGCAGCCGGCTTACAGGCGCTGCACAGCGCGCATCATCGCGCAACTCAGACCCGTGACGGCAGGCCCACGAGTTGGGCGACCACCGAGAGCGCAATCACCGCGTGCGCCTTGCCGGCCATGTCCGGTAAACCGATCGGGCAGGCGATGCGCGCGATCAGCGCTTCGTCCCCGCCGCGCCGGCGCAAGGGGGCTTCGAATCGAGAAATCGCCGCGCGCCAGGATGGCTTGCGTGATGGCCAGGTCCAGATCGTGGCCGTGCGTCTGCGCCAGAACGCAGGTAGCGGGCGCGGCCTGCGCCACCTCGGCTTCAACGGGTGCGACGCAGCCACGTTCGACGTGAGACGGCAGCGAACCGGGCGGAAATTCGGCCTCGCGCTCGTCGATCCACTTCATCTCGCAGACGATGTCGGCCAGCAGTTTCACGATAGCCCAGCGCGACATGCTGGACGGCCCTGTCGCCGACCGAGTGGGGCGGGGCGGCCGCCCGCGCGCGGGCGGGGGGGGGGGGGTGGGGGGCCGAGCATGTGGCACGCAACCCCG
>JBBQAI010000148.1:0-9574 GCA_038316205.1 Burkholderiales bacterium
CTCGGTCGAACAGCCGAGCCTGAAGGCCAAACGCATCTCGCCACACACCCTGAGGCACACGACAGCCATGCATCTGCTGCAAAGCGGCGTGCCCTTCAACGTCATCGCCCTGTGGCTCGGCCACGAGAGCACGAACACGACACACCGCTACGTCGAGGCCAACTTGGAGATGAAGGAGAAGGCGCTCGCTCGGCTCGAAGCGCCCGACATCAAGCTCAAGCGCTTCCGCCCCAGCGCCGACCTGATGACGTTCCTGCAGAGCCTGTAACTATGCAAAGCACTGACAGGCCAAGCACGCCTGTCGACCAAGCGGACGGCGGTCCCGGGTGCCGCGGACCTACGCATAGTTGAGTCCTCGGCATAGGGGTCGGGACCTTGAGTTCGACGGCTCGAAGACTGGCCGTTCAGCGCGCGCCAGTCTGAACGGCTGCTGTCGGCGCTGACCGCGAAAAGGAAGTCCCGGCCACTATGTGAAGACCTCCGTGATGACATGACCGTCGAAGCCGAGCGCACGAAACAGCTCGTAGGCGGGTTCTACTTGCCGCTCGGGCACTTCTCATGATCTTGGCGTGACGCAGAGCGCGGTGCGCCGCGCATCAAGCACGGAAAGTTCCGCCAGGCAAACGTCCGTCACGTTGCTGCCCTCTGAAGTCCAACTGTGGGCCGATGGACACATCCGCGCTGGGGGGCGCCAAGGTCATGCTCGTTGGACCCATGCGGTCGAGCAAACTTATGGCAAGTGATAGCTGCCTCTGCACCGAAGATCGCTAGTGTTTGCGCGGCTGTCGGGCGGTGCCTGCCCACAACTTGTCATAACTGGCGTCTTCTCATGATGACCGGGAGCGTGAGTTCGAGGCACTGCCGGATTGCTGTCTGTCGGCTGCCGCGGCTCTTCGGCGGAACTCAGTTTGCCGGCGCGTCAGGTAACAGCCTGCCCAGCGCTCAATTACAAGTCCCGACTGACCTCATGCAAAACGGGTCACACGGGAACCCCTCGGATCGAAGCTCTGCGCTTCCACCCCCGATCCCACACGGTTCGGGCGCCAACTGCCGCGTTGGCTTTGCGTACCGCTCAGGATGCTTCCGCCGTCCATACCCCGCCGGACCCGTAACGCCAGACACCCTCGTCGTCGCCCAGGCGGAACATGTGCAACCACCCGTTGTCGAGCAGGTGGCGCACGGTAGCGCTCTTGGCGACGATGTGGTCGATCGGGGCTTGCGGTGCCTGGATGAAAACGCTCAGCCGCAGCGGGGTGTGCCGGAAGTTTTCGCCGTCGTGCAGTGACTGCAGGGGCAGCCCGATGCGCAAGTCGCCACCGTTGCCTTCGAACACGCCGATGTTGCCGCCCACCACGTTGTGCAGCACCTTGTCGCCACTGCCGTAACGCGTGTTGTCCACGGTCGATGCGTGGTACTGCAGGTTGATCCAGTTGGTGACGACCATCGGCGCAGTCATGATCAGTTCCAGCACGCCGAAGGCCTTGTCGCCCTGCCAAACGTAGTCGTGCAGGAAGCTGCGGCCAGCCAGATTCAGATGCTGGCTGCGGCTGCGCGGGGCCACGATGAAAGCTGCGCAGTTGGCCAAGCCCCACTCTGGCCGCACCTGCGCCCAGTCGGTGGTGCGGGCGCCCACGGACTTCCTCAGTGCGGTTGCATCGGCAGCGCTGGCGGCCAGCCCGAGTGATGCGGCGCGCTCGGCGCGAGCACGCCGGCCGGCATCAGCCAGCCCCGCCTTCAGCTTCGACAAGTCTTGCGTGTGGCTGGCGGGTAGCAGGTCGATGTCGAAGAGCTGCATCTCGTCGGTGGTGGTGTTGTGCAGCCCGGCCAGAAACCAGGTGCTGTCGGGCACGACCACGCCACGGGTCCGCAGACCCTGGCGCACCAGCGGCTCGTTCAGCAGCAGCGCCAGCGCGCGGGCATTGACCTCACCCGTCTGACCGCCACAGGCACCGCAGTCCAGCCCGGCCGCATGCGGGTTGTTGGCGCTGCTGCTGCCGTGGCCGGCCAACAGAACCAGGCGCGCAGGGTCGGCGGTCAGGCCCATCGCGCCCAAGGCGGTGGCGGCCGCGTTGACACCGGCCTCCAGCGCTGGGCCGCCCGTCGTTGGGAAACGCGGGCGCAGCAGGCTGCGCTGTTCAGCAGAGAAACCGGTCTGCTCGACGGTGACCGCGTCGGCTCCGCCGCCCAGGCTGCTTTTCAGAAGCTTCCCCGCAAAGAGCAGGCCGCAGGCTTCGACAAAGGAAAAGCTCGAACCGGCACCGCCGCGAAACGATTGCCACTGCTGGCGCCACTGCAGCTTCTTGCGCCGCTGCTGGGCCAGCACCTGGCCCAGGCCGGGTGCGTCGCAGGTGTCGGTGATGCACAGGCCCGGCGCCAGCAGGCCGGGCAGTTGTGGACGGTCCATCTCACTGCCCAAGGGCTGGTAAGAAACGAACATCGCAAAGAAGCCGGCAAAGCCCAGCGTCTGAACGTCGGGGCTGCTGGCTTCCAGCGCGCGGCGGTAGACCTCGGAACGCACGTCGATGCAGAACACGGCCTGCACGGCGGGTCTGCTTGTCACCGCAGCAGGCGCACGGTGCAGGCCCTGGCACAGCGGCGCCTGGTAGCTGCGCTCCAGGGCGGCTTGCCACAGCCAGTCGGTTTGTTGTGCGCGCTGCGCTTGTTCGATGCACCCTGCCATGTCGTGCCAGGCCGTGGCCAGGCTCTTGGCCACGCCCAGTTCGGCATGACCTTCGTGCAGCAGCCACTCCCACGCCAATCGAATGGCCAGGAGGTGCACGATCTGCGCGTCATCGCGCTGCGCCAGCCGGGCCTGCCAGCGTTGGTAGGCGCACCACGACGACCAGCCGTTGATGCTCATCAGCAGCGCGGTCAAGTAGGCCTCGTGCGCAGCGGTGGGCACCTGCAGGGCCTGCATCGCAGCCGCAATCAGCGCCTGCGGCTCGTGCGGCAAACCGGCCAGCCTTGCACTGAAGCCTGAGTAGCCCATCAGCATGCCAGGCCCCAGGTCGTGCGCCGACTGCCGCAGCCAACTCGGATAGAGGCCGCCTTCGCGGTCGGGTCCCCAAGCTGCCTGACCTTGGTCGAAGTAGGCGGCGCAGGACTGGCTGATGTGGTGCGTGATGTAGTCGCGCCAGGCCATGGCGTGGCCCAGGTCACGGTGGGCGTCGACCAGGTCAGTGGCTAGCGGCAGGCGTGCGGGCAAGGCCGGCCGGGCGTCCAGGCTGGACAGCAGGGTGTCTACCGTTTCCCGGGACCCAGCGGCGGCGATCGCGGCTTGCAGGTGTTCATGGCCCACCTGGCCCGTCTGCCACTGCCGCCGGAAGCCGTCGCGCGTCATCAGCATCGGGCTGCCCGACAGCGCGGCCAGTTGGGCGGCTGCCGCAGCGATGGGCCGTTCAAGCTGGCCCCAGTAGGGGTTGACCGCGATGAAGCGGTCGAGCGGCCAGGTGGGTGCGATGCGGGCGCACGCGCGGTCGATGGCCAATTGCATCGCCGCCAATTGCGCAGCGGCTTGGGGTGCTGTGGACAGGTTCATGTTCAGGGCCCGGCGGTCGGTTTGGTAAGGGTGCCCGGCATGGCTGGCACATGCGCCGGCCACAGGCGGAAGGTCATGCGCGTGAAGAGTTCGTCAAGGTACAGGCCGGCAAACAACGTGGGGTAAAGCCAGCGGGCCAGCGCCCCGCGTGGCCAGATCCGCGCGGCGCCCTGCACCACGAACAGCAAGCTGAAACAGGCCAGCACCCACACCACCAGGGCCGGGCTGGTGAGGCCTGCGCCCGAGCCCGAGCCTGTACCGGCGACACCGAGCCAGCCGCTGAACACGGCATGCAGCCCGAAGTAGGCCAAGGCCACGACCGCAGCGCCGGCCAGTCCAAACAGGGCACCCAGCGGGCCGGTGCGCAAAAGCGGACCGGTGAGCAGCGGCGCCAGCGCTAGCGCCAGGATGGCGCCCATGGCCCAGAGCGCCGGCTCGGCGGCCGGCTTAAGCCCCCAGGCCAGTGCGGCCGCAGCCACCACGGCCAGGCCCACCAGCGCGCCCAGGGCCCACGTCGCAGCGCCCAGCGGCTGTGCAGCGGGCGTCATCTGCCGCAGGCGGTTCTGTTCCACCGCGCCACCGGCGGCCAGGAAGGCGTGGGCCTTGTACAGCGAGTGCGCCACGAGATGCATCAGCGCCAGTTCATGCAGGCCCAGGCCGCACTGCATCAGCATGAAACCCATTTGAGCGCAGGTCGACCAGGCCAGCGACACCTTGATGCTGACGCGCGTCATCATGACCAGGGCCGCCACCACCGCCGTGACGCTGCCCACCACCACCAGCAGGGCTTGCGCGGCGGGCACGTCGGCCACCAGCGTGCCGACGCGGATGAGCAGGAAGCCGCCCAGGTTGACCACGCCTGCATGCAGCAGCGCGGACACCGGCGTTGGGGCTTCCATCACCTGGATCAACCAGCCGTGCACCGGCAGTTGCGCACACTTCAGCAACGCGGCAGTTGCCAGCAGCAGCGCCGCAGCCCGCAAGGTGCCGGTCATCTCGGGCAAGGCCCGTGCAGCGGCTATCGCACGGTCGATGTCCAGCGTGCCGAGTTGCAGACCGATGAGCGCCACACCGCCCAGCAGGCAGAGGTCGGCCACCCGGCTGGCGATGAATTTTTTATGCGCGGCAATCAGCGCCTGCGGCCGATTTTCAAAAAAGGTCAGTAACCCGTGCAACGCCAGGCTGGTGGCGATCCACGCCAGCGCCAGCATAGCAAGGCTGTTGGTGATGACCAGCAGCGACACGGCGGCCAGCGTCAGCATCAGCCAGCGCATGTAACGTGGCTGGCCGTGTGCGCCGCCGAGGTAAGGCTGCGAGTAGCCTGTGATGACCCAGCCGATGAAGCTGACCAAGACCAGCATCGTGCCGCCGAGCGCGTCGCTGCGCAGGCCGAAGTGCAGGGCGCCGGCGTCACCCAAGATCGCCAGGGCCGGTCCGCGCATCAAGGCCGGGCCTTCCAGCAGCAAGCCTATCAACGACAACAGTGCCGCCCCCAGTGCCAGCGCCGCGCCGAAGCGGGCAACACGCCAGCCGGCTTCGGTGCGCGGCCCCAGCGCGGTGGCAGCAGCGCCAGCGCCGGCGTAGAGCAGCGGCACCGACATCAACATGGCGGCGCGCCACGGTGTGAGTTCCAACAGGTGGGCTTCCACGGCTAATTTCTCCTGGGCTTGACTTGACCGTGACTTTGCCGTTTCGTAAGAGTTCCGTAAAATTCATTGTTGTAGAGAATTCGTTCCATTAAACAGATTGAATGATCATTCAAGCAAACCATGTCACGGCTGAACTTCCACCACCTGCACTACTTCTGGGCCGTGGCCAAAGAGGGCAACATGACGCGGGCCGCTGCGCGGCTGCACGTGTCGCAGTCGGTGCTGTCCACGCAAATCAAGCTGCTGGAAGAACAACTGGGCCACGCGCTGTTCAGCCGGGTGGGCCGCAGCCTGCAAATCACCGAGGCCGGCCGCATGACGCTGACCTACGCCGAGTCGATCTTCACGTCGGGCAACGAGTTGCTTTCCATGCTGCGCGACGGCGCGATGCACACCCGCCAGATGCTGCGCATCGGCTCGGTGGCCACGCTTTCACGCAATTTCCAGGAAAACTTCATCAAGCCGCTGCTGAGTCGCAGCGATATCGAGTTGGTGCTGCAGTCCGGCAGTCTGGAAGAGTTGCTGCAGCGCCTGCGGGTGCACACCTTGGACGTCGTGCTGTCGAACCGGCGCGTGCACGCCGACGCTGACCACCCTTGGCGTTGCCGCAGCATCGCGCGGCAGCCGGTCAGCCTGGTGGGCAAGCGACTGGCCAAGGGGCGCAGCTTTCGTTTCCCGCAGGAACTGGCCGACGTGCCTTTGTTGCTGCCCGGCCGCGACAGCGACATCCGCGCCGCATTCGACCTGATGTGCGAACAGCACGGGCTGCGTTGCCAGGTGCTGGCCGAGGTCGACGACATGGCCTTGCTGCGCCTGCTGGCACGTGACTCAGGGGCCGTCGCGCTGCTGCCTTCGGTGGTGGTACGTGACGAGTTGGCCAGCGGGCAACTCGTCGAGTACTGCGTGGTTCCCGACCTGATCGAGACCTTCTACGCCATCACGGTCAAGCGCCATTTCGAGCCGCCCTTGCTCAAGGAGCTGCTGCGGCGTGACGAGATCGACGTGCTCGGCACTTCGGATCAGAAGTAACGGCGCTGATCCGTGCGGACGCCTGGCGCTCAACTGCCTGGGGTTTACACGGCGATGCGGGCCTGTTCGGTTGACGCGGGGCGCTCGTACCGCGAAGGCCGTGGAAACAGCGCCTCCAGCGATGCCCGCACACGCACCAGACGGGGGTCGCTCGGGCCGGCGTCGTCGGTGGTGTCGTTGATGCAAAAGAAGTCGACAGCGCCGACCAACGAACTCAGCAGATCGAGCTGATAGGCGACATCGCCGCTGCCCGTTTGCACATGCAGGTATGTGTGCGCGCGGATGCGTGCCAGCCCGTGCGCCAGCGCCCAGCGAATCACGAAGTCGGCCACGATGGTTGGCTTGTCCCAGGTGCGGAACACGGTGGAACGCACGCCGGCAAACATCTCGGGCGCTAGCTGCTCCAGATAGAACAGCACCGAGCGCCGCATCGGCCGAGGTGAATGCGCAAAGGTGCTGAAGGTGTGTTCGTAGGGCACGACACGCGGCAGCACCGGCAGGTCGCCAGGCGGTGGCTTGGCAAACGCCTGGCTGAGCCACTGCCTGGAAAGCCGGCTGGCGTTGTCCATCGAATCGGCATCGCGGCACAGCGGGCCGTCTTCCACCTCGGGCTCGTCCGACCATGCCGCGTACACGCCACCGGCCCAGAACCAGTCGTCCAGCTTCACCGGCGCACCGAAGAACACGTCGTCATTGAGGTAGAAAAAACGTTCCGACAGGTTCGGGATGCGGTGGATGTAGGACTCGATGTGCCCGGAGTCGAAGGTCGGCAGCGCAGCCGACGGGATCAAGCTGCTGTGGTCGATGACCGTCAGCCGGTCCGACGGCTGCAGCCAGGCGGGCGTCTGCGCATCGGTCACCAAGTAGATGTGGCCGTGCGCCGGGAAGAAGCGGTCCAGCGCGCGCAGGCTGTAGCGCAATTCGTCGTTGTCGCGAAAGCGGCCTTCGACATTGCCGTGTGAGCCCATCGCGCGGTGCTGGCCCAGGCCCAACCGCGCGGCCGCCGTCCGCCGCTTGCGGCGCCAAGCGGGGTCGTTGCCGTCGACCCAGAGGTAGACGATGTCGATGGGGGTGGGGTCGTTCATGCGGCAGGCGTCGCGCCGTGGGCGCATCTCGGTCGTCAAAAGGCCGCAGATTATGGGCAAGTCAGAGCGCTTGCGCTTGCCGCGCCTTCCGGGGCTGTTCGCGCGCAGTTTCGACCGCTGATCAGTTTGACGCTGGCGAGAATGAGGGTGAGGGCAGGCCTTAACCCCAGTTCCTTCCCGGCAATTGCAGGCCAGCGACGCCGGTTCTTCGAATGCCTCGCAGCCCGCAGCACGGCGCACCAGGCGCCATCGGCCCGGTCCATCGCGGCTCTGCGTTCACGAGCCCGCTCATCAGGTCTGGTGTGCGGGTGCTCAAGTCCACCGCCCCATCAACCGACAGGTGCCGCGTGCGCTGTGCGGCTGTCCCTTACTCCGGCCGGCGCCGGCTGGCAAACAGGCCTGCACCGGCCAGGCCGGCCAGCATCAGCAGGGCTGAAGCGGGCTCGGGCACCGCAGCCACATCGCCTGTGCGCACGGCCCAGCCGTAGAGGCTGGAATCGACGAAGACCTGGCTTTGGTAACCAGTCAGGTTGCTGAAGAACCAGCCTTGGTCCGTGCCGATGGGCGTGGTGTTGGTGGTGCCTGTCCAATAGCCGTAAACCTGCATGTTCTGGAACGGCCCGGTATTCAGCAAGCCGTAGTCCACGCCCGCCGTGCCAGTGCGTGCGACGCCGGCGGTGGTGCGCCCGCCCAGGTTGCCCAGGTCGGCGTAGAACAAGTGCGCCAGCGGACTGTTGACGCTGGTGATGTTGTAACTGACGTCGCGGGCGCCGGTCCAGAAGTCGGCCGAACTGAAAAACGTGAAGGCGCTGCCGTTGACGGGCGTGTTCTGGGGCAGACGCCAATCGCTGTAGCCTTTGTACGCAGCGCCATTCATCGCGCCTATCCAGTTCACGGCGACATCTTCGGTCATGCGGCCGTTGGCTTCGATGCCGGCCACGCCAAAGGTTTGCGTGGTTGCCAGGTTGGCGTCTTGCTGCCAGGTCAAGTTCAGCGTGCTGTCGTAGATCAGGCCGTTGCCGCGATCGATCAACGCGGCGTGCGCGCCCTGCGCCAGCAGCGTCAGGGCCAAGCTCAGAACCAGGCTTGAAGCGCCTTGGCGCGGGTTGGTTGGCCGTGCAGTGAGGCGGGTGTTCATCGGGGGTGGACCTTTGGGTCGATGATGGGAGGGTTAGAGGCAGCGGTGCCTTTGGAGGCATCAGCGGCGGCGGCGCGCCAGCAACAGCAAGCTTGCGGCGCCCGCCAACATCAGCGCCCAAGAGCCTGGCTCAGGCACCAGTGCGGCATTGATGGTGTAGCTGCTGTTGATGTTGAAAGTCTCGCCCGGTGCCAGGGTGCGCGCCCATTGGAAAGCCACCGCGCCATCGGTTGAAGCCCAGTCTGCCTGGCTGGTGCCGGCGGCCGTGGCCAACGCGCCCGAGCCTGTGCCGCTGACGTCGCCCAGCCTGGTGCGCAAGGCCGAGCCCGTGGTGAATTCATAGCGCGTGGCACCCACGCCTACGAATTCAGCGTAATTCGAGGCCGAACCGTCGAAAGCCCTGCCGTAGATACCGGTGGCGGCCGACGCGTCCAGCACACGGTAGGTGTCGCTCGGCGCGTTGTTCGGGCCCGTGCCGATGATGTCCAAGTCCAGCTCTCTGAAGACGCTGAAGGCAATGGCCGCGCTGTTGCCGGCATTGGCCTTGAAGCTCAAGCTGGTGTCCACCCGGGCGGCGTTGGCGCCGAGTTCGGTCAGCGTGGTCGTCATCACGGCGTCCCAGCGCGCAAAGCCGCTGACGCCGGCCCCGGCATTGGTCCAGCTGAAGGTGGCGACGTTGCCGACATAGGTTTGCACGGGGCTGTCCAGCGTGCTCAGTGGCCGGTTCGACGTGCCCACGCCCTGGTTGTACGCCCAGCCGTCGCGGTACAGCATGTCGGTTGCGAAGGCCGACGGCGAACCGAAGAACAGGCTGGCATTGCCGGTTCCCGTGTTGAATGGTGTGCCCACGTACTGCAAATAAGTGGTGCCGTTCGAAACGATGCCCTGGGCGTGGACGGCAGTGCCGGCGAGCACACTGGCGACAAGGATCAGAGAAGAAAAAGCGAGTTTCATCAGATTCTCCAAAACCGCAAGTTGTACGGTCAACTTCCTGACGCGAGAAGGGGGCACCCCGCGAACAGGGGGCCAGGAATACCTGGGTCTGCCGGGCCGCCGGCAGCATGGCGCGCAGAGCGGGCATCGGCCCCGTTTGAAGTTGACGCTCAGGTCATCTGCGCAGAGATCCAGTCTGCGT
>JBBQAI010000217.1:0-2719 GCA_038316205.1 Burkholderiales bacterium
ATGCCCATGCCGAGCACGATCAGGTCGGGCGAGGTGTCGCGCGCCAGTTTCAGGTAGTGGCCAGCTTCCCGAAAGCCGTCTTGCCGCGAGACGATGTGCACGCCGAATTCGCTTTCGCTTCGCGCTGCCGCCTTGGCTAGAAAGGGCTCGCGCGTACCCCAGAGTGCCACGTTGCGCCCGCGGAAGGCGGCCAGCAGGCGTGGAATGAGGTCGGTGCCGTTCATGTTCATGCCGGGTTCAAGGCGCACATGCCGATACAGCATGGCCATGCCCGACCCATCGCGTAGCAACACATCCGCGCTGACCAGGGCTTCGAAAAAGTCAGGGTCCGCTGCGCTGCAGTTCATGGCATGGGCGTTCACGAATGCCAGTACCTGAGGTCGCGTGGCATCGGCAAGCGACGCGATCAGCAAGCGCTGGTCATCGTCGCCCGCAACGATCCGGAGCCGGTTGACGATGGCGGACCAGCGGGTTTGCCACATCGAGTTGCGCATTCAACCTTGGTCCCGTTTGGACCGGACCCACTCGACCTGACGGCTGACCAGGAATTTGAGGTACAGCGGAATTTTTCTCAGCGCATAAAACGGGGCGTAGGCCAGCCGCCCCAATGAGAGCACCTCGCGGCCAAAACGAGCCCATGCGAGCAGCACTGCCAAGCCTAGGCCAATGAGAGTCAGCAGCGCTAACCGAAGCACACCCGGCTGTCCGGAGATTGCGTAGTAGGCAAGGCCAACGGCGCAAGAGGCCACTACCCCGAGTGTCAACAAGGCAAGCGGTGGGACGCACAGATCCAGCGCCAGGGCTAGCAGGCCGGAATTGGCAGAGCGCAGCGCGCGCAGCAGATACCCTGGAGCTTCGCCGGTAATCATGGCCAGGTGGCCGTGCTCCCACCGGGTGCGTTGCGACTTGGTGCCTTCGCGGCTCTCCGGAAAAACGCTCGTCACCAACGCTTCGGGACAAAACAGGGGCGCGAAGCCGGCTGCGGCAAGATCGACTCCCATCTTGAGGTCTTCAACAATATGGCCGCTAGCAAGCGGAACCATGCCAAGCACATTCCAGGGAAACGCCATGCCCGTGCCCATCAGCTGGCAGGGCTGGCCTAGCCGGTAGTAGCCCAGCGGGCGAACCTGGTTCTTGACCACCCAGGCAAACTCGGCGATCGGCGCCATCGGCCCGGCCGAGGGCGGTGACCTCATCAGATACAAAGCCTGAACGGGTCTTCCCGTTTCGCCGCAGACACGTGCAAGCCGGTCCAGGGCCTGCGGGGCCACCAGGCAGTCCGCATCGATGACGATAACGACGTCCGGTACGTCGGCTTTTAAATGCTGCACGCCAAAATCCAGTGCATAGCCTTTTCCCCGGCGCACCAGGTCATGCCTCGCTATGACTTCAGCGCCGGCGGCGGCAGCCACCTGCGCCGTGTTGTCGGAGCAGTTGTCGGCGATCACGACCAAGCGATCACCGGCCTGCAGTTGCGGCAGCACGGAATGAAGAGTGTTCAGGATGCCGCCGGCCTCATTGTGGGCGGGCACCAGCACCACGAGGCGCGGACGGGCAAGGGTGGGAACACCCGCCGCGTGGCGAGGCGCCATGGCGGCGAGCACCTGAATAAGCAGAAGCAGCACAGGAAGCGCCAATAGTGTCAGCATGGCCATTAAGGCGGCGCTGAAAACAGCAATCATGAAGCGACCTGCGTGTTCAAGACGATTCTTGCCGGTGCACCGACGGCGGTAGCGCCATCGGGAATGTCGCTAAGCACCACCGATAGGGCACCGATGCGGCAACGGTTGCCCACCCTAACGCCACCCAGGACCTGCGCGTAGGCTCCGAACTCCACGTCGTCGCCGACCACTGGCGCGGGCCCGCCCTCAACGCGGTTTCCAATGGTGACGCCCTGCCGCAAGACACAGTTGGCGCCAATGACCGCTTGCGGGTGGATGAAAATTCCGCCGAAGTGCCATATGCGCAAGCCAGGGCCCACCGGGACCGACTTGGGCAGGCTGATCCCGGTAATCGTTTCCACCAGTCGAAAGGCTTGCCAGTAAAAGACTGTCAACAGGCGCTTGGCCATGCCCTCCGGACGGCGATCGACGCGGCGCCCGAACCGGTACACCCATACTGCCCAGATCGACTGCTCCCTCAGGAAAGGGTGCGCCAGGGCGTAGCGGTGCAAATCGGCAAGCCAATCGGGGTCTGTCATCTGCCGGACAATTCTTTAAGTTCGCCACGCACCTTGGACACCTGCCCAGCGCCACTGGTCGCAATGAGCTGCAGCACGGTGGATTGGCTTGGCCAAACGAAGGTCGAGGATGCGCCGTTGTCGAGTTCACCACTGTCTACGACGACGGCCCCATTCGCCTTGTCGCGCAGTTGCAGACGAAGTTTTGCACCACCCGTGGTGATTCCCGTGAGCTTGTATTTGGTTCCAGCCTTTGGCGTAGCCCATGCAACCGGGTTCATCCCACGCGTACTTGTGTTGACGAATGGGGTGGGGACTTGCAAGCTGGGTAGCACGACTGCCTGCTCCCATGTATCGAACGTCGCAGTGGCAGTTCCGGCCGGTGTGTTCCATGCCCCCCGCATCGACAGGAGATTGAGATTGGTCTCCGGTTTGGAGCGTTGTCCGTTGCCGTCTGTCCAGCCGCCGGTGCTGGCCACCCGCCTGAGATTTTGCCGCAGCAGTTCCAGATCACTTGCAGCCGCCACGTTCCACCCGTTG